>DATCXR010000513.1:0-7998 GCA_036565685.1 Gemmatimonadaceae bacterium
TCTCTGAGCAAGGGCTCTGAAGGGGAACCGCTCCCACTCATCGGGTCCTGCCCACGCGGGCAGAACCAGAGGTGAGGGAGCAGTTCCCCTTTTTTTCTTTTCTGCCCCTTGCGGTTGGTAGCCTGACTCCCTGTGCAGTTCCCCTCCGCGTTCTCCGCGCTCCTCCGCGATCTCCGCGATTTCTTTCCGCGAGGGAGTGGGCTTCCGCGATGCAGCACGTCTCACGAACCCGATGGCTGCTAGCGCAGGACTTTCTCCGCGCTCTCTCTTTACCCCTCCGCGACCTCCGCGTGCGCAGGTCCGCGCGATGAACCCGGCCCTCGAGACGAGCTCCCAGAGGCGCGCCAAAAATTGATCCGCAGGCAGAACTTTCGATGATGCTCCCCAGCGGCCGCCCCCCATCTTGGCCCCCATGTCAAACGACCGGCAGGGGCTCGGGAAGCTGGGCGAGCGGATAGCGGAGCGGTGGCTGGTGGAGCGGGGGTGGCGGGTGCTCGCGAAGCGGTACAGGAGCGGGCACCGCGACCTCGACCTGGTAGTGGAGCGGGGCGGGGCGGTGGCGTTCGTGGAGGTCAAGGCGCGCAGGGGAGCCGATTTCGGACATCCGATCGAAGCGGTCAACTGGCGGAAACAAAGGGAGTTAGTGCGCTCCGCCCGAGTCTGGATCTCGCGCTTCGGATCGTCGGAACACACGTATCGATTCGACGTTGTAGGGGTACTAATCGAGGGCGAGCGTGCCCGGATTCGGCACGTCGAGAACGCCTTCTCCCTCCCCTGGAAGGCTTGACTCCGGAGCCTACCTTTCGTATTTTATTCGGGTCTGGGAATTGTCGGGAATCGAGGTAGATTCCCTCGGCACGGCCAGATCAAGGGGTAGTTTCACGTTTCAGCGCAGAGCGGACTAGCATGGCTGTCTCCAGCATCCAGGACGACAAGAAAAAGGCACTGAATCTGGCCATCGCGCAGATCGAAAAGAGCTGCGGCAAGGGATCGATCATGAAGATGGGCTCCGATACCGCGCGCGTGCGCGTAGACTCGATCCCCACCGGTGCCATCAACCTCGACTCGGCGATCGGCGTGGGCGGCATCCCGCGCGGACGTGTCACCGAGATCTACGGACCCGAGTCGAGCGGCAAGACCACCCTCTGCCTACACGTCGTGGCCAACGCGCAGCGCGCCGGTGGCGTCGCTGCCTACATCGACGCGGAGCATGCGCTCGATACCGAATACGCTGCCAAGCTTGGCGTAGACGTCGAGAGTCTTCTCGTTTCGCAGCCCGACACCGGTGAGCAGGCGCTCGAGATCTGCGAGATCCTCGTCCGCTCTGGCGCCGTGGATGTAGTGGTAATCGACTCGGTCGCCGCACTCGTCCCCAAGGCGGAGATCGAGGGAGACATGGGTGATTCGCACGTGGGATTGCAGGCCCGGCTCATGAGCCAGGCGCTGCGGAAGCTCACTGGTGCCATCGCCCGCTCCAAGACTTCCGTGATCTTCATCAATCAGCTCCGCGAGAAGATCGGTGTAATGTTCGGCAACCCGGAAACCACCACCGGTGGCAAGGCGCTCAAGTTCTACGCTTCGGTGCGCCTCGACATCCGGCGGATCGGGCCGGTCAAGGAAAAGGACGACGTGACCGGATCGCACGTCCGCGTGAAGGTCGTAAAGAATAAAGTGGCACCTCCCTTCAAGCAGGCCGAGTTCGACATCATGTACGCCGAAGGGATCAGCCACACCTCGCTTCTCGTGGACATCGGGTCCGAGGCGAACATCATCGACAAGTCCGGCGCCTGGTACAGCTACAACGGCCAGCGGATCGGTCAGGGGCGCGAGAACGCCAAGATGTTCCTCAAGGATAACCCGGCCATGATGGCGGAGATCGAAGAGAAGGTCAAAGGAGTGCTCGGTATCTCCAAGGCCGTCGAGTCGAACGGACAGGCCGAGCCGGTCGAAGAGTAGTACAACTCGCACGTGCTCGGCGATGGACTGATGCCGAGGGGTGGAACGCTGAAATCTGGGGCACCCGGAAACTGCCCCGTTCTCGCGGCTCCTCCTCTCGGCGTCTGTCTTTCCGGCCATTGCCCGAGAACTGGATCAAGCAGATGCCACTCATTACCGCCGTCACGCCCAGTCCCAGGCGCGAGGGCCGCTTCGACATCCTGGTCGACGGCAAATCGGTCGGCGTGCTCTCCCTCGATGCGATCGAGCGCCTCCGCCTTCACGTGGGAACGGAGTACGACGACCGCCTCGCCGACTCGGTCGCCGTGGAGGCGGCCAGACTCCGCACCTTCGACCGCGCGCTCGATATGCTTGCCTTCCGTGGGCGTGCCACGCGCGAGCTGCGAAACGCGCTTCTGCGGAAAGGAGAGGAGGCCGCGAACGTCGACCATGCTCTCGAGCGTCTCACCGCCATGGGCCTGCTCGACGACGCGTCGTACGCCCGCCAGTACTCGCATGCGAAGATCGTAGGGCCCGGCTTCTCTCGTCGTCGGCTCCAGGCCGAGCTGGCGAAGCGCGGCGTCGCGAGGGATGTGGCCGACGAAGCGATCGCTGATGCGCTGGCGGAAGACGACGTTGACAGCGACGCGATTCTGGAACGCGTCGCCGCCCGGAAGCTGCGCTCCCTCGAGAAGGAGGACGCGCCCACCAGACGACGCCGGCTGTATGAGTTCCTCGCGCGCCGCGGCTATGATTCGGATGATATCCGTCGCGTGATGGACCGCATGCTCGACGCCGATTGACGGAACCTGCCACTACCAGCTCGCTGGCGCCCGTTTCATACGCTGATGGGCGCCGGTATATTGTTGCACTATGCGCGCTTCCGAGATTCGCCAACGATTCCTCGCTTTCTTCGAACGGCACGGCCACGCCGTTCTTCCCAGCTCGTCGCTCGTCCCCCGCGACGACCCCACGCTGCTGTTCACCAACGCGGGGATGGTGCAGTTCAAGCGCATCTTTCTGGCACAGGAGAATCCGGCGCACGGCCGACGCGCCACCACCGCCCAGAAGTGCGTGAGAGCGGGAGGGAAGCACAACGATCTCGAGCAGGTGGGGCACACCGCCCGACACCACACCTTCTTCGAGATGCTCGGGAATTTTTCCTTCGGCGACTACTTCAAGCGCGAGGCGATCGGCTTCGCCTGGGATTTCGTCACCCGCGACCTCGGGATCGATCCGGGCCTCCTGCGTGTCACGGTGCACGAGTCCGACGATGAGGCGCGACTACTGTGGCGCGAGATCGCGGGCCTTCCCGACTCGCGCATCTACTCGCTGGGCGACCGCGACAATTTCTGGCAGATGGCCGACACGGGTCCCTGCGGGCCGTGCTCGGAGATCTACGTGGACCTCGCGCACGTCGCGCGCGACTGGGCGTTCCCGCCCGGCGCCGCGGGCGAGTGGACTGACACCGAGCGCGGCGAGTTCTCGCTCGATGCCTTCGTCGAAGGCGCCGAAGCGGGTCGCTTCCTCGAGATCTGGAACCTGGTCTTCATGCAGTACGACCGGCAGCCGAGCGGCGAAATGATCCCGCTCCCCGCTCCTTCGGTGGACACGGGCGCCGGGCTGGAGCGAATCGCCGCGGTGCTCCAGCGGGTCACTTCCAACTACCACACCGATCTTTTTCTCCCGCTCATCTCTCGAGTCGAAGAGCTGGTGGGCGAGCCGTACACGGATTTCGCGACCGGTGCGACGAGCTCCACCGGTGATCAGCGTGGGACCGCGGCTCGCGGGTCGCGCGCCGGCAGGGGGAGCGTCGAACCAGCCTCGTTCAGAGTGCTGGCCGACCATGCGCGCGCCGTCGCCTTTCTCATAGCCGACGGGGTTTTCCCGGCCAACGAGGGGCGCGGCTACGTGCTGCGCAGGATCCTGCGTCGCGCCGTGCGGCACGCCTGGCTCCTGGGTCGGAGCGAGCCGACGCTCGTGGACATCGCGGCGAAGGTGATCGAAACGATGGGCGATGTCTACCCCGAGCTTCGTCAGCGCGCCTCGCTCATCATCGAAACCACCCGCGCCGAAGAGGAGCGCTTCCTTGCGACGATCGGCGACGGGATGCAGCGCTTCGACCAGCTCGCTCCCGCGAAGTCCACGCAGGGCTCACAGCAGCTGCGCGGGACGATCTCGGGCGAGGATGCCTTCCGTCTTTACGACACCTTCGGCTTCCCGATCGATCTGACGCAGCTGATGGCGGGCGAGCGCGGCTACACGGTCGACATCGACGGCTTCGACCGCGCGCTCGCGGCGCAGCGGGAGCAGTCGCGCGCGGAGCGCCGCTCGCGCGAAATAACGGTAGGCGGTGACGAGCTGGCGGACATCGGCGCGTGGCAGGGCCAGGTGGACGTGTTCGATTCCGAGCCCTCCGGGTCGCGCTTCGTGGGCTACGACGTGCTCGAGGTAGGTACGGAGGCGGTTGCCGCACGGCGTCTCGCCGACGGTCAGGTGGCAGTCGTGCTTCGCGAGTCTCCGTTCTACGCCGAGTCGGGTGGACAGATCTCGGATGTGGGCGAGATAAGCGGCAGCGGGTGGCGGATGGACGTCACCGATGTGCGCAAGGTTCACGGCATCAATGCCGCGGTTGGACGCGTGGAAGGGGAGCTTGCTCTCGGGCCCGTGACCGCGACGGTTCCGACCCAGCGGCGGCGCGACACTGAGCGCAACCATACCGCCACGCATCTGCTGCACGCTGCGCTGCGCGCCGTGCTCGGAGAGCACGTGCATCAGGCCGGATCGCTGGTGGCGCCCGACCGACTGCGCTTCGACTTCACGCATCACGGTCCCCTCACCGCCGATCAGCTCTCCGAGATCGAGGAGTGGGTGAACCGCGGCATCTGGGCCGACATCGACCTCGTGGTGCGCGAGAAGCCGTACGAGGAGGCGGTGGCCTCGGGCGCGATGGCGCTCTTCGGCGAGAAGTACGGAGATATCGTGCGCATGGTCGGGATCCCGGGTCTCTCGCTCGAGCTCTGCGGCGGGACGCACACGCGGAACACGGGTCAGATCGCGCTCTTCAAGATCGTGAGCGAGACGGGTCTCGCGGCTGGCGTGCGACGCATCGAAGCGCTCACCGGCCCGGGTGCGTACGAGTACATACGCGCGGAGGAGCAGCGGCTGCATCGCCTCGCCGAGCTGGTGCGCGCCCCGGTGGATGGGGTGGAGCGGCGGGTCCACTCGCTACTCGACGAGCGGCGCTCGCTCCAGAAGCGCGTGGACGAGATGCTGCGCGGTGGTGGCGGGCCCGGGGACCAGATCGGGTCGCTCGTCGGGCAGGCGGAGCGCGCTGATGGCGCCCGCATCGCCGCGGGGCAGGTCTCGGCTGGCGACGTGCGCGAGCTGCAGACCATGGGGGACACGCTCCGCGAGCGACTCGGCTCGGGTGTCGGCGTCCTTGCCTCTTCGCTGGAAGGCGGGAAGAACGTGCTGCTCGTGGTGGTGACCGACGATCTTCGCGAACGAGGGCTGAGAGCGGACAAGCTGGTGGGCGAGATCGCCTCGCGCGTCGGTGGCCGTGGCGGCGGTAAGGCGCACATGGCACAGGCGGGGATCCCGGATGCAGGTCGTCTTCCGGAGGCGATAGCCGCGGCACCGGAGGTGATTCGCGCGGCGCTGGCGCCCGCGTCGTGAAGCTCTCGGAGTGGCTCGACGCCCGCACGCCGAGGCCTCCCGAGGCGCTGGAGAAGAGGATACGCGCGGCGCTCGCTCCGGTGCTCGACCACGACGTGGAAGAGGGCGCGGGGCAGACGCACGATGAATTACTGGCAGCAGCGGCATCGCTCCTCTCCGCGGCTCCTGGGGGCGATGCGGAGGAGCGAAGGGTGGCGCGCGATCTGTTGGCGGCCGATGCGCTGGTGACGTACGCCTTCGAGCTCGCCGCCGAGGATCCCGACGCTATCGGCTCGCTCGCGGAATCGGCCATGCGCGCATTCGGTGCGCTCGCGGCGGAGGGAAGCCCGTGAAGGTACTCGACCGTCTCTGCAGGGCCGACGGCGAGGTGGCCGGCGGACGCGGCCCGGTGATGGGCGGGAGCGGGCGGATCGGCGGGCTGGCGATACTGGTGGATCCGGTGCGTACCACGCCGGCCGCCGCAGCGGAGATGGCGCGCCGTGCCGTGGGCGAGGGGGTCGGCGTCCTACTGTTGGGGACCAGCTTCGGTGCGGAATCCGGCGAAAGCTCCGCCGTGGCGCGCGCGCTCAAGGTCGCCGCGCCGGACATTCCGCTCCTGCAATTCCCGGCGACCGCCACGCAGCTCACTCCCGAGGTGGATGCTCTGCTCTTCCTCTCGCTCGTGTCGGGTCGCAATCCGCAGTATCTCATCGAGGAGCACGTCCGCGCAGTGCCGTTCATCGAACGCAATCCGCAGGTGGAAGTGATCAGCACCGCCTACTGCCTCGTCGACGGTGGCGCAGTGACCACGGTGGAGTCGGTGAGTCAGACGCGTCCACTTCCGGCCGACAGACCGGAGCTGGTGGCGGCACACGTGCGTGCAGCATCGCTGATCGGGATGCAGGCGACATATCTGGACGCCGGGAGCGGCGCGAATCGCGCGGTGGCGCCTGGCTCGATATCCGCCGCGCGGGGAGCTACCGCCGGGCCGCTCTTCGTGGGCGGTGGGATACGCACGCCGGAAGGAGTGCGCGTAGCGCGCGATGCGGGAGCTGACTTCGTGGTGGTGGGAACTCTGTTCGAGGAGCTCGGCCCGAGTCTCGTGTCGGGTCTGGCTCACGCCGCGCGCGCGTGATAGACATCCACTCGCACCTCCTGCCGGGCGTGGACGACGGATCGCCGTCCATCGAAGTGTCCGTCCCAGTGCTGCAGCGCTTCGGACGCTCTGGCGTGGACCTGCTCGTGTGCACGCCGCATCTCAGGGCCACCGACGCCGCGCGCGCTCCCGTAGAGCGCTACGCGGACATACTTGCCCGGCTGGTGGAGCACGCGCCTCCCAAGCCGGTGCTGCGCCAGGGGTGGGAGATCATGCTCGACGCTCCGGGAATCGACCTCACCCGCCGCGAGCTTCACCTGGCCGGGTCGGATGCGGCGTTGGTGGAGTTTCCGAGAATGAACGTGCCGCCCGGCGCGACACAGGAGCTCCTTCGCATCTCGATGAGCGGGGTGATCCCCGTGCTGGCGCACCCGGAACGCTATTACGGAGCGACGGCGCGCCAGGTGCTCGACTGGCGCAGCGTTGGCGCAGTGATCCAGATGGACGCGGTGATGATCTTCGGAAATGCGCCGA
Organism: Gemmatimonadaceae bacterium; assembly: GCA_036565685.1. GTDB lineage: Bacteria > Gemmatimonadota > Gemmatimonadetes > Gemmatimonadales > Gemmatimonadaceae > JADGGM01. The sequence continues at coordinate 7,223 of DATCXR010000513.1, forward strand.
TGTGCCGCTTCGCGCGCGAGCTCCTGGAGGAAGGGCTGGTGGACTGCATGGCGAGCGACAACCATGGCGACCGTCGCTCGCTGGGCGCGGCGCGGCGCTGGCTGATCGAGATAGGCGCGCCGGAACAGGCGGAGCTACTCACTCACACCAACGCGGAGCGGCTTCTCGAGGGGCAGCCGCTCCTCCCGGTGGCTCCCATCCCGCACGTGGACCGCGGGATGCTAGGGCGACTCAAGGAGATCTTCAGCGGTAGAAAGTAGGGACGGGGCCCGGCGCCGCTCGCCCGGCGCGCGCACACTGAACTCAGGGACGGAGAGCACTGGATGATTTCGCTACGTGGGAAGCGCGCTCTGGTGACCGGCGGCTCGCGCGGCATCGGCGCCGCCACGGCGCTTCTCCTCGCCGAATGCGGCGCGGACGTTGGGATCGGCTACCGCAGTCGCGAGGCGGATGCCGCCGATGTAGTGCGACAGGCTGCCGCGCGCGGCGTGCGCGCGTTCGCCCAGTCAGCCGACATCGCCACGCGCGAAGGGGCGGAGGCGCTCTTCGAGCGAGCGGCACGCGAGTTCGGCGGCCTGGACCTCTTCGTAGCCAACGCGGGAGTCTGGCCGGTGGACGACATCCCTCTCGCTGAGATGCCGGAGAGCCGCTGGGAATTCACGATGGCGCAGAACGTGGCGTCCATGTACTACACGGGTCGCGCAGCAGCGCGCACGATATCCGACGGCGGCCGCCTGGTCTTCGTGTCGAGTACGGCTGGCCAGCGCGGCGAGCCA
>DATCXR010000515.1:0-4239 GCA_036565685.1 Gemmatimonadaceae bacterium
AGCAGGCCCAGCAGCCTGCGCTCGGACATCGCGTCCACTTAAGCCGGCGTCTCCCGGACATCCTCCGCACCACCCACTTCCCCGTCCTCGTCCCTCTCGTCACCACCCGCCGCCGCCAGATCGTCGCTCGCGCCGAGCTCCGAGGCGCCACCGGATGCGCTGACTTCGCGGCCGCTATCGGGTCCCGACTCGTCGTCGGTGGTCAGCTCGTCGAGGAGCGCCATGATCCGGTCCGCTTCTTCCGAGGCGATCCCGGGGAGTCGCATGAGGTCCTCGCGCTCGAGGTCTATGATATCGTTGAAAGTCCGATATCCCGCCTCCTCGAGAACAGCAACCGTCGCCGGACCGAGTCCACCGATCTCGGAGAGCCGAACATCTGCCGCTTCGGCCTCTTCCTCGGGGAGCGGCGCGAAGAGCGGCGTTTCCCCACCGCGCTCGAGCCACTCGCGGCTGGAGTAGAGGTCGATCTTCCACTCGGTGAGCTCGGAGGCGAGACGCACGTTCTGACCGTTGCGGCCGATAGCGAGCGAGAGCTGGTCTTCGTCCACCACCGCCTGGATCGTGTGCGCGGCCGGATCGCTGAAGACCCGCGCCACGCGAGCGGGCGCGAGCGCCATCTTCGCGAAGCGCTCAGGGTCGGACGACCAGGGGACGATGTCGATTCGCTCGCCGCCCAGCTCGTTCACCACCGCCTGCACACGCGAGCCTTTGAGCCCCACGCAGGCGCCCACAGGGTCAATGGAATCGTCGCGCGAGAAGACGGCGATCTTGGTACGGCTCCCCACCTCGCGGGCCACCGCGCGGATCTCGACGATGCCCTGCTGGATCTCGGGGACTTCGAGCTTGAAGAGCGCCTGGACGAACATGCCGTCGGCGCGGCTCAGGATGAGCCGCGGCCCCTTGGGGGTCTCCTCGATGCGCTTCAGGACCGCGCGCATCGGCTCTCCCTGGTGGAAGTGCTCGCGGTGGTTCTGCTCGCGATATGGCATGATCGCCTCCGCCTCGCGGAAGCGGTTGAGCATGACGACCAGCTTGCCGCGCTCGATCTGCTGAACCTCGCCCGACAGGAGGTCGCCCACGCGTCCCGCGAACTCGTCGCGGATGCGGGTACGCTCACGCTCTCTCACGCGCTGGATGATACGCTGCTTGGCGGCCTGCGCCGCGGTGCGGCCGAAATCGGCGAAGTCGATCGGCTCCTCCATCTGGTCGCCGACCTCGAAGCCCTCGTCGTAGAAACGCGCCTCCTCGAGCGAGATCTCGCGGCTGGGGTCGGTAACCTCGGCGACGACGGTGCGGAGACGGACGATCCGGATGGCGCCACGCTCCTCATCAATCTCGACCTCGGCCTGGACCGTTGGGCCGTACTTCTTCGCCAGGGCGGCGAAGATGCCGTCCTGCAGCAGCCCGTGCAGTTCCGCGCGATCGAGTTGCTTGGTGTTCGTCATCTCGCGGATCGCACTCAGCATGTCGGTGGAGCTGACCATCTCGAATCCCTCTTCGATTTACCAGTGAAACGCAAGCCGAGCTTCCTTCACGTCGGCCAGCGCGATTCGCTGCTCGTCGCCACGCTCGTCGCGAACCACGGCGAAAGCGCCGCCGTCGCTCTCATCGACGCCAACGATCTCGACCTCCTCGCGCCCGTGGAGCACCGGGCTCAGCAAATTGACCCGGCTCCCCGCAAAGCGTCGCCAGTCAGCCGCGTTTCGCAGCAGCCGCTCCACCCCCGGAGAGGAAACCTCCAGTCTGTAGCGTTCGCCAGCCTCGTGGCCCGTATCCAGCCGCGCTTCGACGCCGCGCGAGACGATTGCACAATCGTCCACCGTCACCGCCTCGCCGTCGCGCCGGTCGATCCGAACGTCGAGCGTGGGGCGCGACCTCGAGCCCCCGACCCGGAGCTCAACGAGATCGTATCCCAATTTCTCAACTTCCGTCGCGACAACCTTTTCCAGCGCTTCTTTCACGTTGAATCACAGGCCACAATAACAAAAAATGTGGGGCATCATCCCCACATTTCCGCCCCAAAGAGTGCTGCCCGGGGCAACCGATGGTTAATCTAGACTTGCAGTTAGGGTGAGTCAAGGAGAAAGAAAGGGGAAAGGAAACAGGGGCCAGGCAACAGGAAACAGGTAACCGCCTCTCATGCAGTCATCCTCGCGCAAGCGGGGATCCATGTTCGGTCCGAGTGACATGGATCCCCGCCTGCGCGGGGATGGCTGCGAGTGGTATGCAGTAACTGTTTCCCGTTTCCCGTTCCCTGTTTCGTTCTCCCTCCCTATCTCGTCGCGATGACCGCTACCTGCCTCCCCGCATCCCCGGCCCGGTGGGAGAAGAAAAGCTCGTTATCGTGGCGGGTGCAGAAGGGGGAGATGGTGATGTGGCGGACGCCGGCGGAGCGGGCGTGGGAGGCAATGAGAGAGCGGAGGTCCACCTTGGTCGGGGATGGGACGGTGTGGGAGGTGAGCTCGGCGTAGACATCGGGGCTGACTTCGTAGCAGTCGCCGCAGATGGAGGGACCGAGGTGGAGGCGGAGGTCGGAGGGGGCGAGGCCCAGGGAGCGCAAGACTGTGATGGCGCGCTCGGTGATATGGGCGGCAGTGCCGCGCCAGCCTGAGTGAAGTAGAGCGATCGCGCCCGAAGGGTGGGCGATGAAAACGGGGACGCAGTCGGCGATCGTGACAGCGAAGGCGGTGCCGGGCGTGGTGGTCAGGTGCCCATCGGCGGCGGCGACGCGGAGCCATCCCTCCCAGCCGCCGCCATGGGTGACGACGCTGTTGCCGTGGACCTGGCCGGCTGTGGCGAAGCGCGGCGCCACCGGGCGGAGCTCGGCGATGAGCGCGTTCCAGCGGGACATCACCTCGGATACCGGGTCGCTGCCGCCGGTGCCGAAAGTGCCCGCCGCCCGGGTGGTGGTGAAGGCGTGGAGGCCGAGCGCCTCGAGGTCGGGGACGATCTCGCGTGGGGTGCGCGGTGCAGTGGCCCGGCCACTCCCCGCCTGCGTGGTGCTCATGCGCCGCTCGTCGCCTTGCAAATCACGACCGGCCGTTCGACACCCGGGTGATCTTCGCGCCGAGGGCGCGGAGGCGCTCGTCGATTCGCTCGTAACCGCGCTCGATCTGGCCCACGTTGTTGATAGTGCTGGTGCCCTCGGCGCAGAGCGCGGCGAGGAGGATGGCCATTCCCGCGCGGATGTCGGGCGACTCCACGGTTGCGCCGTGGAGGCGCGAGGGACCTGCCACTATGGCGCGATGCGGGTCGCAGAGCACGATGCGGGCACCCATGGCGATGAGCTTGTCCACGAAGAACATCCGCGACTCGAACATCTTCTCGTGCATCAGTATCATCCCCGTGCACTGCGTGGCGGTGACGATCGCGATGGACATGAGGTCCGCGGGGAACGCGGGCCACGGCTGGTCTTCGAGCTTCGGGACGTGGCCACCCATATCGCTGCGGATGTCGCGCGGCTGGTCGGCATCCACGATCACGTCGTCGCCCTCGATGCGGCAGATGACGCCGAGACGCTCGAAGCCCATCAGCACCGAGCGGAGATGCTCGACGCCCGCATCCTGGATGCGGAGAGCGGCGTTGGTGACGGCGGCGAGTCCGATGAAGGAGCCCACTTCGATGTGATCGGGGCCGATGGTATGCGTTGCTCCTCCGAGCGTACGCGCGCCCTCGATGGTCATGCAATTGGTGCCGATTCCGTCTATGCGCGCGCCGAGGGCGACGAGGAAGCGAGCGAGATCCTGCACGTGCGGCTCGCTCGCCGCGTTGCGCAGGATCGTCGTCCCTTCCGCGGCGGCAGCCGCCATGAGAGCGTTCTCGGTGGCAGTGACGCTCGGCTCGTCGAGGAAAACGTCGGCGCCGCGGAGCTTCGTTGCGCGGAGACGGAATCCCGAGTCGACGCTCGAAGTGGCACCGAGCTGCTCGAGGGCGAGGAAGTGCGTGTCCACTCGTCTGCGGCCGATGACGTCGCCGCCCGGAGGCGGGAGCGTGACCTCACCGCGCCGGGCGAGGAGCGGAGCGGCCAGGAGGATCGAGGCGCGGATGCGCGAGCAGAGCTCCGGGTCGAGCGTGGTCTCCCCGATCTGGCGCGCACGGATGGCTAGCGTATTGCGAGCCTTCCAGCCGATCTCGACTCCGAGGGTCCGCACCAGCTCCACGAGCGTCTCGACGTCCCGGATTCGCGGCACGTTCTCGAGCGTGACCGGCTGCTCGGTGAGGAGCGCGGCGGCCACGATC
>DATCXR010000518.1:0-4990 GCA_036565685.1 Gemmatimonadaceae bacterium
GTCCCCCCCGTCCCCCCCGTCCCCGCAGCGGCAGATCCCTCCACCTCGCCCGGCGTATGGGCGCCTCCACGGGCCGGCGGCGTGGGGCGGCCAGTGCCGGTCGTTTCGGGGCCCGACCCCCGGGATAGAAGCACTCGCACCGTCATCTCGACCCCGCCGCGTACCCGTTCGAGCGCGCGCTCCAGAGCTGCCGTACGGGAATCCAGCGATCGCCGCAGCGCTGCGTCGCCCGCAAAGCTCTGGCCAAATCGTGCCGGCAGGGGCGTCTCGTGCGCCAGCGCGGCGCGCACGACTCGATCGTGCGCCCGCGCCAGCTCCGTCGTCGCCGGGCCCAGCCCCTCGGGAAGGTCGCTCACCCAGGCAGCCACCCGCCCCGCGGCTGCCACCGCGCGAACGGCCTCCCCGGCCAGCCCGCGCAGCTCCGCCGGTGGCTCGCACCCGGGCTCAGTCAGGCAGTACAGATAGATCGCCACGCGAGCTCGGAGAGCGCTCCAGCGTCTCCACGGAGGTCAGGTAGAGCGAGAGTCCCACGCGTATCAGGTCGACGCCCGCCACGGAGATCGTCACGTCGCCCGCGATCACCACGCCCTTGTCCAGCACGTGATTGAGCAACTCGCCGAGCACGAGGCGCTCCTCGTCCGATACGGGCTCGATGTCGTCGCCAGCCATCAGCTGCCCGCGCGCGCGAAGTGGTACGCCGGCCACGGACCGGTGAGCTCGAATCGGAAGCCGCGCGGCTCGTACTGCTCCACCAGCGCGCCTAGCGCTGCGCGCAGATCGTCTACCCTGTCACGTTTCACGAGGAACGAAGCATCGAGCACCGCACGGGCACCTGCGTCGCCATCCGAGGGCGATGGCAGTGGCGAGCGTACCGTGTCCACCGAATGCGCGGCGAGGGTGGAAGCCACATCCGCGGCGACCGCCGCGCCCGCTCGCGACCGCTCCTCTCGCCTCGCCTTCTCCAGCTTTCGCTCGAGCAGGTAGCGCTGCCCTGGTGTGGCTTCGGCCGCAAGCTTCTCGAGCTCGGCGATTCGCGGATCGCTCTCGGCCAGCGCCCTGTCGTCCACAGGCAAGTGGCTTCGGAAGACTCTGAGCGTGTACTCGCTCGCACCGCGCACGCGCGCCAGCGCATCCGACAGAGGAGAGCGTCGCTCGCGAAGCATCGATCGCACCGCATCGGTGCCCGAGAAGAGCGTGAACATGCTGAAGGGCACGACTTCCACGTGGTCGCTCGCCCAGGTGAGCACGGCGTCGTGAGCCGTCGCTCTGGGGCCTACCCATCGCACGTCGCCCGCACGCGCCTCGATCGGCTCGCCCGTGTAGTCGCTCGCGGCCACGAACGAGCAGAGCGCCGCGAGGGCGTCGTCTTCCACTGCTACCACGCGAGCGTCTTCCACGCCGCGAGGTGCATCGGAGAGATCCGGCGTCCCCGCCGCGACTCCGTACACGTAGACTACCTGCTCGTCGGCTGCGTACTCGTCAGTGGTCACCGATCGGGATACTCCTCCAGGAAGCCGACCATTCGCGCAAGACATCGACACCGCGCGGAGCCGGCACTGTGACAGGTGACTCAAAGTGCGCGAGCGGACGCTCCAGAGGAAGAGGCGCGGTGCGGGGTGCGGCGGCGCGATTCCATAGCACTCCTGTCACCGCGACTCCCAGCGATCGGATACTCTGCACCAGACGCACCGTTTCATCTAGTACCAGCGGCTCATCGAGCGTCACCACCAGAACAGCGGCACGCTCGCTATCGTGCAGCAGCGCCTGGAGGACGCGCGTTCGTCGCGCGAACGCCAGCAGCTCCTCGGCGGCCTCGCCCAGCGGGACCACCTGACGATAATCGAGCATCAGGCGGAGGAGGCGGTGCGTCCACGCGAGCGCCTGCTCGGGAAGCTCGAGAAGACGAAGCAGATGGCCGGTAGGCGCGGGGTCCACGATGATCGTGGCGAAGCGGCCATCCGCGAGCAGCTCTCCCAACACCGTGAGCGCATGCAGCTCGTCGATGCCCGGCGGGGCGAGCGCGAGCAGATCGCGCACCACCATTCTATCGTGCGCGGCGTCCATCGCACCGCGGAGCAGCGAGTCGAAGAGCTGGTCCACGCGCTCCCTGTAGCGCTCCCGGAAGCGAGCGAAGGCGGCCGAAGCATCGAGCTGCTGCGCCGAGAGGCCATCCACGCCCTCCACGGGCGTGATCGCATCGCCGATCGGTTGCAGGAAAGCATCCGAGATCGAGGGCGCGGGATCGGTGGAGACGACGAGTGTGCGCCCGCCGCGGCCAGCCGCGGCGATCGCCAGCGCGCACGCGACGCTCGTCTTCCCCACGCCTCCTTTCCCGGCGACGATGGTGAGCGGAGCGATCCGCGGGAGCGCCGCGTCGCTCGTGACAGCGCGCGCCGAGGAAGAAACATCGCTCGCGGCTCGTGCGCGCGGCGACACCGCACCGCTGTGCCGCTGTCCCGCCTCGCCCCAGCGCCGGATCCCCGCGAGCCCCACCGGCGCCTGCTCCAGTCGCCCCACATCGAAGCGCGCTGCTTCCGGCACCGCTCGCTCGAGCGTGTGAAGCGCGGCCGCGCTCTCGTCATCCCGTCCGCCGTCCGCTAGCGCGTTCATCACGACTGCGCGCGGCGCCAGCCCCATGCTCGAGAGGCGCGACGCGTAGCGCGCGCTCTCGTCGGCTACCATCAGCTCCGCCCGTGCCACGAGCACAACCGCGAAGCGATCCGGATCGGTGAGTGCCGCGCGGAAGCGCGCCAACCGCTCACGCATCGACTCCAGGAAACGATCCACATCGTCTTCGCGGTAACGGTGCGTCAGCGCGCGCACAATGAAGCGGTGCTTCTCCTGCATCGCGTCGAGGAGCGCCAACAGCGCTGCGAACGATTCGGGAAGCTCCAGGAGACGCAGAGTGTGGCCGGTGGGAGCCGTATCCACGACGAGTCGCGTCCATCCCTCATCCTCGATGTCGAGGATGGTGAGCAACGCCATCGATTCGTCTATCCCGGGAAGCGCCGCGTCGATGAGGCCAGCGCTCTCGTCATCGCTGAGGTAGGTGCCGCGATCGAAGAGCGTGATCAGCGTGTCGCGCCACTTCACGAGAAAGCGCGAGTGCGCGACCGCGGGATCGAGCTGCATCGCGAAGAGGCCGCCTACCTCGGGAATCGGCGTGGGCGAGCCGCCAAGCGGAACACCGATGGCATCCCCCAGCGACCGCGCCGGATCCGTGGAGAGAAGAAGTGTGCGCTCGCCGCTCTTCCCACGCTCTGCCGCGCGAGTCGCCAACGCGGCCGCACAGGTGGTCTTCCCTACACCGCCTTTCCCGCATACGAGAACTCGAGGCGGGAGGACATCGAGGAGCGCATCCAGCCCGCTCACTCGTCCCCGTGACTCTCTACCTCCGCCACGTCCCCGCTCCCCCTCGCGACCCTCACGGGGCCGGCGGGAGCCTGCAGGCCGAACCGCTCGCGCCAGTGGCGCACCTCGCGCAGCCGCTCCATCAACTTCGCCTCGCGCCGCACGTACTCTTCCTCGTCGATGTCCCCCAGCTCGAGCAGCAGCTGCAGCTCCATCAACTCCTGCTTCACCGAGCTGTCATCCACCAGCTCCTCCTCCACCACTCTCTGCACCTTCCCCAGCGACCACCGTATCCCCGCCACGGGCCCGGCGATGGGGAAGAAGAGGAGTTTGGTGAGGAGGGACATGGTGCTGAAAAGAAGGGAACTACAGGGGACAGGGAACAGGAAACAGGAAACAGGTACCGTCTCGTGGGGCGAGAGCCCTCGACCTCGAGGCAGTTACCTGTTTCCTGTTTCCTGTATCCTGTTCCCTTGGCACTTCCATCACCCCTCCGCCCTTTCCAGCTTCAGCTTGATGTTGACGAAGTTGTACGGGGGCCAGGGGCCGGTGTACTTGAAGGTGAGGAGGTCTTCGTACTTGCGCGAGATCGCACGGACCTTCTCGTCGAATGCGCGCTCGCTGTCGCGCTCCACAAGGAAGGCGGCGTTCATGATCATGCGGTCGCCGATCGGCTTGTTGCTGCGGCTCGCGACGGCGACGTCCTTGAGCGCTTCGTGGATATCGGCCACGAAAGCGTTCCCGGTGTCCTCGAGCGCGCCTTCGACCAGGCGGCCCAGCTGCATGCGCGCGAAGTAGGTCGAGCTCTGTGCGTTCCGGTCGATCTCGTCCTTGAGACGTCGGATCTCGTCGTTCTCACGCTCGATCGTGGCGATCACACACTCTCGATCCCAGAGCACCTTGAGACCGAACTCGATCTTGTCACGCATCTTGTCGAGAACGTCGCTGAAGGCCTGGTAAGTGGAGCGAAGCAACTCGCAAACGTCTTCCTCGGAGCGAAAGACGGTGCCGAACGACATCGGAATCACCGTCCATTCGCGCATCACGGTCTCGTTCACGAACTCGTGCGCGAGCACGTTCTCGCGCGTCGGATCGTAGATCACGATCGGAGTGTCGCTCACTACAGCCGCCAGGTCGCGGTAGTGCACCGTGTATACCCGGTTCGCGCCCTCTCCTATTCCGATCGTCCCGAAGTCACGCGGCTTCTCCTGCCTGGTGATGCAGTAGACGTACTTGCCGTCCTCCGTGGCACCGGAGAGCGGCAGGTTCTCGACGCCGGTTGCATCGCTCATGGGATCCTCACTTCTCCTTTACAGCGGGCGATCGTCCGCCCGACGCCTCACCGCCCCGTCATCAGGGCGAACGCTACCCACACCAGTATCGCGCAGCCTATTCCAACCTTCGCAGCGACAGCAACCAGCCGCCCGATGAGCGCTCCGGTAGCCACGCGGGTGGCGGCGCGAATCTCCGTCTTCCGCGTAAGCTCCGCGATCCACGCACCCGCAAACGCTCCCACGAACGCACCTATGAGCGATCCCACCAGAGGCACGGGAACGCCCATTATCGCTCCGATGATCGAGCCTATAATGGCACCCCAACCAGCCCTGCGCGAGCCACCGTAGCGGCGGGCGTACTTCCC
>DATCXR010000005.1:0-3851 GCA_036565685.1 Gemmatimonadaceae bacterium
GGCGGGTGCTGGTCAGCACCCGCCGCTCTATCTAGACCTCGGCGACTGGCTCGATCGGCGCGAGGTCGAGCGCGCGCTCGCGTGCGGGGTGCGGCTCCTGCTTCTCGATCACGCCACGCCGGCGCGGCTCGATGAGCTCCGCGGCGCCATCGGTCGAGCGTCGCGGCGCCGAGCGAGCACCATCGTCGTGGCAGGTCGGAGCGGTGCCGAGCTTGGGCGGGTCGCGTCGCGAGTGCTCGTGATGCGCGCTGGTCGTCTGCGCGCCGGCGAGGCCGCTGCTTCTCGAGCCGCTCCTCAGAGAAAGCGCTCGGCGGCGCGGGCGAGGTCAGGGTTTCCCTCGGCGCTCGCGCGCGCGCGGATCCTTTCGACGTGAGGGCGCAGCTTTCGCTCGCCCCAGTAGTAGCCGGTGGCTACCTCAGCGCTCTCGGTATCGCCTTCGAGCGATGCCTCCAGGAGCGCGCTCGCGGCGGCTTCGTCGTACGACGGATCGTCGCGCGGGGGTAGATCGAAGCGGCGACGCGCGCGGCCGCCTCCCGCGTCCTCGTTCACGAATGCTCTGGACATGAATACCTCGCTTCGCGGCAGGCTCGCCTGCCGTCTTTCGAATCGACTGCTCCCGAGTCCCGCGCGACGCGTTGCGTCACCGGGAACCGCACCGCATCCGCTCTCTCCCGGAACGTTGACCCTGCCCAGCCGGCCGTCTAGCTTCCCGCTCTCCACGCCCGCTTCGCGTCCGGACAAGGAGCGAATGTCAGACTTCGTACTCTACAATACCCTCACCCGTCGCACGGAACCGTTCGAGCCGGCCGACGGGGCTACCGTTCGCATGTACACCTGCGGTCCCACGGTGTACAACCCCGCTCACCTGGGGAATTTCCGCACCTTCCTCTTCGAGGATCTGCTGCGCCGCACCATCCAGCTCCGCGGATGGAAGATGTACCAGGTGATGAACATTACCGACGTAGACGACAAGATCATCGCGCGAGCGAGCGAGCGAGGGGTGACCATAGGCGAGGTCACCGAGCCCGTCTCGGAGATCTTTCAGCGCGACCGTGAATTCCTTCGCATCCAGCGTGCCGAGGAGTATCCGAGAGCGACGGACCACATCCCCGAGATGATCGAGCTGGTGCGGGCGCTCGAGGAGCGCGGGCTGGCGTACGAGGCCGAAGACGGGTCGGTGTACTTCGCAATATCGCGCTTTCCCTCGTACGGCAAGCTCTCGCGACTGGACGTGAGAACCATCCGCCCTGGCGCGCGCGTGGCCGCGGACGACTACAACAAGGAGGACGTCCGCGACTTCGCGCTCTGGAAGGCGGCCAAGCCCGAGGACGAAGCCTCGGGCGCGGCCTGGGACTCACCGTGGGGGAGAGGGCGCCCCGGCTGGCACCTCGAGTGCTCGGCGATGGCCAAGCGCTATCTGGGCGACACGCTCGACATCCACGCCGGCGGCGCGGACCTCATCTTCCCGCACCACGAGGACGAGATCGCGCAGTCCGAGGGTGCCAACGGCGTCCTCTTCTCGCGCTTCTGGTGCCACGGCGAGTTCCTCCTCACCGAGGGGGTGAAGATGGCCAAGCGGCTGGGGAACGTGGCCAACATCCAGTCGCTGCGCGAGGCGGGGGTCTCGGCCGCGGCCATCCGGCACTTCGTGTTCTCGGTGCACTACCGCAAGCAGCTCAACCTCACCGAGGAGGCGCTGGAGGCGTCGCAGGCGGCGGTTCGCAGGGTGGGCGCGTTCGCCGAGCGGCTGGCGCGGGCCACGGGCGGTACGCCGGGACTGGCGGAGGCAGCGGGGGAGCTGGAGCGCGAGGCGCAGGCGGCACTCTTCGACGACCTCAACGCGCCGGAGGCGCTGGGTGCTCTCTTCGAGTTCATACGGAAGGCGAACGCGGAGCTGGACTCCGCCTCCGAAGGGAGCCATCTGGAGGCGCTGGCGCGCGCACGCTCGGCGTTCGAGATGGTGAACGGGGTGCTCGACATCGTGCCCCCCGAGGCGGAGGTCAGCGACGAGCTGGAAGCGTGGGTGGATGGGCGGATAGCGGCCCGCGCCTACGCCCGCCGGCAGCGGGACTTCGCCGCCGCCGACGCGATTCGGAAGGAGCTCGAGGAGCGTGGGATCGCGATCGAGGACACACCTCAGGGGACGCGCTGGAAGAAGGTGCCGTAGCGGGAGATAGCGTGCTCGTGCGCGGCCTTGACTGAGTGTTCACGGCCCATTATGCTGCATGTCTCGCGCAAAATAGCCGTGTGCTGACGTAGCTCAATTGGCAGAGCACCTGATTTGTAATCAGGCGGTTGCGAGTTCGATTCTCGCCGTCAGCTCTGGGGCGAGAGGCACGTCCAGCGGGCGTCCTCGGCAGGCGCGGCTCAGAGAGGGTATGGGTGGGGTACCCAAGCGGCCAACGGGAGCAGACTGTAAATCTGCCGGCTAACGCCTTCGAAGGTTCGAATCCTTCCCCCACCATTTCGGCGAACGGCCGGGGAAGGATGCAGGCGAACCGGCAGAGAGAGCAGGGCGGGAACTGCGGGAGTAGCTCAGTTGGTAGAGCGCAAGCCTTCCAAGCTTGATGTCGCGGGTTCGAGCCCCGTCTCCCGCTCTCCGGCGATTCGCTCGGTAGGAGCGGGTCCGAGGTTTCATCCGAGGCGTGCCGGGGTGGTGCAGTAAAATGGTTGTTCGGAGCCGCCGCGCGGTTCGCGGCGGCTTTCGCTGTGGGTAGGGCCGGGAAGAACGAGTCCTGGTATAGAGTCCGTTCGACGCTCGCGTAGCTCAGTTGGTAGAGCACACCCTTGGTAAGGGTGAGGTCATCGGTTCAATCCCGATCGCGAGCTCTGTGTAGAGACATTACTAACCCCGAGAAAGGTCTTATGGCGAAGGCAAAGTTCGAGCGTACGAAGCCGCACGTGAACGTTGGGACCATCGGACACGTGGATCATGGCAAGACGACGCTCACCGCGGCGATCACGGCCATCCAGTCGAAGCAGGGGATGGCGCAGTTCACCGGCTACGATCAGATCGACCGGGCCCCCGAGGAGCGGGAGCGCGGGATCACGATCGCAACGAGCCACGTGGAGTACGAGAGCCCCAAGCGGCACTACGCCCACGTCGACTGCCCGGGACACGCCGATTATGTGAAGAACATGATCACCGGAGCGGCGCAGATGGACGGTGCCATCCTGGTGGTCTCGGCAGCCGACGGGCCCATGCCGCAGACCAGAGAGCACATCCTCCTGGCCCGGCAGGTGAACGTGCCCTACGTGGTCGTTTTCATGAACAAGGTCGACATGGTCGACGATCCCGAGCTGCTGGACCTGGTGGAGCTCGAGGTCAGGGAGCTCTTGAGCCAGTACGAGTTCCCGGGCGACGATGTGCCGGTCATTCGCGGCTCGGCCCTGAAGGCGCTGGAGTCGGGCGACCCCAGCTCGGAGTGGGGCAAGCAGATCACCGAGCTCCTGGACGCACTGGACAGCTACATTCCCGAGCCCAAGCGTGAGATCGACAAGCCCTTCCTCATGCCGGTCGAGGACGTGTTCTCGATCACGGGCCGTGGCACGGTGGCCACGGGGCGGATCGAGCGCGGCATAGTGAAGGTGCAGGACGAGATCGAGATGGTGGGCTTCGGCACGGACAAGAAGACCGTGGTGACCGGGGTGGAGATGTTCCGCAAGCTCCTCGACGAGGGTCGGGCCGGGGACAACGTGGGGCTCCTGCTCCGTGGCGTGGCCAAGGAGGAGATCGAGCGCGGCATGGTCTTGTCGAAGCCCGGGGCCATCACGCCGCACACGCACTACCTGGCCGAGGTCTACGTGCTGACCAAGGAGGAGGGCGGTCGTCACACGCCGTTCTTCAACGG
>DATCXR010000013.1:0-8243 GCA_036565685.1 Gemmatimonadaceae bacterium
AGTTTGGGAAAGTTGTGCGGTAGGGAGGTAAGAAAGCAGAAAGCAGAACGCAGTGAACTGCTAGAGGGTTCAGGGTTCAGGGTGCGGGGTTCAGGAACTGCCCGACGGTCGAGGTCTCGACTCCGAGGTAGTACCTGCACCCTGAACCCTGCCCCCTGAACCCTAGGGTTTCACTGCTTTCTGCTTTCTGCTTTCTTTCTTACCTCCCTACCGCACCACCTTCCCAAACTCCCCCACCTGCTCCCCGACCAACTTCTCGTCGCCTACGACCACGATGGTCATGCGGGAAGGGTCGAGATACTTGCGCGTCATCTGCTGGACTGCGGTGGGTGTCACGCTGCGGACGCGGCGAACCCAGTCGGTTAGGTAGCTGTCGGGGAGGCCCTGGAGGTTTATGAAGGAGAGCTGGTTGATGATCCCGCCGCGCGTGGAGTTCTGGAGGACGAAGGTGCCCGCGAGATAGTTCTGGATGCCGGTCAGCTCCGAGTCGGACGGCGGAGTCGTGCGAAGGCGATCCACCTCACCGAGGATCTCCTTTATGGAAGGCCCCGTGAACTGTGTCGTTACGTCCGCCTGCTCCGCCCAGTACGAGTCGTGGTAGCGGCTCGATACGTTGCTGAAGGGTGAATAGGTGTAGCCCTTCTGCTCGCGTATGTTGCTGGTGATGCGGGAGGCGAACGAGCCGCCGAGGAGCGCGTTGGTGACGAGGAGCGGGACGTAGTCCGGGCTCGTGGGCCCGGCCACGGGGAGTCCGATGAGAAGCGTCGACTGCGGCGCGTTTGGTCTGTCTATCAGGTAAACGGCGCGAGCGCTCGTGGGGTGCGGCGTGGATGCCCGCTCAGGCGCGCCGCGCTTCCAGCTCCCGAACGCGTCGCGGATGGCCGCCTCCACGGCAGCAGCATCGAAGCGGCCCACCACGTAGAGGTGTGCGCGTCCGGCACCGAAGTTCGCCTCGTAGAAGCTGCGAACGTCACCTATGCTGAAGCCCTTCACCATCTCGGGCGTCGGGAAGACGCGCCCGTACGGATGATCGGGGTAGAGAACCGCGCGGAACTTCTGCAGGGCGAGCGGCTGCGGCTGCGTCATCGTCACGGCGAGCTCGCGCAAGCCATTGTCCTTGATGCGCTGGAGCTCCGAGTCTGGGAGGGCAGGATTGCGTGCCACATCGGCCACCAGAGCGGTCATCTTCGGCGCGAACTCCGAGAGCACGGAGCCGCCGATGGTCGTCTGGTCCATTCCCACCGACACATCGAGAGAGCCGCCCATGGAGGCGGCCTCGCGAGCCAGCTGCTCCGCGCCCCTCGTGGTAGTGCCCTGCTCCATCAGATCGCCCATGACGTCGGCGAGCGAAACCTGCGCGGCCGATTCGTCCACGTTGCCCGCGCGCACCACCAGCTCGATATCGACCTTGGGGAGCGGCCCGTACTGCACGAGCGTGACCGCCATCCCGTTAGGGAGGGTCAGCTCCCGCTTCTCCGGAAGGATGAACGACACCGGCGGGCCGGCCGTGGGCGGCACCTCCTTCTGAGCCGCCGCGGGCACCGCTGCCGTGAGCAGGATCAGCGCCGGGAGAGTGATCCGGCGCGAATGCGTTCGCGCGAAATTCGCGATGGTCATCACGATCCCCTCCCGTGGCTGGAGTGCGGTGTGGCGGTGGAGTCGGCGGGCGTGGCCGCGGCCCCCGGTTCTATGATCAGCACCGCGCGGTTGGTCGGGCGCAGGTATTCCTCCGCGGTCTTCTGGATGAGCTCCGGCGTGACCGCCCGCAGGTGATCCTCGATCTGATTGATGCGCGCCGGATCGCTGTCGAAGAGCGCGAACGACGCCAGCAGGTCGGCGCGACCGAAGCCGAACATACCGCCGAGCGTGTCGTACAGGTCCGAGCGCATCTTCACCAGCGCGCGGTCGAGGGTGGCCTGGTCCACCGGTGTGCTGCGAAGAGGAGCGATCACGCTGTCCATCACCTTCATAATGGAATCCGCGGATACGTCCTTGTCGTGGATGAGCGACGCCATCCAGAGCATCGGTCCCTCGTAGTCGTACATGTTGCCAAGCAGGTTGATACCGCCGCTCACGTCGCCGGTGAGCCCCGTGCGCTGCACGAGCGCCTGGTAGAGGCGGCTGTCCTTCCCCTGCAGGAGGATCTGGTCGATGATCCCCATGGCGTAGTACTCGGGCGTCTCGCGCTGCGGCATGTGGTAAGCGATGGCGAGCGCCGGCCGCGGTGCCAGCGGGTCCTTCTTCGTCACGCGCTTCTCGGCGGCCTGCGGCGGCTCGGTGAGATCGGGCATCGGCGGTCGCTCCACGGAGGGGATCTCCGCGAAGTACTGCTCGATCCACTGTTTTGCCTGAGCCGGGTCGAAGTCGCCCACCACCACCAGCGCCGCGTTGTTTGGCGAGTAGTACTGATGGAAGAAGGTGCGTGCATCCTCGAGCGTGGCGGCGTCGATGTCGGCGAGGTCGCCGTAGAAGTTGTGCGCGTTGTACCAGTTGGTGTTGGCCACCTGCGGCATGTCGAGCCAGGGGAAGCCGCCGTACGGCTGGTTGAGCACGTTCACCCGCACCTCGTTCTTCACGACGCCCTGCTGGTTGGTGAGGTTGTCCTGGGTGATGTCGAGCCCTCGCATCCGGTCGGCCTCGGCCCAGAGCATCGTCCGCAGCGTGTTGGATGGTACGATCTCGAAGTAGTTCGTGAAGTCGAAGCGCGTGGAGCCATTGAGGATCCCGCCGTTCGCCTGGATCAGCTTGACGAACTCCATCTTCCCCAGATTCTCGGAGCCCTGGAACATGAGGTGCTCGAAGAGGTGGGCGAAGCCGGTGCGCTCGCGCGGCTCGATACGGAAGCCGATGTGGTAGTAGACGGCCACGGTGACGATCGGCGCCGAGGAGTCGGGCGAGAGCACCACCTTCAGCCCGTTCGGGAGCGTGTCGTAGATGACCGGGAAGTCGATCTTCTGCTGGGCTGGCACGCCCGGCGGTGCGGCTGCCAACGCCGCGAGGCACGCAAGTGCCGCGAGGGCGGCGCGTACTTTTCTGGTTCGCATTTTCTCGTTCGATTCGGGAATCGGGCGGAACGTGCTACGGAACGACGCCTCGAGTACATACCGAAGCGGGGCACGTGTTGGTTTCACGTGCCCCGCTCGTTTTCTTCACGCCTCCGCGAACACCTCGTCCTTCGACGACTCCGCGGCGATCTTCTGTGCCGCTTCCATCGGCATCTCCTCGTAGCCGCGGAAGCGCGCCGTGAACGACGCCCGGCCGTGGGTCATGGAGCTGAGCTCCGTGGCGTAGAGGTGTAGCTCCGCCTCCGGTATGATGGCATGCACCACCGTACCGTGCCCGTCCGAGCTCGCCTCGGTCCCGAGGATCTGGCCGCGGCGCGCGGAGACGTCTCCCATCACATCGCCCAGGTACAGGTCCGGGGTGCGAACCGTGATCTCCTGCAGCGGTTCGAGGAGCACGGGCTTGCACTTGGCCGCGACGGTCTTGAAGGCGAGGATCCCCGCCATCTTGAACGACATCTCGTTGGAGTCCACCGAGTGGTACGAGCCGTCGAAGCACTCCACGCGGAAGTCCACCATCGGATAGCCGGCGATCACGCCGCGCGCCGCGGCCTCCTGGATCCCCTTGTCCACGGCGGGGATCAACTTCGATGGGATGGCGCCGCCAACGATCTTGTCCTCGAAGACGTATCCCTCGCCGCGCGGGAGCGGCATCATGCGGATCCAGCAGTCGCCGAACTGACCGCGGCCGCCGGTCTGCTTCTTGTGTCGTCCCTGCCCTTCGCCGCGCCCCTTGATCGTCTCTCGATAGGCGATGCGCGGACGGGTGAGCTCGCCGGCGACGCCGAACTTGCGCCTCAACTTCGCCATGCTCACCTCGAGGTGCCGCTCCCCCATCCCCGCTACCACCGTCTCGTGCGTCTCCGGGTTGTAGTGCGTCTGGAAGGTGGGGTCCTCGTCGTGCAGGCGGTGGAGCCCCTGCTGCAGCTTCTCCTCGTCGTTGCGCGACGTCGCGTGTACCGCGAGGGTGACGAGCGGCTCGGGGAGCCGGATGTCGGGGAGCCGCACCGGGTGCTCTCGCGTGGAGAGTGTGTCGTTCGTGTGCGTATTTCTCAGCTTCGCCACGCATCCGACGTCACCCGCGCGCAGCCGCGGCACTTCGGTGCGGTCGCGCCCCTGCGGGACCGAGAGGTGACCGAGCTTCTCGATCGTGTTGCGAGTGGCGTTGAAAACTTCCTGCCCGTTCATCAACGAGCCGGAGAAGATGCGAAAGAAGGAGACGTCGCCCACGTGCGGCTCCGTGAGCGTCTTGAAGACGAGCGCGCTGAAGGGAGCGTCGTCCTTCGCGTGGATCTCCACCGTCTCGTCGCCCTCCGCGCCGTGCAGCGCGTGCAGCTCCTCCATCTCGTAAGCTGAGGGCATGAGCTCCACCAGCTTGGTGAGCAGAGCACGCGTCCCGTAAGTGAGCTCACCCGAGACGCAGAAGAGCGGAAAGAGCTCGCCGCGCTTCATCCCTTCCTTCATGGCAGCGATTGCCTCGTCACGCCCGATCTCGTCACCCTCGAGGTAGCGCTCGAGGAGCGAGTCGTCGGTAGTGGCGATCGTTTCGATGAGCTCCTGGTAGTAGCGATCGAACTGCGCCTGGCTCTCGGGTGGAATGTCGGTCTCGTCGTACTCGCCGTTCTTCGTTCCCTTCTTGTAGACGTGCGCCTTGCGGGAGAAGAGGTTGAGGATCGCGCGGAATTCGGGGCCCTCGCCCACCGGCACCTCGACCGGAATGACCTTGCTGGTGAGTCGTTCCCTGATCGATTCGAAGGTGCGATCGAAGCTCGCGTGCTCCTTGTCGATGAGCGATACGACGAAGAGAACCGGGTCGTGCCGCGCGAGCGCTTCGCGGAACATGAGCTCGGTCCCGACCTCGACACCCGCGGTTGCGCTGACCGCCACGAGCGCGCCATCGGCGGCGGCGAGACCCGCGATCGCATCGCCCTGGAAGTCCAGGTAGCCCGGGGTGTCGATGAGATTGATCTTGACGTCCATCCATTCGGCGTAAGCGCACCCCACGTTGATGGAGTACTTGCGCTCCAGCTCCTCGGGGGCGAAGTCGGTGAGCGTCGAACCGTCGTTCACCGAGCCGTGGCGCTTGCTGGTGCCGGATGCAAAAGCGAGCGCGTCGACCAGAGTGGTCTTCCCGCTCGCTCCATGTCCGACTACAGCCACATTGCGGATCTCCGAGCTGCCGTATTCCCGCATGGTGGACTCCTCTTGTGCAGCGGCCGCGGCCGTGAGCGATCGCTCGCGTGGCGCGACCTGTGTTCGTCACTGGGCCGGCGGGCGTTGCCCCGCGCACGACCCCTCGTCACCCTGGCTGCCGGCACCTTTCGCCGGGCACGGACGCGTTCGGCGCGACTGCGCCTGGCCTGTCGGTGCCGAGAGCTGCTATCCGGCTATGCTACGCCGGGTCCATCGAGGGGGCAAGAGGGATCGTCTCGGCTGGTCTGGATCATCTCGGGTGGTTGGTTCAATGCGCTGACCTGCGGAGGCGGAGGGCGCGGAGGGGTAAAGAGAGAGCGCGGAGAACGGCCTTCGGCGGCAGGCATCACGATCGTGAGACTGGCTGCTTTTCGGAGGAAAGCTCCCCTCGGTAAGGAGCGCGGAGAACGCGGAGGAGCGCGGAGAACGCGGAGAAATGCCGTAGGGCAGAGATCCCGAACAGGAGCTTTTGGGGAACTGCTCTCGCTCCTGGAGCCGTGCCCGCCCGGGCAGAGCAGGAGGTGAGGGAGCAGTTCCCCTTTTTTCTTTCTGCCGCTTGCGGCTGGTAGCCCGCTCCCTGTGCCGCTCTCCGCGTTCTCCGCGCTCCTCCGCGTTCTCCGCGCCCCTAACCGAGAGGGAGTCGGACGCCGAGCTGCAGCCCGAGCGGCCAGAGAGGGCTCTCTTGCCCGGAGCCTTCTCCGCGTCCTCTCGCTTTACCCCTCCGCGACCTCCGCGTGAACCGCGGGCTGCCCTCTCCCTCGCAGACCAAGCCTCCCTGTCACCACGAAAAACAGGAGGCCGCCCCGATCCCGGAGCGGCCCTCTCGCCATATGCTGCGGCGTGTGTGCGGACGAAAAAGTAGAAGTGTCTCTCAGTCCCCCTCGAATTCGTACGCTAGTGCGTCGGCCTGGCGGAAGTTCTCCAGGAAGCCGTCGAACTTCGCGGCGGCCGTGCGAGTGTGTTCGGCGATCGGGTCGAGCGTGATGTTGATCGCGCGCCAGGCACCCTCGGGCCAGTCGGGCATCGAGAGTCCCGCCACGAGACGACGGATCGCGCCGCCGAACTGCGCGAGCACCGTCTCCGAGAGCGTGGTGAGCTGCTCCAGCGGAATATCGAGGTCCCGTGTCACCAACTGACCCGTGCTCTCGTCGCGCCAGGCCGCATCTCCCACGGCTCCTCGCTCGGGCCAGACCCCAAGATGGCGGAAGGCTCCGTCGTCGTCGCCAGTACCGCGGCTTTCCAGTGCCGCGGCGATCGCCAGAGCGAGCGACTCCGCTCGAGGGGTGCCATACAAAGTGACGACATCCCTTGCCCGGTGCGCCGACGAGAGCTGCGCCGGAACGGAATCCACCCGCGCCAGAACTGGCGACTTCTCGGAGCCTTCCTCGAGCATTACGAGGAAGTTCATGATCCCTCCGGTTGGGGTGCGATCATCGACTGCGAAGGCCCCGCGCCGACGCGGCCGGTTGTCGAGTTCTTCATGTGCTTCAAAAGCAAGAGCGGGGCCGTTTGTGCCATACCGCAGTCCCGCGGGCGCAACGTGCTGTTTGACAGCGACTTCCGACGAAAAGATCGCCACCGCCGTCCACCGGGCGGTCACCACGGTGTCTCGCTACGGCGACAGCCCCGTGTAGCGATGCGACGATCACGCACTGGCGGTCGCTTCGGCTGCACGCCCGACGCGCAACCTCATTCCCAGCACCAGGGCCAGCGCCATGATCAGATGGAAGACGACTATCTCCCACGGAGATAGCAGTTGCGCCAGTCCCGCTGCGTACATCGCCGGGAGCATCAGCCGATTGACGAGCCAGATCACCAGCGCGTAAGCGAGGGCGGCGCCGACGAGGCGCAAGCCGCGGAGACCAGCGGCGAAGAGGGCGAAGATCACGCCCAACACAACGAGCACGGCGAGATGCAGGAGGAGCGCGGCGGGAGTGATGGCCCAGTCGAAGCCCTGCATCAGGAGGGCGCGTGTTCCGAAGAACGCGTGCGCGATGGAATTGAGCGGCTGCAGCGCGGCGCCACGCGACCGCCCGAAGCCAACCAGAACGCCGAGTGTCGCCGCCCAGGCGACGATCCCGGCCTGCACACCCCGTCTCACACGCTCGCTCGCCACGCGGAAAGAATAGCGCCGGCAGCGTGCTCCTCAAAGGGGGAAATGCTTGGCGCCGGCGTCCGCGAGCGATAAGTTGGCGTCTATGCTCGAAGCAAGCAACGAATCTCCCACCCTGCTCGTGGTGGAGGACGACCCTGATCTTCAGGCAGTCCTCGCCCGCATTCTCACCAGCGAGGGTTACGAGGTGATCACCGCCACGGACGGTGAGGCGGGGCTCGCCGAAGCGCTCGGCCGTGCCCCGGACCTGGTGATCCTCGACGTGGGACTGCCCGTGAAGGACGGCGTGGAGGTCGTGCGCGAGCTCCGCGAGCACGGCTTCCTCGCGCCAGCGCTCATGCTGACAGCGCGCGGCTCCCTCGAGGATCGGGTGACCGGGCTCGACGCCGGCGCCGACGACTACCTCCCGAAACCCTTCGAGCTACCCGAGCTCCTCGCCCGTGTGAAGGCGCTCCTGCGCAGGGCCACCATCAACATGGACGGCACGCTCCTTCGCGTTCGCGACATCGTACTCGACCCCATCAAGCGTCGCGTCGAGCGCAACGGCCAGGAGGTCGAGCTCAGCGGAAGAGAGTTCGCCCTCCTCGAGTACCTGATGCGGAACGAAGGCAGAGTGGTGAGTCGGCAGATGATCGGCGAGCAGGCCTGGAACCAGCCTCCGGAGCCAGTCACCAACATCGTCGACGTCTACATCGCCTACCTCCGCAAAAAACTCGGTCACGATAACTCTCATCCACTCATCGAGACGGTGAGGAAGACGGGATATGTGATGAGGGGATAGGAGTTATAAGGGAACAGGAAACAGGGAACAGGAAACAGGTACCGGCTCGTGGCGAGCGAGCCCTCTACGCCGAGGCAGTTACCTGTTCCCTGTT
>DATCXR010000026.1:0-13213 GCA_036565685.1 Gemmatimonadaceae bacterium
GTGGGGACCGCGGCGAAGGCCGCGGCGGCGGTCGCACGCAAGGCACGCTTCCCCTTTCACATGTGCAGCAACCCGGAGTTCCTCAAGGAAGGCGCCGCCGTCGAGGACTTCATGCGCCCCGACCGCGTGGTGCTCGGCGTGGACAGCGACCATGCCCGTTCGGTAATGGCCGAGCTGTATGCTCCATTCGTCCGCACCGGGAAACCGATCATCTTCATGGACATCCCGTCGGCGGAGATGACCAAGTATGCCGCCAACGCCATGCTCGCGACGAGGATCTCATTCATGAACGAGATCGCCTACCTCTGTGAGAAGGTGGGTGCCGACGTCGACCATGTGCGGAAGGGCGTTGGGAGCGACAACAGAATCGGAGCGTCGTTCCTTTTCCCGGGGCCCGGCTACGGCGGGTCCTGCTTTCCCAAGGACGTGAAGGCGCTGCTCCGCACGGCCAAGGAGCGCTCCGTGCCGCTCTGCGTGCTCGAGGCCGTGGAGTCCGCGAACGAGCGACAGAAGCACCGGCTCTTCGAAAAGTTGAACGAGGCGCTCGACGGAGATGTGGGGGGCGCGCGCGTCGCCGTCTGGGGTCTGGCATTCAAGCCGCAGACCGACGACATGCGCGAAGCGCCGGCGTTGACGCTGATCGATGACCTCCTGACGGCCGGCGCCAGCGTCGTGGCTCACGATCCGGTCGCCATGCACGAGGCAAGGCGGCGGCTCGGCGATCGCATCGATTACGCGACCACCAACTACGATGCCCTCGAAGGCGCCGATGCGCTCATCGTAGTGACCGACTGGAACGAGTACCGGCATCCGGACTTCGGGCGGATCCACTCCACGCTCAGGCGACCGGTGCTCATCGACGGGCGCAACCTGTACAATCCGGGCAAGCTCGCCTCGCTAGGGTTCACGTACCTCTCCATCGGCCGCACGGGAGCGAGCGCGTGAGAGTCCTCATCACCGGTGCCGCGGGGTTTCTCGGCTCACATCTCGTTGACCGATTCATCGCCGACGGACACCGCGTGGTGGGGCTGGACAATTTCATCACCGGCCACCCGGAGAACATCGCGCATCTGACCGGCAACTCGTGCTTCGAGTTCTACCGTCACAATATCTCCACCTACACATACGTACCTGGCGAGCTGGATGGCGTTCTCCACTTCGCGTCGCCTGCGAGCCCCATCGACTATCTCGAGCTACCGATTCCAACCCTGAAGGTCGGAGCGCTGGGAACGCACAACGCACTGGGCCTGGCGAAGGCCAAGGGAGCGCGCTTCTTTCTCGCATCCACCTCCGAGGTTTACGGCGACCCACTCGTCCACCCGCAGCCCGAGGGCTACTGGGGAAACGTGAACCCCGTGGGTCCGCGCGGAGTCTACGACGAGGCAAAGCGCTTCGCCGAGGCGATCACCATGGCGTATCACCGCTACCACGGGGTCGATACGCGGATCGTCAGGATCTTCAATACGTACGGCCCCAGGATGCGGCCGCGCGACGGCCGCGTCGTCTCGAACTTCATCGTGCAGGCGCTGAACGGCGAGCCGCTCACGGTGTATGGGGATGGGTCGCAGACTCGCAGCTTCTGTTACGTATCCGACGAGGTCGAAGGAATCTACCGGCTCTTCATGTCCGGCGACTCCAATCCGACCAACATCGGCAACCCTACCGAGTTCACCGTGCGCCAGCTGGCCGAGATGGTTCTCGAGCTCACCGGTGCGAAACTTCCGATAATCGAGAAGCCGCTCCCGGAAGATGACCCCAAGGTACGACGCCCGGACATCTCTCGCGCGCGGAGCATGCTGGGCTGGGAACCGAAGGTATCGCTGCGGGAAGGACTCGAGGAAACGATCCGCTACTTCCGCTCCCTCGGACCAGAACTGTTGGGGAAGCGTGTCTGAGCGCCCCGGTCCAGGGGCCTCCCATAAGAGCGTCCGTCGCACTGCCCCGGCACGCTCGTGAACAGACCAAGCCATCTCGGGTATCATACCGGTCATGTCCGTGCCCGCTAACAAGCGCTCTGTCGCTATCCTGACCTTCGTAGTCGCGCTTCTGGTGGGGTGTCATCACAACCGGTTCGTCGCCGCGAACTTCCGCTCGAACGACGCGCTCTTCCAGGCATCGTTGCAGCAGCTGAAGGAGCACAAGTGGGACAACGCGGTGAACGGCTTCCAGAAGCTCACTACGGATCTCCCCGCGCGCGACCCGCTCCTTCCGCAAGCGTACTTCTATCTCGGTGAGTCACACACTGGGAGGCGCGAGTACATCCTCGCCGCTCAGGCTTACTCGCGAGTACCGGAGAGCTTCCCGGAAGACACCCTGGCCGGGGTAGCTACCTTCGACGCCGGCATGTCGTACTCGAAGCTCTGGCGCAAGCCGGCGCTCGACTCCGACTACGGCCAGACAGCGCTCGCTACGCTCCAGAGCTTCCTGGCCGCCTATCCCGACTCGCCGCTGGTGGACAGCGCGAAGGCGGAGACCCAGAAGCTCACCGAGTGGTTCGCCGTCAAGAGCTACGACGCGGGGATGTTCTATCTCCGCCGCAAGGCATACGATTCGGCGATCATCTACTTCTCTGACGTCGCCGCGGCATATCCGCAAACGGAGCACGCCAGGATGGCGCTGCTCCGTCTCGTGGAAGCGTACGGCAAGATCGGCTACAAGGAGGAGCTGGCCGAGACTTGCGCCACTCTTCGTCAGAAGTATGCGGGCAATGCGGAGGTCAAGACTGCCTGCAGCGCGGTTCCCGTGCCGACGCACGCGGATTCGACCGTGGTGCCCGCGGCGCCGATCTCCCAACCGGCGGCGCCCGCGCCCCACCTTTGACGGGGCGTGCGACTGGGCATCTTCGGCGGGACCTTCGACCCGCCGCACGTCGGTCACCTCCTCGCCGCCAGCGACGCGTTCGAGCTTCTCGAGCTCGATAGGCTCCTCTTCGTCCCCGCCGCGGTCCAACCGTTCAAGCGGCGCGACGTGCAGGCGTCGGGCGCCGAGCGCCTCAGGATGGTCGAGTTGATGGTGGCGGATGACGAGCGATTCGCCGCCGACCCCGTGGAAATCGACCGCGAGGGATTATCTTTCACTGTCGAGACGCTCGACGTGCTCGCTGCGAGGCATCCGGAGGCAAGGCGCTTCCTGCTCATCGGCGAGGACCTGGCACACGAGATCGCGACCTGGCGAGACGCGCGGCGCATCACGGAGCTCGCCGAGGTGGTCGTGCTGGCACGGACGGCGAGCGAGAGCGACGTAGGCGGCAGCCCGGCAGGGGTGCCGCTCACTCGCATCGCCACGCGTCGCATGGACATCTCCTCCACCGAGATCCGCGCGCGGGTACGGGCCGGAAAGAGCATCCACGGATTCGTGACGGACGCCGTCGCCGGATTCATCGAGGCGGCCGGCCTGTACAGACATAGAGGAACCACATGCTGAAGCCAATTCTCACATCCATTTTCGGCACGCGGCACCATCGCGAGCTGAAGCGCGTACAGCCGATCGTGGCCGCGATCAACGCCGAGTACGAGCGACTCCACGACGTCTCGGAGAGTGAGCTCCGCGGCCAGACCGAGAAGCTGCGCGGGATAATCCGCGAGCGGACAGCCGAGCTCGAGGCGAAGGTTGCCGAGCTGAGGGAGCTCAAGAAGCAGACGGCCGACCCGGAGGAGCGCGACAGGATCGATGATGAGTTGAGCGGCAAGGATGGGCGCGGTGGGGTTAACGGCGAGCTCCGCAAAGAGATCGCGGCAGTCCTAGATGAGATCCTCCCCGAAGCGTTCGCTACCGTACGCGAGGCGGCCCGCAGGCTCATGGGGCAGACGATCACGGTGACCGGCCACGATACGGAGTGGAACATGATCCACTACGACGTGCAGCTCATCGGCGGCATCCAGCTCCACCTCGGGCGCATCGCCGAGATGGCGACGGGTGAGGGGAAGACGCTCGTGGCCACTCTCCCACTCTATCTGAACGCACTCGCTGGCCGCGGCGCGCACCTCGTGACGGTCAATTCGTACCTCGCCCGCCGCGACTCGCAGTGGATGGGGTACGTCTATCAGTACCTCGGCCTCAGCGTGGGCTGCATAGACGACTCCGAACCGGGCACGCCGGAGCGCCGCCAGGCCTACCTCTGCGACATCACCTACGGAACGAACAACGAGTTCGGCTTCGACTACCTGCGCGACAACATGGTCGTGCAGCTCGAGCAGCGCGTGCAGCGACCGCACTGGTACGCCATCGTCGACGAGGTGGACTCCGTGCTCATCGACGAGGCGCGCACACCGCTGATCATCTCCGGACCAGTGGGGAACGAGAGCGACGGCGCGTATCGCGAGCACAACGCCGCTGTGGGTCGCCTGGTTCGCAAGCAGTCGGAGGAGGCGAACCGACTGATCGCCGAGGCCGAGAAGCTACTCGAGGAGGGCGAGGACCGCGAAGCGGCGTTGCGCATGTACCAGGCGCAGCTCGGCGCCCCGAAGAACAAGCGCCTCCTCAAGCTCCTCCAGGAGCAGGGGAACAAGCAGGCGGTCCAGAAGATGGAGCTGGAGCACATAGCCGACCGCCGGCAGCCGGCCAGCCGCCAGCAGTTCGCCGGTGTGGAGGAGCAGCTCCTGTACGTGCTGGACGAGAAGAATCACACCGTGCACCTGACCGATCGCGGCGTGGATTTTCTCTCGCCCGATGACCGCGACGCCTTCATCCTGCCGGACATCTCGGAAGCGGTTCACGCGATCGAGCGCGACCCGGACATGGAGCCGCAGCAGAAGCTGGAGGCGCGCGCGGAGCTCGAGCGCGAGTACGCGCTGAAGAGTGAGAAGCTCAACATCGTGCACCAGCTCCTCCGCGCGCACGCGCTGTACGAGAACGATGTGAATTACGTCGTGCAGGACGGCCAGGTGCTCATCGTCGATGAGTTCACCGGCCGTACGATGCCCGGGCGGCGCTGGTCGGAAGGGCTCCACCAGGCGGTGGAGGCGAAGGAGGGCGTACAGGTGAAGGGCGAGACGCAGACGCTCGCCACCATCACCATCCAGAACTACTTCCGGTTGTACGAGAAGCTCGCCGGGATGACTGGTACAGCGGAGACCGAGGAGAACGAGTTCCACCAGATCTACAAGCTCGAAGTCTCGGTGATCCCGACCAACAAGCCGGTCGTTCGCGAGGACCGCCACGACCTGATCTACAAGACACGCAGGGAGAAGTACGCCGCGATCGTCGCGGAGACCGAGCGGCTGCACGAGCTGGGCTTCCCAGTGCTGGTCGGCACGGTGAATGTCGATGTGTCGGAGACACTCTCGCGCATGTTCCAGCGTGCGGGGATCAGGCACAACGTGCTCAACGCCAAGTACCACCAGCGTGAAGCCGAGATCGTGGCCGAGGCCGGGCAGCCCGGCGCGGTGACGATCGCCACGAACATGGCGGGGCGCGGAACGGACATCAAGCTCGGAGCCGGCGTCACCGAATCGAAGCAGTCCAAGGTCTCCGATCCCGACGGGAAGGTGGAGGAGATCATGGAGATCGGCGGCCTCCACATCGTCGGCTCCGAACGGCACGAATCGAGACGCATCGACCGTCAGCTCCGCGGGCGCGCCGGGCGCCAGGGCGACCCGGGCGCATCGCAGTTCTTCCTCTCGCTCGAAGATGACCTCATGCGAATCTTCGGGTCCGAGCGCATCGCCAAGCTGATGGACCGGATGGGCGCGCAGGAGGGCGAGGTGCTGACGCACCCGCTCATCACGCGCTCCATCGAGCAGGCGCAGAAGAGGGTCGAGATCCAGAACTTCGAGCAACGCAAGCGACTCCTCGAGTACGACGACGTGATGAACCAGCAGCGCGAGGTGATCTACTCGCTGCGATCCTTCGCGTTGGAAGGAGGCGAGGAGCTGAAGGGCGAAGCGCTCAGGATGGTGGAGAAGGCCATCGGCAGCCGGGTCGAGAAGGCGCTCGAGAGCTTCGAGACGTCGGAGGACTGGGATCTCGCGCTCCTGAGACAGGAGCTGCTCATGCACTACCTCCTGATCATCCCCGAGTTCGAGGAGGGTTCGGAGGAGCGCCCTGACACCGTCGAGGACGCACAGGAAGCGGCACAGGCGGTGGGACGCGCGGCCTTCGAGACCAAGCTCACCAGCCTGAACGAGTACTCCGCGCGGCTGCTGTCGCTGGTGATGCTCAACGTGCTGGACGAGAAGTGGAAGGACCACCTCTACGATCTCGATCAGCTGCGCGCGGCTATCCACTACCGTTCCTGGGGACAGACCGACCCGCTCATCGAGTACAAGAAGGAAGCCTACAACATGTTCGTCGATCTCATGGCGGACGTGTACAACACGTTCACCGAGCGCTTCCTGCGCGTGCAGCTGGTGTTCGAGCCGCCCCCGCTTCCGGTCGGCGGCGGCCAGCGCGCCCAGTCGCATGCGGGCCAGGGCGCCGGGAACCGGCCCACGAAGCGCTACAACGCGCTCGGGGTTCTCGAGGACGTTCCGGCTGAGGCACCGGCCGGCGACGGAAATGGTGCTGTGGACAGCGGCCCGGAGGAGGAGCCGCCCGTGCCCTCCAGGCGCAGCGTCCGCAAGCCCGAGCCGACCGTGGTCGGCGCCGGAACGACTCGCACGCTCGCCCAGCAGGCGCCGAGCAGCGTCGATTGGTCGCACGTCGGACGGAACGACCCGTGCCCCTGCGGTTCAGGGAAGAAGTTCAAGAAGTGCCATGGAGCTACGGCGTAGCGAGCTGCGTTCGAGAGATGACGCACCGCACCCCGGGGGCGGGTAGAGTTAGCGCTCACCCGCACCCCGGAGGTCTACAGTGTCGGTTCCAACTGGCCTGGAGCTCAGAAAGTCATTAAGTATTAGGGAGATGCCCAGATCCGAGCGGCCGCGCGAGCGGCTCCGTACTCTGGGCGCGCATACGTTGAGCGTGAGCGAGCTGCTCGCCATCGTCCTCGGCTCCGGCTCGAGCGGGCGGTCGGCTCTGAGTGTGGGGCAGGAGATGCTCGAGAGATCGGGTGGTTCGCTGCGTCGGATCGCGTCGGAACCCGTGGCTTCACTGACCGGGATGCGCGGCGTCGGGAAGGCGCGCGCGGTGATGGTTCACGCCGCGCTCGAGCTCGGACGGCGGATGGCGGCGGAGTCGCGCGACGAGGGTGCTCCACTGCGCTCGCCGCGCGAGGTATACGCCGCCTACGCCGACCGGCTCCAGGATCTTCCAGCGGAGGAGTTCCACGTCGCGGTGCTCGATACCCAGCACCGCATGGAGCGCGACATCACCGTCACCCGCGGGATCCTCAACTCCTCGCTCGTCCACCCGAGGGAAGTTTTCCGGGAGGCGATAGCGGAGCGCGCCGCGGCCATCATCCTGGTGCACAACCACCCCAGCGGCGACCCGACCCCCTCGGCCGACGACCGGTTGGTGACCGAACAGCTGGTGGGGGCCGGAAGATTGCTCGATATTCCAGTACACGACCACGTCATCATTGGTCGCGGACGCTACACAAGCTTTGCGGAGGCAGGACTCCTTTGACCGCACCGGCGCTGAACACGGTCATCCCCGGATGGAACCTCGCTGAGGATCCGCTCGCCGAGCGGCTCGACATCGAGCTGCTCACGCGCGCCTTCCGCTTCGGCCAGCAGGCGCACATGGGCCAGAAGCGCTCCTCCGGTGATGACTACGTCTCGCACTGTGTGGAAGTCGCCAAGGTTCTCGCCGAGCTCCACCTGGACTCCGTGACCATCGCGAGCGGACTGATCCACGACGTTGTCGAGGATACCTCGGTCACCGTCGCGGACATCGAGCGCGAGTTCGGGAAGGAGATCGCCCAGATCGTCGATGGCGTCACCAAGATCGGCAACATCTCCTTCCGCTCGAGGCAGGAGCGTCAGGTAGAGAACTACCGGAAGCTCCTGCTCTCGGTGGCGAAAGACGTGCGCGTCATCCTCATCAAGCTGGCGGATCGCCTGCACAACATGCGCACGCTCGACTACCTCCCGGAGGACAAGCGGCGGCGCATCGCGCAGGAGACGATGGATCTCTACGCTCCGCTCGCGCACCGCTTCGGTATGGCGCGGATGCGCTGGGAGCTGGAGGACCTCGCCTTCAAGCACCTGGAGCCGGTAGAATACCGCAAGCTCGCGCGGCTGGTGGCTCAGAAGCGTGGCGAGAGGGAGCGCCTCATAGCGCAGATGGCGCAGCCGCTCGAGAAGGAGCTTCAGCGCGCGATGATCCAGAACTTCGACGTCACCGGACGCCCGAAGCACCTCTGGTCCATCTACAAGAAGATGAAGCAGCGCGAGAAGCCGTACGAGGAGATCTACGATCTCCTCGCCATCCGCGTGCTCGTCAACACCGTCCCCGACTGCTACCACGCGCTCGGCGTAATCCACGACGGCTGGACGCCGCTGCAGGAGCGGATCAAGGACTACATCGCGCAGCCGAAGTCCAACGGCTACCAGTCGCTGCACACCACAGTGTTCGGCCCGGGACGGCAGCTCTTCGAGGTGCAGATCCGCACCTTCGACATGCACCGCACGGCGGAATACGGTATCGCCGCGCACTGGCTGTACAAGGAGAACGCGAAGAGCGCCGACGAGCTGGATCGCGCGCTCGGCTGGTTCCGTCAGGTGCTCGAGCTGCAGCTCGACGCCAAGACGCCAGACGAGTTCCTCGAGTTCCTCAAGCTCGACCTCTACCAGGACGAGATCTTCGTCTTCACGCCCACGGGCGACGTGATCCAGCTTCCCAAGGGAGCCACGCCGATCGACTTCGCCTTCGCCGTGCATACCGAGGTCGGCCTGCACTGCCAGGGCGCGAGGGTGAACGGGAGGATAGCTCCTCTCTCGCGACAGCTCCGCAATTCCGATACGGTCGAGATCATCACCTCATCGAGTGCGCGCCCGAGCCGCGACTGGCTCTCGCACGTCCGCACCGGCCGCTCGCGCCACAAGATCCGGCAGTGGATCCGGCAGGAAGAGCAGAGCACCTCCGCGCGGCTGGGGAAGGAGATGCTCGACCGCGAGCTGCGGCGGCGTAACCTGGCCAAGCCCGACGAAACCGCGCTCGCGGCGGCCGCGAAGTCGCTCAACCTGAACGACGCCAAGCACCTCATAGCGTCCATCGGGCAGGGCGACCTGCACGTCGCTCACGCCCTGCGCGCCATCTACCCCGAGGTGGAGGCGACGCCCGAGCAGCCGGCCAAGACGAGCGCCTTCGAGCGCCTGGTCCAGCGGATGCGCGGCAACACCAAGGGCGTGCGCATCCAGGGCGTGGACGGGCTCATGGTGCGCTACTCCCAGTGCTGCCAGCCCGTACCTGGCGATCCCGTGGTTGGCTACGTCACGCGCGGTCGCGGCGTGAGCATCCACCGCAGCGACTGCCCCAACGTTCTGCTTCTCTCGGCCGAGCCGGAGCGCCGCCTGGACATCGACTGGCAGGAGATGGAAGGGGAGATCTTCCTCGTGCGACTCGCCATCGAGGGGACCGAGCGGCGCGGGCTCTACATGGACGTGGCGGAGGCGGTCACCAACGCCGGGACGGACATCAAGAGCATGGAGCTGCGCAGCGGCGACGGCGGGGTATCAGGCTCCATCCTGGTAGAGGTCGAAAACCTCACCCACCTCCGGAAGGTCATCCGGGCCGTTCGACGGGTGAAGGGCATCACGGACGTGACCCGGCGGGAGCGGCTCTCCGCCACGGAGTGATCGAGGGGGACGCGCCGCGCAGCGACGGCGACGCACCCGACGGCTCGGGTCCCGAGTAGCTATCGGAGCGGCTGTATCGCCGCCCGCGCTTTGCAGCGACCTCAGGCACCGGCAAGACGGCCCCGAACAGAAGCCGACGGCCCATGTTATATTTGGATCATGGCCGAATTCGACCTCCGTTCCCCCTTCGCACCCGCTGGCGATCAGCCGCGCGCCATAGGCGAGCTGTCGGCTGGCCTCGCGCGCGGCGACCGGTTCCAGACCCTCCTCGGCGTTACCGGCTCGGGGAAGACGATGACGATCGCCAACGTCATCAAGGCGCACGGACGCCCGACGCTCGTCCTCTCGCACAACAAGACACTGGCGGCACAGCTCTACGGAGAGCTCAAGGGCTTCTTCCCGAACAACGCGGTCGAGTACTTCATCTCGTACTACGACTACTATCAGCCCGAGGCCTACGTCCCCTCCACGGATACCTACATCGAGAAGGACGCTTCGATCAACGAGGACATAGACCGCCTCCGGCTGCGCGCCACCTCGAGTCTCATGGAGCGCGAGGACGTGATCATCGTGGCCACGGTCTCCGCGATCTACGGCCTCGGCGATCCGGTGGAATACCGCGAGCGGATGGTGCGAATCGAGCGGGGCGAGAAGAGAGCGCGCGACGAGATTCTCCGCGCACTTGTGGGGATCCAGTACTCGCGCAACGACATCGCCTTCGAGCGCGGCACCTTCCGCGTGCGCGGTGACACGGTCGAGATATTTCCCGCCTACGAGGAGCAGGGCGTTCGCGTCGAGATGTGGGGTGACGAGGTGGAGCGCATCACCAAGATCGACGTGGTGACCGGCGACACCATCGCGGAGCTCGAGCGGACCGCGGTCTACCCTGCCAAGCACTTCGTCACCTCGCGACCGACACTGGAGCGGGCGGTGGGTGTCATCCGGACCGAGCTCGAGCAGCGACTCGGCGTTCTCCGTGCCGAGGGAAAGCTTCTCGAGGCGCAGCGACTCGACTCGCGCACGAACTTCGACATCGAGATGATGCTCGAGATCGGCACCTGCGCGGGGATCGAGAACTACTCGCGGCCGCTCTCGGGCCGGCAGGCGGGCGAGCGACCGGCGTGTCTCTTCGACTACTTCCCCGAAGATCTTCTGGTGGTGGTGGATGAGTCGCACGTCACCCTCCCGCAGATCGGCGGGATGTACAACGGCGACCGCGCGCGCAAGCTCACGCTGGTGGATTACGGTTTCCGGCTGCCGAGCGCGCTCGACAACAGGCCGCTGATGTTCGACGAGTTCCTGTCGCTCACGCCCAAGGCGATCTTCGTCACCGCCACGCCAGGGGAGCTGGAGCTCAAGCTCTCCGACGGCGTGGTAGTGGAGCAGATCATCCGCCCCACCGGGTTGCTCGATCCGGAGATCGACGTGCGGCCCGTGCGCGGTCAGGTGGACGATCTTCTGCACGAGATCCGCCTCCGCGAACAGCGCGGCGAGCGGGTGCTGGTCACCACGCTGACCAAGCGGATGTCGGAGGATCTCACTGACTACCTCCAGCAGATGGGCGTGCGCGTGCGCTACATGCACTCCGACATCGACGCCATCGAGCGGATGGAGATCATCCGCGGGCTGCGCCTCGGCGAGTTCGACGTGCTCGTGGGAATCAACCTTCTCAGGGAGGGTCTCGATCTCCCGGAGGTTTCGCTCGTCGCGATTCTCGACGCCGACCAGGAGGGTTTCCTGCGCAGCGACCGATCGCTCATCCAGACCATCGGCCGCGCGGCACGAAACTCCGGCGGTCGCGCGATCTTCTACGCCGACCGGGTAACGGGCTCGATGCAGCGCTGCATGGACGAGACGCGGCGGCGTCGGGAGCTCCAGGTCGAGTTCAACGAGAAGCACGGGATCACGCCGACCACCGTGGTGAAGAGCACCGCCGAGGTCCGCTTCAGCACGCGCGTGGCCGACGCGCGCGGGGAACGGGAGGAACCGCGCAAGGTGGCCGAGCGCGTCGCGACGTACGCGAGCGAGATGGACACCGAGGCGCTCGTCGAGCTCCTCGAGCAGCAGATGAAGGAGGCCGCGGCGAATCTCGATTTCGAGGCGGCAGCCGCACTCCGCGATCAGCTCTTCGAGGTGCGTGCGAAGCAGAACGGCGACGGGAAGGGGAAGCGCGCGGGGGGTCTCGCCAGGATCCGGGCGGCTCGATAGATGAGCGAGCAACATCACCACGTGGTGCCGTCGCGCGCTCCGCGCGGCCGCATCGCGCTCACTCGCGAGGAGCTCTGTGAGTGGGGCGAGAGCTTCGGAGCGGCGCTCGAGCCGCCGATAGTGGTGGCGATCTCGGGCGAGCTCGGGACGGGGAAGACGACGCTCGTTCAGGCCATCTGCCGCGGTGCCGGAGTGACCGAGTCGGTCACGAGCCCGACCTTCGCTCTGGTTCACCGGTACGATGGGGCCAGGTACGTCATCTACCACCTCGATCTGTATCGCCTCGAGCGGGCCGCCGAGCTGACCAACCTCGGTTGGGATGACATCGTCTCCTCGCATGCGATCGTACTCGTGGAGTGGCCGGATCGCGGCGCCGGGCGAATCCCGCCCGAGGCGGTGCCGATCGATCTGGAATACGATCCGGCGGATCCGGATCGACGACTGCTCCTGGCCGGATGAGCGCTCCGCTGATGCTCGCGCTCGATGCAGCCACCTACACTGGTACAGTCGCGCTCATCGATGGGAGCCGGTTGATCGCCGAGTGCGAGGTGGCGATGCGTGGCGAGAAGGAGGAGCGCCTGATGCCCGCGGTGGTGAGCGTACTCGCTGATGCCGGGGCTCGGCCCGCGGATCTCGCGTGCATCGCCTGCGGCGGGGGCCCGGGGAGCTTCACCAGTCTGCGGATCGCGGCAGCGATCTCCAAGGGGATGGCCGCTGGCCGCGGTATTCCGCTGTACTCGGCATCTTCACTCGTTCTCACCATCGCGGGCTCCCCGCCGGGGAGCATGCCTGGGCGATACCTGGCAGTCCTGGATGCGCTGCGCGGCGACGTGTACGCGGCGGGCTACGAGGTACGCGAGGCGGATAATGGCGAGGACGGCCGCTACGAGATCATCGAGCTCGCGCCGCTGACGCTGGTTCCGCGCGAGCGCGCCGGCGATGTCGCTCGCTCGCTCGGTGCACGGTGCATCGGCCCGCGCGAGGAGCTCTCCGCCATTCCGCGGGCGTCGGGCTTCGCCGGCCTCCGGGCATCGTTGGAGCGCTCGGCGCCGGTGGACCTGGCGCTGTGGGAGCCCGACTACGGTCGTCTCGCCGAGGCGCAGGTTCGCTGGGAGCGCGAGCACGGCAGGCCGCTGCAGTCGTGAACATGCCGGAGCCTGGGCAGCGCGCACCGGGCCGCGGCCCGGATGGCGAGGCGTCGGCCGCGCGCGTGCGGAGCGCGGGCGCGCAGCCGGCGACCGTGCGCGCGGCCACGGTTACCGACATCAGTCGTGTGAGCGAGATCGAGAAGGAGGCGTTTTCCGATCCGTGGAGCCGGTCCGCCTTCG
>DATCXR010000031.1:0-2197 GCA_036565685.1 Gemmatimonadaceae bacterium
TACGTCGCGCTCAAGGTGAGCGGCTTCCCGCGCGAGCGCGTGCTCGGCATGGCTGGCGTGCTCGATACGGCGCGCTACCGCTCCTTCATTGCAGAGGAGCTGGACGTCTCGGTGCGCGACATCCAGGCGATGGTACTCGGCGGACATGGCGACACCATGGTTCCGCTCATCTCCTACACGAGCGTCAGCGGTATTCCGATCACGCAGCTCATCGCCAAGGAGCGGCTCGAGGCGATCGTGCAGCGCACCCGCACGGGCGGCGCCGAGATCGTGAAGTACCTCAAGACCGGCTCCGCCTACTACGCGCCTTCCTCGGCCGCGGTGCAGATGTGCGAGGCGATCGCCAACGATCAGAAGCGCATCCTTCCGTGCGCCGCGTGGCTGCAGGGCGAGTACGGGTTGAAGGATCTCTTCCTCGGCGTCCCCTGCAAGCTCGGACGCGGCGGCCTCGAGAAGATCCTGGAGGTGGAGCTCACCGACGCGGAGCGCGAAGCTCTGGAGAAGAGCGCCGAGGCGGTTCGCGGACCGATGGCTTCGGTGACGATCTAGTACACCAGTGCGCGGCACGCGCGTCTGCGGACGCGCGTGCCGCGCTGCAGCGCTGGGAGGAAGCAACTCATGAGCAGTCCGGTAGCGGTGCCCGCGCGTCGTGGCGCGGCGGCGGTGAGCAGAGTTCAGCTCTTCTGGCAATCCACGATCGGCAAGAAGATCGTGATGGGCGTGACTGGCCTGATCATGGTCGCGTTCGTGATCGTGCACATGATCGGCAACCTGCAGGTTTTCGTGGGCGCGGCGAAGATCAACGCCTACTCGCATTTCCTGCATCACACCATCGGCGAGCTGCTCTGGCTGGCGCGGATCATCCTGCTCGTCTCGGTAGTCCTGCACATCGTGGCGGCCGTCCAGCTCACGCGACGCGACAGGGCCGCGCGCCAGGTCTCGTACGCACGCAAGGTTCCGCAGACGGCCACCATCTCCTCGAGGTCGATGCGCTGGGGCGGGGTGGCCCTCGCGCTCTTCATCGTCTTCCACCTCCTCCACCTCACCACCGGCACGATCCAGCCCGCCCCCTTCGTGGAAGGGAACATCTACTCGACCCTCGTGGGCGGGTTCCAGATCTGGTGGGTGGCGTTGATCTACGTGCTGGCCATGATCGCGCTCGGGCTGCACATCTTCCACGGCTCGTGGGCCGCGGTACGAACGCTGGGACTGAATCAGCCGTCGCCCAATCCGCTGCGGCGTCCCCTCGCGCTTGCCATAGCGATCATCGTGTGGGTTGGCTTCACGATCGTGCCGATCGCTGTCTACTTCGGATGGGTGAGATGAGCATGGAGTTGAACTCTCGCGAGCCGGGCGGCCCGATAGAGAAGCAGTGGGAGAAGCACCGCTTCGAGATGAAGCTGGTGAACCCGGCGAACAAGCGGAAGCACACGATCCTCGTGGTTGGTTCGGGGCTCGCGGGCGGCTCGGCGGCGGCTTCGCTCGCGGAGCTCGGTTACAACGTGAAGTGCTTCTGCTTCCAGGACTCGCCGCGCCGGGCGCACAGCATCGCCGCGCAGGGCGGGATCAACGCCGCCAAGAACTATCAGAACGACGGTGATTCCATCTACAGGCTCTTCTACGACACGGTGAAGGGCGGCGACTTCAGGTCGCGTGAATCGAACACGTACCGGTTGGCCGAGATAAGCCTGAACATCATCGACCAGTGCGTGGCGCAGGGCGTACCCTTCGCGCGCGAGTATGGCGGCCTGCTGGCCAACCGCTCGTTCGGTGGCGCGCAGGTCTCGCGCACCTTCTACGCACGCGGCCAGACCGGCCAGCAACTTCTGCTCGGCGCGTACCAGGCGCTGGAGCGGCAGGTGGGACTCGGCCGGCTCGAGATGATCCCGCGCACCGAGATGCTCGATCTCGTGGTGATAGATGGCAAGGCGCGCGGCATTGTAGTGCGCGATCTCGTAACTGGCGCCGTAACGTCGCACGCGGGAGATGCGGTGGTGCTCGCCTCGGGCGGCTATGGCAACGTCTTCTACCTCTCCACCAACGCCAAAGGATCCAACTGCACCGCGGCGTGGCGCGCGTACAAGCGCGGCGCGGCCTTCGCCAACCCCTGTTACACCCAGATCCACCCCACATGCATCCCGCAGAGCGGAGAGCACCAGTCCAAGCTCACGCTCATGAGCGAGTCGCTGCGCAACGA
>DATCXR010000049.1:0-13615 GCA_036565685.1 Gemmatimonadaceae bacterium
CTCCCATCCGCCGCTACGCCGAAGACTGGACGCTCGACCGGATGCTGAAGGTCAGCGAGGAGGCCGTCACCTTCGCCGTGCGCGAGGGGCTCCCGGTCATGTTCGTCACCGAGGACACCACGCGCGCCGATCCGGACACGCTGAAGGCGCTCTACGGAAATGCGATCCGCTGGGGCGCGCGCCGGCTCTGCCTGGCGGACACCGTGGGCCACGCCACGCCCGACGGCGTTCGCGCGCTGGTGCGCTTCGTTCGCGCCGAGATCGTGGAGCCGAGCGGCGAGGATGTGAAGGTGGATTGGCACGGCCACCGCGACCGCGGGCTCGGTCTCGCCAACTGTCTCGCCGCCATAGAGGAGGGCGTCGACCGCGTGCACGGCACGGCGCTCGGCATCGGCGAGCGCGTCGGTAACGCCGAGATGGATCTGCTACTCATAAACCTCAAGCTGCTCGGCGCGCACGACCACGATCTCGCCAGGCTCCCCGAGTATTCGCTCCTCGCATCGCGCGCCTGCGGTGTCCCAATTCCCCCGAGCTACCCCGTGCTCGGCGACGATGCGTTCCGTACCGGTACCGGAGTGCATGCGGCGGCCATCATCAAGGCGCGGCGGAAGGGGCACGCGTGGCTGGCCGACCGGATCTATTCAGGCGTCCCCGCCGGTGACTTCGGCCTCGCCCAGCGCATCGAGATCTCGCCCGTGTCGGGCCTCTCCAACGTGCGATACTGGCTCGACGAGAACGGCTTCGACTCCGCCGACCAGGAGCTCTGCCAGCACATCTTCGACGCCGCCAAGCAGCTGAGCCGCGTCCTGCGCGACGATGAGCTGCGGGCGATGGTGACCGGGTTCCAGCGCACGCCTGCCGACGCGTGACCCGCTCGCTCGAGGACGTTTTCGACGGCTACATGGACCTTCGCTGGAGGCTCGATCCAGTGGAGGCCACCTTTGCCGGAATGCACGAGCTGGCGGGGGAATTCGCGCGCTATGATGCGGACTCCATCCGCGAGCAGGTGGCGGCACTGCGCAGCTACACCGCGGCGCTCGAGGAGGTGGAGGCGGACACTCTCGACGAGGAGATTGACCGCACCGCCGCGCTACACGACGCGCGGCACTGGATTCTTCTCTTCGAGCGCGAGCGACCCTTCGCTTTCAATCCGGCTTTCCACCTCTCGCACGCGCTCAACGGGCTGCACCTCATCCTCGCGCGCGGCTCTCAGGACCCGGCGCGCCGAGCGGTGCAGCTGCTGCAGCGGCTGCGCGCGCTCCCCGACTTCCTCATCCGCGCGGTAGATGCTCTCACCGAGCCCGCACGGCCGCTCATCGCGCTCGGTAGCTCCATGATTCCCGGTGGAATAGCGCTCGTTCGCGACGGACTGGATGACGGTGCGGTCGACCTGTCGGTACTCGACAGTAGCGAGCTCGCGGAGGCACGCGAGGGGGCGGTGCAGGCACTCCTCGAGTTCAGCGATGCGCTGGCGCTGATGGAGGAGGACGCCGGCGAGAACTTCGCCATCGGCCGCGAGCTCTTCGATCGGAAGCTCCATACCGCGCACATGATCCGCGACAGCGCGGATGAGCTGCTGCGCTACGGCGAGCGGCTTCGCGCGGAGGCGACGGCGGAGCTCGAGCGCATCGCGTCCGAGGTCGACCCGGACGCACACTGGCGCGATGTTCTGGCGCGCCTCAGGGAAGATGTGCCCCACAGCGGGAGCGCGCTGGATGAGTACTGTGTCGCGCTCGGTGCCGCGCGTGACTTCACGACCTCGCGCGGCCTGATGACGGTGACCGATGCGCCGGTGGATGTGGAACCGACTCCGGGATTCCTGCGCATGATGATCCCCTTCGCCGCGTACCAGGGACCAGGCACCTTCGACGAGAACCAGCGAGGACGTTTCTTCGTTACGCTCCCCGAGGCGGGCGAGGCGCGCGGCGCGGAGAGTCGCGCCGAGCGACCGAGCACCGTGCTGCACGAGGGAGTGCCGGGTCACCACCAGCAGATCACGGTGGCTAACCGGCTTCCGGGAATAATGCGGCGCGTCCTCGCCACGCCGGCCGCGCGGGAGGGGTGGGCGCTGTACTGCGAGTCGTTGATGGCGGAAGAGGGCTTTCTCTCCACGCCTGGCGAGCGGCTCTTCCACGCACATCATCTGCTCTGGCGCGCGTTGCGCGTGATACTCGATGTGAAGCTGCACACCAGGAAGATGCCGGTGGCCGATGCGGCACGTCTGCTGCGCGACGAGCTGGGCTTCACCGACGTGTCAGCAGCCGCCGAGGTGGCGCGCTACTGCGCGTACCCAACATACCAGCTCTGTTATGCCGTCGGCCGCCGCGACATCCTGCGTCTGCGCGACGACGCTCGCCGCGCTCGTGGGGCCGGCTTCTCCCTCTCCGCGTTCCACGACGAGCTTCTTTCGTACGGCGGCCTCCCGACGGCACTGGCGAGGTGGGGGATGGGATTGGCGGAGTAACTGAAAGGAGCGTGAAATGAAATTCCGGGTTGGGCGATTCTGGGTGGTGCTGGCAGCTGCGTTCGCGGTGTCAGGACTGTCGGCGTGCGGTGGGGAAGAGAAGGCGCAGAATGCGAGCGACAGCGGTGCCGGTGCGACGGCGCAGGCGGCGAGTGGTCCACTGGTGTACGCGTCGGACGAGTGGGGGGACAGCGTCTACGTGATCGACGCGAGAAGGGACAGCGTGGTGAA
Source organism: Gemmatimonadaceae bacterium (assembly GCA_036565685.1). Classification (GTDB taxonomy): domain Bacteria; phylum Gemmatimonadota; class Gemmatimonadetes; order Gemmatimonadales; family Gemmatimonadaceae; genus JADGGM01. The sequence goes on from DATCXR010000049.1 coordinate 2,696, forward strand.
CGTCTTCTATGCCGGCCAGCGTCCTCGTGGGGTGCGATTCAGCCGAGATGGGAAGAGCCTCATCGTGGCGGTGAGCGGCTCGCCGCGCGGCGGACCGGGCGTGGATGAGTCGAAGCTCCCGCCGCCCGACAGATCCAAGGACGGAATAGCGATAGTGGACCTCGCGACGAAGGATGTGCGGCGGCTTCCCGGCGGCAACGACCCGGAGAGCTTCGACATGAGCAAGGATGGCAACACCATCTATGTGTCGAACGAGGATGCGGGCACCGCTACCGTGGTGGACGTACCGAGCGGGAAGATCATAGCCACGGTCAAGGTGGGTGACGAGCCGGAGGGCGTGGAGACGAATCCCGATGGCAGCGAGGTATGGGTCACGAGTGAAGAGAACGGCACGGTCACGGTGATCAACACGGCAACCAACAAGGCCGTCGCGACGATCGAGGTGGCCAAGCGTCCGCGCTCGGTAGTCTTCACGCTCGACGGTAGCAAGGCCTACGTCCCCGCCGAGCTGGATAGCGCGGTGATGGTCGTGGACGCAAAGGCGCACAAGGTTCTGAAGAAGATCCAGATCCCCGGCAACGGCCCCAAGCCGATGGGCTCCGCGATCTCGCCCGACGGCAAGTTCGTGTACATCACCAACGGCCGCGGCAAGACAGTCTCGGTAATAGACACCGGCGCGGACTCGCTGGTAGCCACCTTCGAAGTCGGAGAGCGCCCCTGGGGCATCGGCGTGAGCCCCGATGGCAAGCGCATCTACACCGCGAACGGCCCTGACGGCACGGTTTCCGTCATCGATGCCGCCGAGCACCGGGTAATCCAGCGCCTCAGCGCAGGTAAGGCGCCGTGGGGGATTGCTGTGGCGCCCAAGTAGGGCGCGACTGGTACGCCTGGTCTGCGGGGGAGAGGGGCTTGACGCTCATCCTCACAAGGTGTTCTCCGCGCCCTCTCTTTGCCCCTCCGCGATCTCCGCGTGAACCGCGGGCTGCCCTCTCCCCCGCAGACCAAGCATACTAGCCACACTTATCTCACCCCACCCCCACCTACCGTAGTATCCCGTCGCTCCGCACCCAGCTCGCGTTCGAACAACTCGAAGATGCGCCGATACTCATCGGCCCAAGATGATGGCCGCAGGAAGGCGTGGCTCTCGACGGGGTAGGGGGCGAGCGTCCAGTTGGTCTTACCGAGCTCGATGAGGCGCTGGCTCAGGCGGACGATGTCCTGGAATTCCACGTTGTTGTCCACCATGCCGTGCGCCATGAGGAGCGGATCCTCGAGGCCCTCGGCGAAGTAGATGGGCGACGACTGGCGGTACGCAACGCTGTCGTGCTGTGGAAGGTTCAGGATGCGCGATGTGTACCAGTGGTTGTAGTGCGCCCAGTCGGTCACCGAGCGGAGCGCGGCGCCGGCACCGAAGTGCTTGGGCTCCGTGAAGAGCGCCATCAGCGTCATGAAGCCGCCATAGCTCCCGCCGTAGATCCCGACGCGCTCGGGTGGGATCCCGAGCTCCTTCTGCAGGTAGCGTGAGGCGTCGACCTCGTCCTGAAGGTCGCGGCCACCCATGTGACGGTAGATCGCGACTCGCCAGTCGCGCCCGTAGCCGGCGGAGCCGCGGTAGTCGGCGTCGAGGACCACGTAGCCCTTCGAAGCCAGGAACTGGTTGAACATGTACTCGCGCGAGTAGTCCGACCAGTAGTTCATCACGTTGTGCAGATAGCCGGCGCCGTGCACGAAGATCACTGCCGAGCCGTTCGGCTTGGCGCCCATGTCGGACGGGCGGTAGATGCGCGCCGGCACCTGCACGCCGTCGGACGCCGGGATCATCACGATCTCCGGAACGATCCACGGGAAGGAGAGCCAAGCCTTCGTGGGCGAAGTGGTGAGCTGCGCCATCTTCGCGCCTGCGGCGAATGGCATCACGAAGAGATCGGGCGGTCGGTTCGAGGACGAGTAGACGTCGGCGAGGAGCTTCCCGTCGGGGGACACGGTCACGTCGTGCCCGCCCTTCACGCTCGTGATGCGCTCGCGCTTTCCGCCGTTCACGGACATCCGGTAGAAGTGCCGCTCGAAGGGCGACACCTCGCTGCTCTGGAAGTAGAACCAGCGGCCGTCGCTCGAGACGCGCGCCTCGTCCACCTCCCACTTGCCACTGGTGAGCTGCTTCCGGTCGCTACCATCGGCGGCCATGGTGTAGATGTGCGCCCAGCCGTCGGCCTCTGACACGAACCAGAAGCGCCGCCCCTGGTCGTACCAGCCGCCGCAGCCAAAGCATGGCCCGCCCACCCACGCGCTGTCGCGGAGCACGTCCACCGCCTTCACGCGCCCCGAGTCACCGCTGACTGTCTGGAGGTAGCGCGCCTTGTAGTTGCTCGGCACCGCGAAGACGAGTGCCTCGCTCCCAGCGTCGTCCCAGCCGAGCACCTGTACCATTGCAGGAGAGTGCACGGTGTCGCCGGGGATGACTTGCAGCCAGTGAGCATCTCCGCTCGGCAAGTTCACGTAGGCCACGCGTCCGCCGTCCTGCTCGTCGCCCACCTTCTCTCGCGCGTCGCGATCCTCCACATAGCCGCTCTTCGTCACCCAGTGCGGGACCGCCGTCTCGCGCGCCTTCTCGGCGGGGATGCGCGTGGTGAGGACCATCGCGCTCCCGTCGGGTGAGACGTCCACCGACTGCAGCTTCTCGTCCTTCCCCAGATAGAGCGGGGTGGGGAAGAGCGAGTCGCGTCGCGCCTCGCGTGCCTTGTCGATGCTGTCGGCGCGGTACTGATCGCGAATCACGTCGAAGAGCTTCCGCTGATCCTCCTCGAGGGCGCGGCGCTGCGCGCTCTCGTCCTTGCGCTTTTCCTCTTCGGTCTTCGGCTTGGGTCCCTGGCGGATGTCGGTGAGCTGAACCAGCGAGCCGTTCGACGGATCCAGAGAGAACGCGTTGTCGTCGCGCACGAAGTAGATCGTCCGCCCGTCGGGCGAGATGCGCGGCTCGCTCTCCACGGTGCGCGTGTGCGTGAGCCGGCGCGCGGTGGAGGCGCGCGTGTCGACCAGGTAGACGTCGCCGCGGTAGCTCACCGCTCGCAGCCGGTGGTCGCGCGACTCGCTCCCCTCCTGCAGGAGCGGTCCCACGGAATCCATCACCGCAGGGCTTACCTCTTCCGGCTTCGCCCCGGCCTGCGCGCGCACGCGATACGGCTTCACATCCTCGCGCCAATCGGTGCCCGGCGCGTTCCAGTAGAAATAGATCCACCGGCCGTCGGGCGTCCAGCTGACTCGCTCCGGCGGCCGCCCATAGAGCTCGGGGCCGCGCATGATGTTCTCGATGGAGAAGTCGAAGGCCGAGGAACGCGCCTGGGTGGCGGGCTTGCGAACGTCGTCGGGCTTCTGCGATGGCGCCGGCTGCTGGGCGCCGACGGGCGCCGTAAGCATGCCGAGCGCGATCGCGGAGATGGCGATAGCGCGCATATTACGGGGTGGGAGGAGTTGTGTGGTGCCCGAATACTACGCGCGGTATCGCGCGGGCGTCACCACCCGATGTCCAACCGCAGGATGAGATAGCGAACCTGCGGCTGAGCGAACGAGTCGGTGGATCGCAACGATTCGTAATCGGCCGTATTCACTTCCGGATCGGGGCCGCGGTATCGTGTCCATGTCGCGAGATTGCGGGCGGCGAGTGCCAGCGATAACCGCTTCGCACCCAACGCCGCGGCCCACGCGTCCGGCACGGCGTAGGCGAATGACAGTTCGCGAAATTTCCAGAAGTCGGCATCCTCGATGAATCCGGCCGCCGATCCCAGCATGGCGGCCGCGGCTCGTGCCTGATCGTCCAGAGATGCCTGGGCATCCTGGCTCGCGCGACAGACGCCCTGGCAGCGCCAGTAGTCCGTCTCGTTGAACAACTTGTGCCCGCCCCGGTAGTCGAACAGCGCCGAGAGCGTGAGCCGACGAAAGGCGACGCGCGGCCGGAGCGAGAGCTCTCTCGTCGGAGTGGAGGGGCCAAGGTAGGACGCCTCTCCCAGCGTCACTTCGCAAGTCGGTTGGGTCGGGAACTGGCCCGGGGTGCAGCCGTCCGTGCCGATGATGTGGTCCTGGTTCAGGTCCGTGTAGCCGAGTATCGGAGGCGCCCAGTAGCCGGCGACCGGATATCCCGGGATCATGCTCTGCCGCGAGGAGATGCCATATGGGAAGCCGGTGTAGCGAGTGCGCGGGAAAGCAGCGACGACATCGACGCCGGCGGTGAGTGGTCCCGCTTCGAAAAACTCCGCCGAGAGTCCGATCTCCAATCCGCTGCTCCGGATCGTTCCGGGGTAGCGGGGAGGCGGCGTGAGGGGAAACGAGGGATACCCAACGACCCAGGCGTCGCTGTTGCCGCGGTAGTGGGTGATGGACAGTGCCAGGCGGTGGTGCAGCGCCTCCATGTCCACTCCGAGCTCGGTCTCGGTCGTGCTCGGCTCGACTATGCCTGGATCATTCCCTCGGCCGACAGGCACGAATACCAGGTTGCGCGCTAGCGACCTCCGCGGCTGTGCCGCCTCCCCGTAGGCCGCGCGAACGCGTAACTCGTCAATGAAGGCAGCGCTCGGAAACCAGGGCTCGGCCGACAGTGCCCAGGAAGCACCAACCATCGGGTACGTCTTCTGATCGTCGACCCGCCAGCTCTTCTCACGCCGAACGCCGCCGGTGAGCGCGACACGGTCCCTCCACACCATGTTCACGTGCCCGGACAGACCGTCGATGCGAACATGCCGCGTGTACGTGCTGGACGCGGCTGGATCGGTTGTCGAGAAGTAACTGTTGAAGACCAGGTGATTGCCGCTCTCCTTGTTCTCCAACCTCTCCCAGCCGATGCTCGGCGTGACGCGAAGCGAATGTCCGATGCGCCACGATGAGGAAGCTTCGGCGCGTGCCGTCTTGAAGTGATTGTAGAAGCTGGTGCGGTTCCAGATCGTCACGTCCGGGCCGAAACCGAAGCCCGGGGGGTTCTGATCGTCGACCAGGGCATTGCGGTCCTCACCCAGCGTGCCAGTGATCCTCAACCACCGCGCTGGCTCCCACGTCGCCGTTCCGCCGAAGATGAAGCGCACGGAGCCCCTGGCGGTCGCCATCATGGCGATCGTATCAGGTGAGATATCGTATCCATCCGCATCGTCTGGACCGCTGATCAGGGCGCTGTAGAAGATGTTCGAGTCATCCGGCCGCCAACCGGAGAGCGACCCGCGGGTGTACCCCGCGCGTGCGCCGATCGAGAGCGAACGGAGTGGATGTATGACGCCGTGGCCGAGTACGTGCCTTCGCCTCACGTCGTTCATTCGAACCGCGCCGGATTCGCGCGTGACATCCGTGGCGATGTAGACGGAACCCAGCTCGCCGCCGGCACGCCCGCTCACGCCGAGTTGCGATCGGAGGCCCGTTCTGAACGGGCTGTCGGTCACGAGGGCGTTCGAGTGGAGCAGCGAATCCGGGAGTGCAGTGCAGTGGAGAAGCGCCTGCGATTCCGTCCCGCAGTAATCCATGTGCTCTCCCGTGAAGGCGTTTACGCCCCGTTGGTCGAAGTTGGCGGGAAAGCTGCTGCGTTGCTCGAGGGTACCGAACGAACCGTGGGCTGCCCAGTGAAAGCCGTCGCCCGCTCCCTGGCGAGTCGTGATCACTATGGCGCCGGCCGCCGCTCCGGATCCGAAGCGTGCGGCAGCCGCCGGGCCGCCAAGCACCTCCACGCGCTCCACGTCCTCCGGATCCAGGTCGTCGAGCCGCGACGCCCACTCGTCGCCGGGATCGGGACCCGGCACCGAGAACGTCGCCCACGCGGGTCCCGTCACAGACACTCGCAAGCCGTCCACGATCACCAATGGCGCGCTCGATGTGAGACTGCTCCTCGTCCCGCGCAGTCGCACCCGCGACACCGATCCGCTCGCTCCGCTCGTCCGCTGTACGGAGAGTCCCGGCACCCGCGCCTGCAGGAGATCGGACATGGTGGTGACGGGGGATCGATCTATGGAGTCCGGCACGATCACCCAGCTGGCCCACGGCAACAACGAGCGTGGCGGCGCTGGCGGGTCGGCACGAAGTGAGTCGCCAGTCGCGCTCCTGGCGGTGGTGTCGCCGCCGGCCTGCATCTCCTGGGCGCCCATGGTGCTCGGCGCGAGAGAGAGCGCGAGGAGGAACATCGCACCGGCGGTCATGAATAGCTCTTCCAGGAGGCTGTGTTTCGAAATCCGCATCCGAGTTTACTGAAGACTTGGAGAAGGCGTCTACAGGGGGAGGACGAGCGTTCTGCCGCTCCTGAAACACCCGATTCGCGTGTCCGGCCGATGTCGCGATTCCCGCCTGGGCCGGGCTGCCCCGCGATTTGGCCCACCCCTACCCGGCCGACTAACTTCTCTCCTGCTTCCGAGGACCGAACAACGTGACCTATCGAACCCTTATCAGAGCAGCCGCCATCGTTGCGGCACTGGGATGTGCCGGTCAGTCTAACGCGGCTGGCCAGGCGGATCTCCCCGTACAGCTCCCGCTGGCGGCCTTCACGTCGCGTCCGGTCCTCGTCCTTCCCACGCGTTTCCTCGGCGACGACGGATCGCTCGGCTGGGGCGCCCAGGTCGGCGACCCGAACAGCTACCTCGGCGACCTGGACGCAGAGATCGCCTTCGCCCTGAAGCAGCGCGGTATAGACAAGCAGTGGATCCTCCCTCCGGCCATAGTCCGCTCGGTGCGCCGCAATCCCGGCTTCGCCACCGATCCGTACGACCTCACGGCGGACTGGCTCCGGCCACCGCTGAAGAAGCCGCCCGAGCACTTTCCTGAGCCCTTCGCATCGCAGGTGAGGTCGCTGGTCGCCCTGCAGGAGGGGGCGCAGTATGTGCTCTATCCGGTAGAGGTGCGCTTCGAGCCCGTCGAGGTGGAGGGGCAGCCGGAGCCACGCTCCGGTAACGGCTCCTCGGGCCCCGAAGGAGGGGCCGCAGGGGGCCGGATGGAGGGGCGAGCGGTGCTGCGTATCGCGCTCCTCGATGCGCGCCGCTCGAAAATCGTCTGGATGGCGGATGTGGTTAGCGATCCCTATCCATCCTTTTCACCAGCTCTCGCCGCGAGCGTCGCCGAACACCTGGCGGATCTGATCGCGAAGCGTTGATACGACATCGAACGAGATGGCCATACCTGTCACACTGATTCCCGGCGACGGCATCGGGCCGGAGATTACCGATGCCACCATCAGAATCCTCGAGGAAGCGGGAGCCGAGATCGAGTGGGACCGCCAGATCGCGGGAATGGCCGCGGTGGAGGCGTGCGCCGACCCGCTCCCCAAGGAAACCATCGACTCCATAGCTCGAACGAAGGTTGCCCTCAAGGGTCCGCTCGCCACGCCGGTGGGCGGGGGCTACCGGAGCGTGAACGTGGCGCTCCGCCTGCGCTTCGACCTCTACGCCAACGTCCGCCCGGCCTACACCATGACCACGGGCGGCCGCTTCGAGAAGGTGGACATAGTACTCGTGCGTGAGAACACCGAGGGGCTCTACAGCGGCGTGGAGCACTACGTCAAGATCGGCAACGACGACCGGGCCGCTGCCGAATCGGTGGCGATCATCACGCGCGCTGGCGCCGAGCGGGTGATCCGCTTCGCCTTCGAGTACGCCGTGAAGCACGGACGGAAGAAGGTCACCCTGGTGCACAAGGCGAACATCCTGAAGCTCACGCAGGGACTCTTTCTGGAGACGGGGCGACGCATAGCCGCCGACTACGAGGGGAAGATCGAGTTCGAGGACCGCATCATAGACGCGATGGCGATGCAGCTCATCCTGCACCCCGAGCGCTTCGACGTGGTGGTGACCACGAACATGTTCGGCGACATCCTCTCGGATGAGATCGCCGGGTTGATAGGCGGGCTCGGCCTCGCGCCCGGGGGGAACATCGGCGAGGGTGCCTCGATCTTCGAGGCGGTGCACGGAACGGCTCCGGACATCGCCGGAAAGGGGCTCGCGAACCCCGGCGCGCAGATTCTGGCCGCGTGCATGATGCTCGAGCACCTCGGGCACGGAGCGTGCGCCACTCGAATCCGGAGGGCGCTGGAGAGGGTGGTGCGCGACGGGAAGACGGTTACCCGGGATCTCGGAGGGACAGCCGGCACGCGCGAGTTCGCCGACGCGGTCATCGCGGGGTTGGAGTGACCACCGTGCTCCATGTGTCCGACCTGCACTTCGGCGAGCCCGCCGTTCCGGCGCAGGTCGATGCAATAGAGCAGTTGATCGAGGAGCGCGGTTTTGACGTGGTGGTCATCTCAGGTGATCTGTCGCAACGGGCACGGCCGGGAGAGTTCCAGCGTGCACGCGCATTCATCCGCGACGCGGACAGGGTCAGCCGTACGATCGTGGTACCCGGTAACCACGACGTGAAGTGGTGGCGCGCGCCGCTCGGCGTCGGAAGTCGCAATACGCGCTACACTAACTACGAGAAGTACATCTCCCCCGAGCTCGAGCCGGTACTGCGCGTACCGGGCGTCACATTCGTGGGGCTGAACACCGCGCACGGCGTGATGCCCTATACGCTGACCTGGAACGTGCGCGATGTAGGCGTGGTGGGCGCGCTGAGCGGCTCGCAGATTGAACGCGCGCGCGAGGAGTTCGAGAGATCACCGGCGAACGACTTCCGCGCGATCGTCATGCATCACAATCCGATGCGGGGCGAGCTCTCGCAGCGCCACGGACTGGTGCACACCAGGCGCGTCCTCGGCGCCTTCGCGCAGCTCGGCGTGGACCTCGTGATGTGCGGCCACGACCATCAGGAGGCGATCCACTACGTGGAGCACACGCGCCGCGGCACGGTGATCTCCACGGCAGGCACGGTGTCGAATCGGTCGCGCGGAGGGCGCCCGTCGTCGTTCAACGTGATCGACCTCTCTCCCGCGGAGATCGTGGTCACCACGCACATCTGGGCCGGCCACGAACATGGCTTCCGCGAGGGACCGGTGCGGAGATTCGCGCGGTGAAAAAGCCGCGAAGGACTGCCCCGCGCGGCGACCCTTTTCAGCTGCAACTCCAGCTCGATGGGGCGGTGAAGAATGCCGACCAGCTTCTCGAGCGTTTGCGGCAGCTGGGACTCCACGGCATCGCGAGCTGCCGGCTCACGCGCAACAGAGCGGTGATGGTCAGCTTCAGTGGGAAGGAGCTGCGGGTGCATCGCGCGTATCTGGGTGCGCCGCCCGAGGTGCTGCGCGCGATCGCGGTCTTCGTCAACGCCCGTACGCGCGCGGATCGACGCGCTGCGCAACGCGTGATCCTGAGCTACCCCGTGCACACGAAGGTGCATCCTCCGGTGCGGCGCCCGGGGAGGCCGAACAGCGAGGATTCGACGGTGCTGCGCGAGCTCGCGAAGGCGCACCGGCATTACAATCGGCACCTCTTCGACAGTCGCCTCGGCGAGATAGGAATCAGGATCTCCGCCCGCATGCGCTCGCGGCTCGGACAGTACACGGCGGCGTCGCCGTACGGGGAGCCCGCGGAGATCGCCATCAGCCGGGCCCACCTCCGTAAGCACGGCTGGGAGGAGGTACTGCATACGCTGCTGCACGAGATGGTGCACCAGTGGCAGGCGGAGAGCGGCTACGAGATAGACCACGGGCCGACCTTCCGCGCGAAGGCTGTGGAGGTGGGGATTGCCCCGCACGCGCGCAGGGAGCTGAGGCCCGCGAAGGCGGGACGCGTGGTGTCGCCGCACGAGCTGCTGCTGAGGGCCGCGCGGCACGAGTGAGCGGTGAGGGACGCCGGTATCAAGTCGAGACCTGACTCCGCCTCTCTATTCGAGACCTGACCCCGGCCACTGAAGCTGGTTAAGCTTCGATCCACAGCTGCCCGCGCAGGCCTCCATGAACGCCGCCCCCACAACCGACCCACGTCCGCGCGCCTCCCTCCGTTCGGCCGCGTTGCTCCTCGCGCTCTGGAGCGTACCAGCCATCCTGGGGACGGTCGAAACGTATCTCTTCCAGTCGATGGAAGGCCGCTCGCCCGTCCTCTGGCGGGTGATGATCGCGCAGGGCTCCGGGTGGTTCACCTGGGCCGCGCTCACGCCGCTCATCTTCGCCGTCACCAGACGAGTGCCGCTGCGCTTTCCACCGGGGCGCAGGGCGCTGCTCATACACATCGCCTGCTTCCTGGCGGCCGCCGTCACACACGCCTTCGTGTACACGTCGGTGGGCATGGCGATGAGCACATCGTCCACGGATTCCACCTTCCTCGCACTCGTCGGGCGGTCGCTCCTGGGCTGGTTCCCGATATCGCTGATGGTGTACGCGGCGATCGTGAGCGGCGGTCACTGGCTCGCCCTCGTACACCGCGAACAGGAGCGCGAGCGGCGCACCGCCGCGCTGGAAGCGCAGCTCGCCCGCGCGCAGCTCCAGGCGCTGCGCATGCAGCTGCACCCGCACTTTCTCTTCAACACGCTCAACACGATCGCGACGCTGGTGCGCGAGCAGGAGCGCGACGCGGCGGTGCGGCTTCTGGCGCAGCTCGGCGATGTGCTGCGCCAGGTGCTGCGCTCCGCCGGGAACCACGAGGTGCGGCTCGGCGACGAGCTGGCGTTCACGCGGCAGTATCTCGAGATCGAGCAGCTGCGCTTCGTGGACCGCCTTTGCGTCGTTTGGAACACCGAGCCGCTGACTCTGGACGGCGCAGTACCCAACCTGGTGCTCCAGCCGCTGGTGGAGAACGCGCTGCGTCACGGGATCGCGAAGCGGCCGGAGGCCGGACTTCTCGAGATCGGCTCGCGCAGGGAAGGGGAGCGGCTCACGCTCTGGGTGAGGGACGATGGTCCCGGCCTTCTCGAAGCGACCGAATCCGACGGCGACGGCGTGGGCATCGCCAACGTTCGCGCGCGGCTCGCCGCACTCCATGGCGATCAGGCCGAGCTTCGCGTGGAGTCCGTGCCGGTGGAGGCGGGCGGCGGTGCACGAGC
>DATCXR010000050.1:0-6040 GCA_036565685.1 Gemmatimonadaceae bacterium
AAGCGAGCGAGCAGTTCCCCCATTCACACCGAGCTCTCCCTCTCGGGATCTCCGACGAGGGGCTGGATGCCCATCCCCGCAAGGTGTTCTCCGCGCTCTCTCAGTTCATCTCCGCGCCCTCCGCGTGAACCGCGGGCTGCCTTATCCCCCGCAGACCAAGCGTCCAAGCCACGTGAACCGCGGGCTGCCCTCTCCCTCGCAGACCAAGCGTATGCCCCGCTTGAACCGCGGGCCGCCCTCTCCCTCGCAGACCAGGCATACCAGCCGCGATGATGCCAGCCCCCCAGCACCCGATATACCTTCCCTTGGAGCCGTAATCACCGAGCGGAGCCATCCAAAACCCGAACCCGGTAAGAAATGACACTCGTAGAATGCGTCCCCAACTTCAGTGAAGGCCGCCGTCCTGAAGTGGTGCAGGATATCCGCGATGCGATAGCCACCGTGCAGGGAGTCACGGTCCTCGACGTCAGCTCCGATGAATCACACAACCGCTCCGTGATAACCTTCGTCGCGCCGCTCGACAAAGCTGTCGACGCCGCGTTCGCCGGGATCAGGGCTGCGCGCGACAACATAGATCTCAACAAGCACGAGGGCGAGCACCCGCGCATGGGCGCGGCGGACGTCGTACCATTCGTCCCGCTCGAAGGGACTACCATGGAACAGTGCATCGAGCTGGCGCGTGCGCTGGGCCAGCGCGTCGCGTCGGAGCTCGAGATCCCGGTGTACCTCTACGAGCGCGCGGCCACGCGTCCCGAGCGAGAGAATCTCGCGAACGTGCGACGCGGCCAGTTCGAGGGTATTCGCGACGAGATGCCCACGAAGCCGGAACGCGCTCCAGACTTCGGACCGAGCAGGGTGCACCCCACCGCGGGAGCGGTAGCGATCGGCGCGCGTCCCTTCCTCGTGGCGTACAATGTCTACCTCGGTGACGCCTCGCACCTGAGCACCGCCAAGCAGGTGGCGCGCGCGGTGCGCGGCTCCTCCGGCGGACTGCGCTACGTGAAGGCGCTTGGTCTCGAAGTCGAAGGACAGGCTCAGGTTTCAATGAACCTCGTGGACATCGCGCAGACCCCCGTGCACCGCGCCTACGACATGGTGAAGATGGAAGCCGCGGCCGCGAGCGTCGCGACCACATGGAGCGAGATCGTCGGCCTCATCCCGGAACAGGCACTCTTCGACGCCGCCGCGCGACACCTCCAGCTCGCGAACTTCGACCCCGAGCAGGTGCTCGAGCGTCGCGTGCGCGCCGCCGCCGCGGCCGGTCAGCAGACGAGCCTCGAGGACTTCGTGGCTTCGGTGGCGGCAGCGACTCCCACACCGGGAGGGGGCAGCGTCGCCGCGCACACCGGAGCGCTCGCCGCGGCGCTCGCGCAGATGGTCGCTGCACTCACGGTTGGCCGGAAGAAGTACGCCGACGTGGAAGATGAGCTCCGCACGGTCGCGCGCCGCGGCGCCGAATTGAGCCAGCGGTTGAACGAGCTCGTCGCCCTCGACGCGAAGTCGTACGCCGCGGTGTCATCGGCATACAAGCTCCCCAAGGACACACCCGAGCAGCAGGAGGCGCGCTCCGCCGCCATCACCGCCGCCCTCGTGGGTGCCAGCGAAGTCCCTCTCGAAACGGCGCGCGCCGCCGCCGAGGTAGCATCTCTCGCCGGGGTCGCCGCTCAGAAGGGCAACATCAACGCCGTCTCCGACGCCGGCGTAGCCGCTCTCCTCGCCGAAGCCGCCTGCCGCGGCGCTGCCTACAACGTCCGCATCAACGTCGCCGCCCTCACCGACTCCGATGCAGGCCGCGCCCTGGCCGAAGCCGCCGCCGAGTTCGTCCGCCAAGCGAGCGAGAGCGCGAAGAAGGCGATCGCGGAAGTGGAGAAGAAGTTGTAAGGAAACAGGGAACAGGAAACAGGGAACAGGTAACTGCCTCTGGGTAGATGGCTCTACCGCCAGGAGCTCTTACCTGTTTCCTGTTCCCTGTTTCCTGTTCCCTTTCTCCCTTCCTCTATCTCGTAAGCACCCTCGGCCCGTTCTCCGTTATCGCCACGGTGTGCTCGAAGTGGGCGGAGCGGGAGCCGTCGGAGGTGACGATCGTCCAGCGGTCGGAGAGCGTGCGCGTTCCGCCGCCGCCGATGTTCACCATGGGCTCGATCGCAATGGTGAGACCAGGGGTGAGCTTGGTGAGCCGGCCGGGCTTCCCCTGGTTGGGGACCTGCGGGTCCTCGTGCATGGCGGTTCCCACGCCGTGCCCCACCAGGTCGCGCGCAACGCTGAAGCCCGCTTCCTTCACCACATCGTGAATAGCCGCGCCGATGTCGCCAACGTGCATGTTGGCCTGCGCCGCCGCTATTCCGGCTTCCAGCGCGCGCTGCGTGACGTCGAGCAGCCGGCGCGAAATCTCGTCTATCTCGCCCACGGGTACCGTGGTCGCGGAGTCGGTGAAGAACCCCTTGTATCCCACGCCCGCGTCGATCGAGATGATGTCGCCCTCTTTCAACACCCGCTTCGGCGAAGGTATGCCGTGCACGATCTCGTTGTTGATCGACGTGCAGATCGAGCCCGGGAAGCCGTAGAGCCCCTTGAATGCCGGTGTCGCGCCGGGGTGCGAGCGGATGAAGTCCTCGGCCATGGAGTCCAGGTCCATCGTGCTGAGCCCGGGTGCCACCTTCCCCCGCAGCATCTCCACGGTATCCGCGAGGATCCGGCCGCCCTCGGCCATTACCTCGATCTCCCGATTCGACTTCAGTTGAACCATCAGGCGTCCAGTGCGCTCAGTACCCGCTGCGTGACTTCATCCACTTCGCCCATCGCGTCAATCTCCACGAAGCGAGGGCCGTTGCTATCCTCACTACGACAACGATACCAGTCTATCACCGGTTTCGTCTGCTCCCGGTATGCCCTCATCCGATGGCGCACCGCCTCGGGCTCGTCATCCTTCCGACGGACGAGGCGGCCCCCGCACTTGTCGCAGCTCGTCCCCGGCTCGCGTCCGGTGTACGGCGTCTGACAGTTCTCGCAGACCGTGCGAGCGCCAATGCGGCGCACCAGCTCGTCCTCGTCGACGTCGAAGAGGAGCACGAGGTCGACCTTGCGATGGAGCTCGCGCATCACGCGCTGGAGCCCTTCCGCCTGCGGTACGGTGCGTACCACGCCGTCGAGCACCACGCCCCTGGCCGCGTCGGGACGCGCCAGCGTTTCCTTCATGATGCCGAGGATGATCTCGTCGGGAACGAGATCACCCTGCTCCATGAACGATTTCGCCTCGCGTCCGAGCGGTGTCCCCGCGCGTACGGCCTCGCGGAGCACGTCGCCAGTGGCGAGCTTCGGTATGGCAAAGCGCTTCGCTATCCGCTCGCCCTGGGTCCCCTTGCCGGCACCCGGGGGGCCGAGAAGTACGATGTTCATCCGTCAGTCGGCTGGAGTCTGGTCGTGTCCGGCCAGCTCAGAAGCCGCTGGGCTGCCGTCCGCGGAAGCGGATGCGGCCCTTCTTCATGAAGCCGTCGTACTTGCGCAGCAGCAGGTGTTGCTGCAGCTGCTGGACCGTGTCGAGGCCCACACCCACCACGATCAGGAGCGACGTGCCGCCAAACAGGAACGGAACGTTGATCAGCTGGCCGATCCACATCGGCAGCAGCATGATGAGCATGAGGAAGATCGCGCCCGGGAAGGTGATCCGCGACATCACCCGGTCTATGTACTCCGCCGTCTTGGCGCCCGGCTTCACGCCCGGGATGAAGCCGCCCTGCTTCTTCAGGTTCTCCGAGATGTCGATCGGGTTGAAGATGATCGAAGTGTAGAAGTAGGTGAAGAAGACCACCAGCACTGCCGAGAGCACGTAGTAGGCCCACGTGCCCGGCTGGAGCGCCTCGGACATCCGCTGCATCAGCGGCACGTTCGTGAAGAACTGCGCGATCGTACCCGGCACGACGATCACCGTCTGCGCGAAGATGATCGGCATGACGTTGGCCGCGTTCATCCGCAGCGGGATGAAGTTCTTCGCCGACTCCCGCTGCCGTCCCCGCGCCATGGTGCGCTGCGGGATCTGGATCGGCACGCGCCGCGCCGCCACGGTTATCGCCACCGTGAACGCCACCACCGCCAGCATGACGACGCCGAGCAGCACGAGCTGGAAGACCGAGAGAGCGCCGGTGCTCACGAAGTTGAAGGTCTGGACGATGCTCGGCCAGAAGCGCTCGACGATCGAGAAGAAGATCAGGAGCGAGGCGCCATTGCCCACGCCGCGCTCGGTGATCTGCTCGCCCAGCCACATCACGAACACAGCGCCAGTGGTGAGGAAGAGCGTCATCTCGAGGCGGAACCCGAATCCGGGATTCCCCACTGCCCCCTGCAGCGACTCCATGAAGAGCGCGAAGCCCCAGGCCTGCATGATGGCGATGCCCACCGTCATGTAGCGGGTCCACTGCTCCACTTTCTTTCTCCCCTGCTCCTCGCGCTGCAGCTTCTCGACCGTCGGGATGACTGCCCCGAGGATCTGGAAGACGATGCTCGCGGAGATGTAGGGGATGATGCCCAGCGCGAACAGCGTCGCGCGCGAGAGGCCGCCACCCACGAACATGTCGTACAGTCCGAGGAGGCCACCCTGCTGGCTCTGGAAGAAGGCCAGCAGCGCGTTCACATCGATCCCGGGTGCGGTGATGTGCGCGCCGATCCGGTAGACGACGAGCGCCAGGAGCGTGAAGCCGATCTTCGACTTCAGCTCCGGCGTCTTGAACAGGTTGGCTACCGCGGCGGCCGGGTTGCTCTGCGCCATGTTACTCCTCTACGCGGCCCCCGGCCGCGACAATCTTCTCGCGCACCGACGCGCTCATCTTGACGCCCCGAACCGTTATGGCCCGGGTGAGCTCGCCGTTAGCCAGCAGCTTGGCGGGGCCGCGCCCCTTGCGAATGAGCCCGGCCGCGATCAGCGACTCGGTGGTCACCTCCTCCCCCTCGGGGAGACGGTCCACCGCATCGAGCCGAACGACCTGGTGCTCCACGCGCGAAAGGTTGGTGAACCCGCGCTTGGGAAGCCGGCGCGTGAGCGGCATCTGACCGCCCTCGAAGTGCGGCTTGCCGCCGCCCGGGCCATGATGCCCCGCGCGCGCCTTGATGCCCTTATGTCCCTTGCCGGACGTCTTGCCCGTTCCCGAGCCGGGACCGCGGCCAAGGCGCTTGCGCGCGCGGTGCGAGCCCGGCGCGCTCCGGAGGTTGTGCAGGCCGATCTTCTCGACCGTGTTCTCGTTCTCGCTCGCCATCTCTCGTCAATCCTCCACCGGGGTCACCTTCACCAGGTGACGTACCTGCTTGATCTGCCCGCGCAGCGCCGGCGAGTCCTGCTTGGTCACCACGTCCTGATGGTGCCTGAGGCCAATGGACTCCAGCGTACGACGCATCCGTGCCGGGTGTCCGATCTCGCTGCGGACCTGCTCGATCCGGACCTTCCCGGTCGTGAGCGTGTTCTTGTCGGTTTGAGCTGGCCCCCTGGTCGGGTGCCAGACGAAAGTCCTGGCCATCAGACGCTCTCCTTCGAAACTGCGCGCGACTTGTAATGCAGGCTCGATGGCTCGATACCCCGCTCGCGCGCGATCTGCTCCACCGTGGTGAGCCGGGTGAGCCCATCCATGGTAGCCCGCACCATGTTGTGCGGATTGGCCGATCCGAGGCTCTTGGTGAGGATGTCGGCGACGCCGGCGCACTCGAGCACCGCGCGAACGGCACCACCGGCGATGACACCGGCACCGGGCGCCGCCGGCTTGAGCAGCACCTTGCCCGCGCCATGCTCGCCCACCACCTCATGCGGAATAGTACCGCCGGTGAGTGGCACTTGCATCATGCCGCGGCGCGCGGCGTCGACCGCCTTGCGCACCGCCTCGGAAACTTCGTTCGCCTTTCCGGTGGCCACGCCCACGCGGCCCTGCGCATCGCCCACCGCGACGAGCGCGTTGAAGCTGAAGCGCCGGCCGCCCTTGACGACCTTCGCCACACGGTTGATGGCGATGACGTTTTCGACGAGGTCGCTCCCTTCGCGACCACCCTCGTTGCCACGCCC
>DATCXR010000051.1:0-4711 GCA_036565685.1 Gemmatimonadaceae bacterium
AAGCGAGCGAGCAGTTCCCCCATTCACACCGAGCTCTCCCTCTCGGGATCTCCGACGAGGGGCTGGATGCCCATCCCCGCAAGGTGTTCTCCGCGCTCTCTCAGTTCATCTCCGCGCCCTCCGCGTGAACCGCGGGCTGCCCTCTCCCCCGCAAACCAGGCATACCAGCCAGACGAGCCGCGTGAACCGCGGGCTGACCTCTCCCTGAGAACCGAGTAAACAAGCCGCGATGTACCCTACTCACACATCCATATCGCCGGATGCTGCGCATCGGGGATGGCATACCCGACACGCGGAAGTATCTCGGTAGCCCCGAGGATCCCTCCCCACACAATGAGGAGCAGCGACAGAACGTGCGCCTGGCCGGAACGGTGGCGCCAGCTCCAGATGGATGACCATACACCGGCCACTACCACCATCGACGCGGCGCCGAGATAGCCGAAGAGGCCCACACCACAGCGCGCGGAGTACGGCCAGAAGAGCATGCCGACCCCGAGCGCCACCGCGAGTACGAGGCGGGCCAGGACGCCCACGGTGCTGGTCTTGTATCGCTCCTCGCGCAGCTCCTCCTTGCGCGCCTTGCGCGTGGCGGGAGATGGCTCGCGCGCGGAGTCATCGGGGAGAAGCGCCTCGTCCGAGATTCCCTCGAGCGCGCGATCCACCTGCGCCAGCTGCTTGTCCCACTTGGTGGAGTCCATGGGTCCTCCATCCTCTCCGGTTGATCGTTACGCGCGCTCGCGGGTGAGACCGTAGCGTTCGATCTTCTTGTAGAGATTCGAACGAGGCATGTCGAGGATGCGCGCTGTCTCCGACACGTTCCACTCGTTCTCTCTCAGCTTCGCGAGCAGGAAGCTGCGCTCGGCAGCGTCCTTGAACTCCTCGAAGGTGGCGCAATCGGCGAGTGAACCGATGCTCGTCTGCTCGGCCGAACGCTGCCCCACCAGACGATCTACGTCGGCGGCCGTGATTGTGTTTCCGGTCGACAGGATGAGAATTCGCTCCACCGTGTTGCGCAGCTCGCGCACGTTCCCCGGCCAGTCGTACGTGGTGAGCCGTTCCACCGCGTCGCTCGCGACGGTGCGCGGCGTCATCCCCTCGCGCGACGAGAGCAGCGCCACGAAGTGCGCTACCAGGAGCGGGATGTCCTCGCGCCGCTCCCGGAGCGCCGGAACGGAGAGAGGCACCACGTTGAGCCGGTAGTAGAGATCCTCGCGGAAGCGCCCATCGGTGATCTCGCTCTCGAGGTTCTTGTTCGTGGCAGCGATCACTCGCACGTCCACCGACACCGGCTTCGCGCCGCCGATCCGCGTCACCACTCCATCCTCGAGCACGCGCAGCACCTTGGCCTGCGCCGAGAGACTCATGTCCGCGATCTCATCCAGGAAGAGCGTGCCGCCATCGGCCTGCTCGAACTTTCCCGCGCGATCCGCCACCGCGCCGGTGAAGGAGCCCTTCACGTGCCCGAAAAGCTCGCTCTCTATCAGCTCGCTCGGGATAGCCGCGCAGTTCACCTCCACGAATCCGGCGCCGCTCCCCTTTCGTCCCGAGAGCCGGTGGATGGCGCGAGCGACCAGCTCCTTCCCGGTCCCGTTCTCGCCGGTGATGAGCACGCGCGCCGGCGTGGGCGCGACGCGCTCCAGCTTCTCGATCAGGGCGCGTATCGCGAATGACTTCCCCACTATCTCGTAGCGCGACTCGATGCTCTCGCGCAGCCGGCTGTTCTCCTCGCGCAGATTCGCCGTCTGCAGCGCGTTGCGCACGGTGAGCAGTACGCGGTCGGTGTCGAGCGGCTTCTCGAGGAAGTCGTAGGCGCCGAGCTGCGTTGCCTCCACCGCGGTCTGGATGGTACCGTGCCCGCTGATCATCACCACCACCGCCGCACCGTCCAGCTCCCTGATTCGCTTGAGCGCCTCGAGGCCGTCCATCCCCGCCATCTTCACATCCATGAAGGCCAGATCGGGACACCACCGTTCGTACTCGGTGATCGCATCCGTCGCGTTCCCCACCGAGCGCACATCGTATCCCTCGTACTCGAGGAGCTGTCCGAGCGCGGCGCGAATTCCCTTCTCATCATCGGCGATGAGGATACGATGACTCATTGGACGGTCTTGTAGAGCGTGATCTTTCCGTTCTGAACACGTACGTCGGCGATGTAGTCCGGCACGAGCATCGGGAGCGCGTCGTCCGCCAGCCCCGGCGGACGCGATCCGCGCTCCACACGGCGAAGCAGCTTCGAGATCATCGGTGACGGCACCGACATGTCACGTATGCGAAGCTCCTTCACCCGGTAGACAGCGAGCCCCGGGTTCACGATGGCGAGCGTCCCGCCGAACACCACCGGCTCGGCGTCGCCGAAGAGACCCCCCAGCGGACCGAGTTCGCCAGGCCCTCCGAAATCCGCCAGCCGGACCTGCGCCCGCACCCAGAGCTGGCGGTCTATCACCGCCGCCTCCATGTCGTGCGCGGAAGGCGGGAGCTGCTTGGCGAGCTCCGAGAGGATGTACGCGGTGAGATCGCCCGGAGGAAGGTTGGTGAATACCGGCCCCGATCGCGTGCCAAGCCTGGCGACCACCTTCTTCGCTCGCGCGGCGCCTTCGGGAGTCACCGGCTCCCACACCACCGTTGACGCGGAGTCGGACACGACGGCCGCGGCCGTCCCCTTGTGTAGCAAGGGGAGCCAGTCCGCACGGAACCACCAGGCGACGGCAGCCACCACCACGACGAGCACCAGATAACCGAGGCCCCGCAGGCACCCCATGCCTCACCCTCCTCGCAGCGGGATCGCAGCCACTACGCCGTACCGCGCCCCGCTCGGGAGCAGCCGGCTCTCCATGATATCCACGCTCGTCGCCTCCACGGTGGCGGACCATGTGACCGCGCGCGCGGCCGCCGCGAGAGCGCGCGCTGCCTCCGCCCGCAACGGAGTACGCGCGCGCCCCAGGGTGATGTGCGGCCTGAAGGCGCGCGCATCGCGTTCGTAGCCCAGCTCTCCGCAGGCGCGCGACAGGTCGTGCTGGAGCAGCTCCAGCTTCGGATCGGGTTCCACACCCAACCATACGATGCGCGGCGCGCGAAGGTTCGGGAATGCTCCGAGCCCGCGAAGCGCCAGTTCGACCGGAGCGTGTCCCGTGACCGCCCTCGTGAGCGCGGCCCCCAGCTCGGCTACGGCGTCGTCGGTCCGGTCGCCGAGAAACTCCATGGTGAGATGCAGCCGCTCCTCCGTCACCCACGCCAATCGGGGAGCGGCTTCGCGCATCGGAGCCGTGACGTCCACGATCGAGTGACGGATAGCTGGCGGGAGGTTAATCGCGATGAAGAGCCGCACCTTCTCCCGGCGAATCGCTCACCTCGAGGGCGAGGTTGGTGAAGCCGTGCTCGGAGGCGAGGGCGACCGCCTTCGCCCGGAGCTCGGGATCGCGAAGTGACGCGCCGGCACCGTTCAGGGTGAGAATCGCCAGCGCCCCACGCGCTTCCACGCTGCCATGGATGCCCAGCGCCGCCAGCGCCTGCCGCAGCGCCTCCGCGCTCAAGCGGCGCTCACTCCGCCGAGCACGTTGAGTGATCCCGAACGGAAGCCCCTCAGGTCCAACGCCACGCGCTCGAAGCCGGCGCGTGCCACCGCATCCCTGAGCGCGGCGAGGCGCGCCGGCTCGAGCCATTCATCCAGCTCGCGCCGATCCATCTCCACACGCGCGAGATCGTCGTGGTGTCGGACCCTCAGGTCTCCCAGCACACCGAGCTGGCGAAGCGCTTCTTCGGCGCGCTCGACCTGACGCAGTCGAGGCGCCGTGACCGGCGTACCGTACGGGAGCCGCGACGAAAGGCAGGGAGATGACGGCTTGGCCCACGTGGGAAGTCCGTGCGCGCGGGAGAGGTAGCGGATCTCGGCCTTGGTGAGACCCACTTCCGCGAGAGGAGAACGAACCGAATGCTCGCCCGCCGCCTTCGCGCCGGGGCGCCAGTCGGTGCGATCGTCAGCGTTGGCGCCATCGAGGATCGTCGTGAATCCGCGTTCCGTCGCGACTCGCTCGAGGAGCGTCCAGAGCTCCGACTTGCAGAAGTAGCAGCGGTTCGTCGGATTGGCGGCGTAGCGCGGGTCGTCCATCTCGTGCGTATCGATCTCGAGAATCGGGAGGCCTACGCGTTCGGCCACTTCACGCGCGGTGGCCCACTGCACGGCGGGGTAGGAAGGGCTTCTGCCGATGACGGCGAGCACCTGCTCGCGACCGAGAGCCTGTACCGCGATACAGCCGAGGTAGGCAGAGTCGACGCCGCCGCTGAAGCCGAGCAGAACAGGAGAGCGTTCGCGGAGCCAACCCGCCAGCGCTTCTTCCTTACGCCGCGCATCTGCTGCATGTTCGGTTTCGAGCGTCACGTCCATTCGGCAAGCTAGCCGCTGGCTGGCAAGCTGCGGAAGGGCGTAGCGTTTGAGCAATGCGAGTGAAGGCGATGGTCCTGACGGGCTGACGGCGCATCGGTGCATTCATTGCAGATGAGCCGGCAGGCTGACGACCTGACGTCAGATCGTAATACGGCCCACGCCTCAGCGCCTTGGCGAGCGGAACCGCAGCGAACTCGTTCTCTCGTGAAGGCACTCGCGAAACCGTTGGCTCCTCGTGCCCGCAGGAGGTCCGTAATGCACCGCCGCGTCTTGTGCAGTTCCGAGGTCCGTTCGTGGAGAGGACCGGGTGACGTGCCCACGAACGTACCA
>DATCXR010000055.1:0-2421 GCA_036565685.1 Gemmatimonadaceae bacterium
TCGCGCGCGAGCCGCAGTTCCGACGAGCCAGCGATGATCTCCACGCCACCCATATCGCGGCGCAACGCGTAGAGCGTCTGCGTGAGCGCGTGGCGGGATCGGTCTTCGGCCCCTTCGGGCCAGAAATAGAAGAGGAGTTTGTCGCGCGAGATCCCCAGGTCGCCGCTCGCGGCGATCACGGCGAGGAGCGCGAGCCGCCGTCTGGGCGGACTGGTGGCGAGCGGCGCGCCGTCCGCGCCAGTCGCCCCCAGTCCGCCAAGTGTCACGAGGCGAAGGACTTGGCGCGGCTGATAATCCGCTGAGGGCATGCTGATGTCCACAGCCTAGTTTCGCCCGCGACAAACGATCCGGCAAGTCGCGGCGCCTCCTCCTCCCGTCGCGGCCCCGGGTCCCCCACGCGAGTCACTCCCGGCAGAGAGGAAAGAATCATGACATCCCCCACCGCCACGGCCAGCAGCACCGGTCTCACGCCCAACGTCGCTGGCGCGCTTGCCTACCTCCTCGGACCCATCACCGGAATCCTCTTCTTTCTCCTCGAGAAGGAGAACCGCTTCGTTCGCTACCACGCGGCGCAATCCATCACCCTCGGCCTCCTCTGGATCGCGCTCTCGGTAGTCTTCTCGGTGCTGAGCGGGATGCTCGTGATGGTGCCCGTGCTCGGCTGGCTCGTGGCGCTGCTGCTCTCGGTGGTCTTCGGCCTGGGCGGCTTCTTCCTCTGGCTCTTCCTGATGTGGCGCGCCTTCCAGGGCCGCGAGTGGGAATCGCCGATCGCCGGTCCGATGGCTCGCAAGCTGGCTGGTTGAGTCGATGACACGATTCGGTTCCGCATCTCGTAGTTCCTCCCACTCTCGCGACGGCGGCCGTCCCATGGATAGACGCGAAGCGCTGCAGTGGATGGCGGGCGTGGCGCTCGGTGCCTGGCCGCTGGGAAGGGCATTCGCGTGGACGGCACAGGGTGCCACGCGGGTGGGCACGACGCGCGCATCGGGTGGCGCGGGCGGGCCCGGCGCTTCCGCCGTGCGGTCGGCGGGGCTCGCGCTCTCCATCCAGGGCGGGCTCGTCTTCGCTGGCGGTGCACTGAGATCGCTCACCGTTGGCGTCACGCGCGACGGTCGCATCCAGCTGAGCGATGCGCCGCTCGCGGCCGATCGGGTAATGGATGCCACCGGCCGGATCGTGGCTCCCGGTTTCATAGACATACTCGGCGACAACTCATCGAAGCCTGAGAAGAGCTACCTCACATACGAGAAGTACAAGCTCACGGACGGAGTGAGCACCGCGCTCCAGATGCACGGGGGCGCGGGGAATGTGGAAGCGTATCGCCGTCACTTCGACCCGCTCCCGCACCACGTCAACTTCGGTACTTCCACGAAGGTGATGATCATCCGTAACAGGTACCATGACCGCGCCACGCGACTGCGCAGGATCGAGGAGTCGCTCGACGCGGGGGCACTCGGCGTATCGCACAGTCCGGAATACCAGCCCGACACCACCTTCGACGAGCTCGTCGACTACGCGCGGATCGCGAAGCGCTACGAGCGTCCGCTCGTGCTGCACCTGCGCTACTCGTCGAGCGAGCGTGAGCTGGATGGGGTGCGCGAGGCGGTGAGGGTGGTGGAGCGAACGGGAGTGCGGCTGCACGTCGCGCATCTCAATTCCACCGGCGGTACGTTCCAGATGGAAGATGCGCTCGGGATAATCCGCGACGCGCGTGCACTGGGGATGGAGATCACCTGCTGCGTCTACCCGTACAGCTACTGGGCCACGTACGTGTCGTCGGCGCGCTTCGGTCCCGGATGGAGGGAGCACTTCCATCTGGACTACGGCGACCTCACCGTGGTGGGCACCGGGGAGCGGCTCACGGCACGGAGCTTCGCGCACTATCGAAAGACACCCGGTGTGCTCGTGGCCGTCCCACCGGGGACGCAGCCGCTGGCGCGCACCTTCGACGTCGCAATCCGAGAAAATTTCTGCATGGTAGCGTCCGACGGGGGGATCGAGCGCGAGCTGCACGCGAACTCACACCCGCGCGGGGCCGGGTGCTTCTCCACCGCGCTGCGTCATGCTCACGAGGTGGGGATACCGCTGACGCAGGTGCTCGCGGCGATGACGTCGCGGCCGGCCTCGCTCGCGCGACTCGATTCGCGGGGCGAGATCCGCGACGGGTACATCGCCGACCTCACCATCTTCGATCCGCGGAACGTGGACGGCCGTGCGACGGTGGCGAACCCGGATCAGTACTCGGCGGGGATTTACGCAGTGTTGGTGAACGGGAAGGTGAGCTACGAGCCGGGTCGGCCGCTGGAAATGAACGGGCGCCCGCAGTGGGCGAGGCCGGCAACCGTACAGGCGAACCTGGTGGGGAAGGCAGGGTAGGCGGGGTCAGGTCTGGAATCGCGAATCGCTACGGCTGGAGAAGCC
>DATCXR010000063.1:0-20839 GCA_036565685.1 Gemmatimonadaceae bacterium
CGGCTCGACGAAGTGGCCCGGCTCCTCGCCGATCCTGCGAGCAGCTCGGCCGATATCAAGAGTGGAGTCGAGCGACTCACGTCGGGGAGCGAGAGGCCGCGCGAGTCTGCGCGTCAGCCATACCGCACACCGCTGCGTACACCCACCGGCCGCGAGCTGCACGAGCTGCTGGAGGATGGGATCGCGAGCTTCCTCGAGCTCGACGAGAAGCCCCTGAGCGCGCCCGCCGCGCTCGACGACGAACGGGTGGTGGCGATAGACGACCTGCTCTACCGCGGCCGCGCTGCGCTAGAGCGGGCCGCTGCGCTGCGCGCCGAGCTGCTCTACCTCGACACGGCCCCGCCGCGCGAAGTGGTGGAGGAGCTCTTCGATCTCATCGAACTGGCGCTCGCCGAGTAGCGCGGGATGAAGAACGCCGTCCGCAACACGCTCGGGGTCATCCTGAGCGTAGCCCTGCTCGCGTGGGCACTGCACAATGTGGAATTCGGCCGCGTGGTGGAGCATCTGCGCGAGGCGAATCCGTGGCTCTTCGCGCTGGCAGTGATTCTGGGAACGGCCATCTTCCCGGTACGCGCGTGGCGCTGGCGGATAATCCTCGACCCGGTGGTGTATCATCTGCCCTTCGGCCCGCTCTGGCGAGCCACGGCGATCGGGTTCGGGATCAACAACGTCACACCCCGCGTGGGAGAGATCGCGCGCGCCTACGCGCTCACGCGCGAGGTCAGCCGCGTGTCCTTCTCCGCCTCGTTCGCATCGCTGGCAGTTGACCGCGTCTTCGACGCGCTCTCCATTCTCCTGTTGATGCTCGTGGCGATGTTCGACCCCGCGTTCCCGCGCGACCGCCTCGTAGCCGGTCAGCCTGTAGGGAGCTGGCTCGTGAGCTTCATAGTCGTGCTCTCGCTCGCGATGGTGGCGCTCTATCTCATCGTGCTCTTTCCGGATTTCATGATCCGGCTCTACGAGGCGCTGGCCCGCCGCGTGGCTCCACGCTTCGAGGCACGCGGGCGCGAGATGCTCCTTTCGTTCGCGTCGGGGCTCGGCGTGCTGCGCCACCCCGGCCGCTTCGCCGCGGTCTTCGCGTGGGCGATGATCCACTGGCTCATGAACGCGCTCGCCTACTGGGTAGCGTTCAAGGCCGTGGGAATAACGGCTCCCTTCACCGCCGCGCTGCTGCTGCAGGGACTCGTCGGGATCGGCGTGGCACTGCCCAGCGTACCGGGCTTCTTCGGCGTTTTCGAGGCCATCGGCCAGCAGGGGCTCGGCATCTACGGCGTGGACGCCGCCCGCGCCACGAGCTGGGCGATCGGCTATCACATCCTCACGTTCATTCCGATCACCGCGATCGGCATCTACTACTTCGTGCGGCTCGGCCTCCACTTTCGCGACCTGAAGAAGACCGAGGCCGGCTCCGCCGGGGTTTCGCCAGGGACCCGGCGTGGCGCCGCACCCGAATCGCCGGCCCCGAAGGTGGCGATGTCTCCCGAGGAGAACGCGTGACTGCTGGCGCCGCGCGGGTCACGGCGCACGCCAAGGTCAACCTCATCCTCCGCGTTCTCTCCCGCGAGGAGAGTGGATTTCACACCCTCGAGACGCTCTTCGCCCGCCTCGCGATCGGCGACACCATCACGGTGCGCATCACGGACTCCGGCCGCTCGGTCGATTGCGACACCGACATTCCCGGCCCATCCGAGCACAACCTCGCCTATCGCGCCGCGCTCGCCTTCGCCCAATCCACCGGCTGGCCGAAGGGCTTTGCGGTAGAGATCGAGAAACGGATCCCGATAGGCGGCGGCCTCGGCGGCGGGAGTGCCGACGCCGGCGCCGTCCTCCGCGCGCTGGCCGCTCTCTCCCCCCACCAGGTAAGGGAAGCCCAGCTCCTCGCCATCGCCGCCACCCTTGGCGCCGACGTCCCCTACCTCACTACTGCCGCCCCCCTCGCCCTCGCCTGGGGTCGCGGCGAGCGCATCCTGGCCCTCCCCTCGCTCCCCGAGTGCGAGGTGCTCCTCGTTCTCCCCGACTTCTCCGTCTCCACCGCCGCCGCCTACTCCTGGCTCGCCGCCGCGCGCACCGCCGCGAGGGCTCCCTCGAGCGACAGTTCCACCACCGAAGCGGCTGCCGGCGAAGCAGGTCGCTCGCACCCCGTCCCACAGCTCCTCTCGCTTGGCGACCTCGCCACCTGGGCCTCGATCGCCTCTCTCGCCGCCAACGACTTCGAGTCCGTGGTCTCCGAGCGCCACCCCGAAATCGCGGCGGCGATTTCTGCCCTTCGCGCCGCCGGCGCCTCCATTTCCCTGATGTCCGGCTCCGGCTCGACGGTCTTCGGAATCTTCGACTCCCCCCCGAGCGCGCTCTCTCTCCCGGGTGGCGCCCGCGTGGTCCGCACGCGGACCCTCACGGCTCTCTCGCCCGTCGAGATCGCGTAAGAGCGAGAAGAGAGCAGACAGCAGAAAGCAGTGAACTGCTCGAGGGTTCAGGGTGCAGGGTTCAGGAACTGCCTCGGGTTCGCGATCCCCATCGCCGGGCAGTACCTGAACCCTGAACCCTGCCCCCTGAACCCTAGGGTTTCACTGCTTTCTGCTGTCTGCTGTCTGCCCTCTCCCCCCTTCCCCCGCCCTTTCACCTCCCCCCCTCCCTAGCTAGCTTGTGAGGCTGGATGCCCCCTCGTCCAATGGCAGGACATCAGACTTTGGATCTTTTCTCGGGGCTGGCGGGCTGAGCGTCCAAGTTGCATGATCTAATAGCACGGTTGTACTGCCCCGTCGTCCAACGGCAGGACACGACACTTTGGATGTCGTTATCCAGGTTCGAATCCTGGCGGGGCAACTACCACTCTCCCTTCCCTTGCTGTGGTAGACGGTACGACTGAGCTCGCGCGACGGCCGCGGTCTCCCTGCGCCGCGCGGTAACCGGGTCCAGTTTTGCCGCCATGCCCCACCAGCCATCTCCGCTCGTACGGCGCCACACGTCGCACCTTACCCGCCTTGAAGGCGGCGAACTCCTGCCCATCGTCGTGGACGGAGACGGCGTCCCGCCGCTCTTGGCGCACCTGTATGGGCTGCACCGGCGCTCTGAACGCCTCGCCTCATCCACGTTGCACAAGGAGATGCTGCGGGTCGCGGAGCTCTACGACGCGTGGCCCGCGGTCACGAGCCAGCCACTAGACGGCTTCCTGCTGGATGGTCATTTCCCCGACCGGCGAATCATCGAGCGCGTATTCGTGGTGGCATCCAAGGACAGTGTCCGTTCGACTGCACAAAAGCGGTGCGGTTCTTGGAGCGCCTTTTTCCGCTGGATTGCTGACGAGCACAACTGGTGGTCGGTCTCCCGGGGCTCCCCAGCTGCCCAGCGGCTGGCGGAGCGGCGATCCACAGCGGAATCCATCGCCACGAGACTCGCACGGCTCGCTGGCGCAATGCAAGCAGGCGAACCTCGCGAAGTCTGCGACCTAGATGAGCGTGACCTCGAGGCGCTTGCTGCCGTGGCGGGCCCTGGCCGGCACTCCGAGTCACTCGAGTCTAGCATCTTCGGGGAGACGGTGCGGCTGCGCAACTGGCTTCTCTACCAGCTCGTGCGGCAGTTGGGACTCCGCATCGGCGAGGCCCTCGCACTAAAGGTTACCAGCCTTGCACGCCTCTCACGACGCGACATGGTCGCACGCCAGTTCGCTGCGATGAGGAAGGCGCAGACTATCAGCATCGAGCGCATTCCAGATGATCCCGACAATTTACGCAAGCGAGTGAGCGTCAAGCGCTCGTCACGGACTGTCGGTATTCCCGATGCGATCACACACATCTACTGGCGCTACGTAGATGGTTCTCCGTCAGAGGGTCGCCCCGAGTGTGATAGCCCGTTCCTCATCGTCACTGAAAAGGGAGTGCCCCTCTCGCAGGATGGGGCAGTCGAGGTGCTGGAGCGCATGGGGACGGCTGCAGCGCAGTGGTATCGTAAACGATGGGGCAGTGACTCGCCCGCACTCAGACGGCTGCACTGGCATGCACTTCGACATTATCGGGCCGTCGAATCCCTACCCGAATTCTTCCCTGACAATCTCGATACTCCCAGCCGCCGAGCCGCATTCCTTGACTACTTCGGCTGGGCAAGCGTCGATTCCGCGATGCCATATCTCCGCCGCTTGAGCGAGAGGACGGGGCACGCCATAGCCAACCGCGATATCAACCGCTGATGCCTCATCCACCAGAGGGGGTCATCCCCGATGCCCTCCGCCGCCAACAGGAGCAGCGGCACGACGCCGTCGTTCGTGCGTGGCAACGCGTTCGACTCGACCGGACAGTTATCGCTGCGGTTCGACCGCTCCCGGATGCGACTTCTCGGCGCGGATGCCCTCTACCGATGGATGCGCCAGAGTGGTACATCCACGTCGACGCGCTCACGAATCGTTTACTGCGACTGCCCGGCGTTCGATTCTGGTATCCGGCACTGGCTCTCCCGAGCCTCGATGCGACACCAGCGCAGTACGGCGGCGGCATCGCCACCGCGGCCTGGCTGTATTGCCGGGAGCAGTGCGGCTCGAGTTCGGGCTCTCACGCCTATGCTGTCCTCAACGCATTCGTGTTGCTTTCTCGCTACGCCGCGACGGTCGGCCAATGGGGGGATGGCGTTGGTGCCCTCTCTTTGTTCCATCGGCACCATCTCAACGCCTTCGCGCGCTGGTGCGAGACGGCGACACCGGGTGGCCCCGACCGGCACCCCGGTATCATCATCAGCTTCATTCGATGGGCCGAGCACCACACTGTCCCCGGTTTCACACGGGCCATGGTGCGTGCCACCCGCGATGTGTATGTACGAACAGTCGTTGCCGGGCACATCGCACGAATCGGCCACCCCACGCGGGGCACCCTCGTCGAACAGGAGCGACAGGCGCTGCTCGGGAGCATTGCTCAGCCGCATCCGGGTCACGACCCGCTCGACCGTGCACTGGTCCGGCTCTGCTGGGAAATCGGCCTGCGTCCCACGCAGATCGCGGCGCTCACCTGGGGGATGCTGCGGCGCTCGGACAAGCGAGATGCCACTCCATACATCAGGGTTCCTCGCGCCAAGCGCGGACGCTCGGGGCAGGAACGTACCTACAGCGATCGTACGCTGTCGTTAGGCCTGTACGAGATGCTCGAGGCCCAGCGTCCAGCTGACGCAGCGGCAGATGATCTGATCTTCGCCCGTGACCGCACTGTCAACGAGCGTCTGCGTCGCTGGTGTCGGCTGCACGATCTCGCAACGACTCGGCCACCTGCGAGATCTCGCCGGACCCGCAAGACTCGCCGGTCCCGCGTTCGTGACGGTATTCGCGTGTGGCCGCTACGTCTCACGGCGTATCGCCTGCGACGAACCCTCGCCACCAGACTCTCAGAGGCGGGGGCCGGGGCGCAGACCATCGTTGCTGCGCTTGATGACGACACGCTCGCGATGGCAACGATCTACGCCGCCAACTCCGCCACTCTGGTCGATGCGTTGCGCGACACCTTGGATAGGCACCCACAGTGGGTGCGAGTCCTCAAGCTGTTTGCCGGCGAAATCGGGCGTGATGATGCCCTTCGCTTACCGGTGATTCCCGGTGGTGCCTTGAACCTAGTCCGCCCTGTGGAGCACGCTCGTGCCATCGGCGTGATCGGACGCTGTCGCAAGGCCGCGCCGTGCAATCTCTACCCGCCGCTGGACTGCTATACCTGTAAATGGTTTGAGGCAGAAGCCGATCCGATGATCCACCGGCGGCAACTCGAGCAGATAGTCGACGAACTCGACGCCAAGGTGGGGACGGAGTCCGACCGCATGGCTGTAATCTTCAAGCGCGCGGGACTAGCCATCTCCGAACTCGTTGCTCACCTCGAGCGCCACGCTGCCAAGACGACCGAGCGAGTGGTCGCTGCGCAGCAGCGCCGGATGGTCGGCGACACCTGACCCCAGTCCTGATTTCAGTCGTGATACCACTGAAGCGGAACACTTTACCGGCGAAGCACTCCGCCACTCCTTCGACAGCCACCACCTCCCCACTGTTTGCCGCGCCTGGGGAAGTGGAAGAGAAGCTCGCTCTTCTCGTCGCGGAGGCTCGGAGTGCATTCCTCGCGACGTTTCATCCTGCTCGGTGGCCCGGCATGGTGTACGAGGCGGACACGTGGGAGTACAAGGAGGTCGGGCACAATCGTCTCGGCACTCTCCGCTTCCGAGAGGCGCAGCGCGGACGCTCCAAGGCGCCGGCCCTCCCTCAGGCGCTATCCGATGCGATAAAGGCGTATATCGCCCTGATGCAGTTGGCACCATCGGTCGGAGAGACGGTCATCGGTGGAGCACGGCATCTGTGGCGGTACATGCAGCGCGATCACGGGTGGACTGACTTCGACTGGGTAGACCTGCGACCCCCACTGCTGGAACGATTCGCCGCCTTCATGGAGAAGGAGACCGGGCCCAGGGGTCACGAGCTTGCACCGGGCACGCGAGCCATTCGCGAAACCGAGCTGAACGCGCTCTTGGAGTGGTTATCGACGTACGGAATAATCGCGCCCTCTTGCCAGGTAACCCGGAGCGCACACCAGAGGGCATTCATGGGCAGGCGACGTGAGGACAGGAGCGATCTGCGTCGCAGCCGCCTGCCGGACCGTCGCGCAATCGAGGCGCTAGCCGAGTTGTACGCGACCACAACTGATGAGTGGGACCGACTACTGCTCGCGCTGTGTGGTATCCTGCTCATCACCGGCTTTCGCGAATCCGAGGCACGTGACCTGCCGCTAAACTGTCTCGAGGTCGAGCAGGGGCCGAACGGCGAGCGCGTACGCTTTCTGTACTGGAACCGGAAGCCAGCCGGATCCACCTACTTTTACGGTCATCGATGGCTCTCTCCCATGGCGGGCGCTCTCGCCAAGGAGCTCGTTGCGGAGGTGCGACGTCTTACCGAAAGGACGAGAGAGCTTGCGCGATATCTGGGAGGGAACGACGGACGCCATAGGCTGACTCTTCCTCAGCAGCGCGTCATGCTGACGCGGGCGGAGGTAGCCAAGGCACTTGGATTTCTTGATGCCAACTCCCTCAAGTCCACTGTGCAGAGCTACCGCAAGCGGAATCGTCACCACCATTACGAGGAGCTGCTGACTGAACCATGGGAGGGGCCGTGGCCCGAGGCCGAACACATGGAACGTAGGCCTCGCGTCGGCATCCGGCTCGAACTTGTGGAGCGGGTGCTCGCGGCCCGACAAGCGGAGCACTCGCCCGTAGCCTTCAAGGCGCGGGATGGTACTGCGCAGATGCTGTCAGAGACTCTGTTCTGCGTACCGGATGACCCGCGCCACCTCGGCAGGCCGGTGGCGGTGCGCAAGCTGGGTCGGGACCACATCGCTGCCTTTCTGGACGGAAAGTCATCCATCTTCGCCCGTCGGTTTGACGACGACCAGCGTCGCTCACTGGGCATGCGCCCACACGGATTCCGCCACTGGCTGAATACGCTCGCCAACAAGGCGGGGATGTCCGTATTCCTCATCACGGTCTGGATGCAACGCCGCAATGAGGCGCACACCAACGCTTACCTATGGGAAGCCACGGACCTCGCCGATATAGCCAGGAATGACATCCTCGATGGACGCATGAACGCTGGCGTAGCCGACGAGGTGGCAGCGGTCCCCGAGGAGGAGCAGCGGGATTTCCTGGAGGCCAAGGTGCCGGTCGCCCATGTGGGTCCGGGCGGGCTGCTCTGCACCAAGGACATGATTAGCGAGGAGTGCGGCCGACAGCAGGCATGCGCTGGCTGCGGCCACGTGCTAGCGCAGAAGTACAATGGCACGCAGGCGGAGCACCTCCGCGCGAGAGCAGCGGATGCTCGCGAGATGGGAGTATGGTACTACCAGATTGCACGGCAGGGTGCCCCCGTGGTGTCACGGATGCATGACCTCGCGCGTGAGTCTCACGATGCAGCGACGTCCCTGGCCAATCGTATTGGAGGCGGTGATGCCGAGTAAGCCGGTTACCGTCCGGAAGGGCGTCACGACGCCACGGGGTAATGTGGAGCGCAAGGAAAGAGAGCGGCAGAAGGCACTAGCCAAGCTCGTCCCGCATCTTGCGCTCCTTCGCGACAACCTGACCGCGGATGGTCTCGACGTCAGCGTCTCACGGGTCGCTAAGGCGATTCGAATCTCCAAGCAGACGCTGTATAGCCACAACCTCCACCGTTTGGTCCAGGATGTGGCAAAAGAGCGGCAGGCCGCTCTCGGTCGCATCAAGACCGCCCGTCCTGGCGCTCGACAGAAAATCGCGGTGCTCAGCGTCGAGCGGGACCAGTGGAAAGCGAAGTACGAAGCTCTGCTCGACCGGCACACGCGCCTGATCAACGCATTGCGGACGCATCCTACTGTGGACTTGGAAACCATCCTGAGTACACCGATGGAGAAGCCGAACCGTGCCGAGCCGGCGAGCACCAAAGGTCGCCTGGGCCGTGCTCGCCATCTGCGCACTCTATGAGCAAATTTCGCCTTTGGCCAATGGATTCTGGATGAGCTAAGCAGAGGCGGCGTACCCTTAATGTACGCCGCCTGAATCCACCAAAGTCGCGCTGCGATGCCAAGGCGTCTGATGTCAAAACGATACTTCGAAACCGACTCGCGCCAGCCCGTAGTGAATGGGACCCTCATCGGTCGGAAGTTGAACGTCACCGCGGAGGTATGGTGCGAAGCGTGGTTTCATCAAGTACCTCAACACAAACGTACCCATAGCAGCGTTGTCGTACCGTGATTCAGTGTGCTCGCCAACCGGCGCATATGCCTGGAACATGCCCAGCCCGCCGCCGAGCGAGAACGTAACAGTGCGCTCACCGAGCACTCGGACTAGGGCTGCCAGAATGAATGCCTGATTGCCATATCCGATTCGGGGTAGGCCACCGATGCGTTCTTCATTCCCATCTCTTCCTCCCCAGCGGCTGTAGGAAAAGGAAGCACTCAATCGGTGCCACTCGGGGGAATAGCCAGCCACACCAAACATCGGATTGAAGGCGTCGTAGTTCTCGATACCAGCCAGCCCTGCCTCTAGCGCGATGCTCTGTGCCTGCGCCGCAAACGAAGAGCCCAGCGTAAGGACAGTGGCAAGCCCTATGGTCGATCCTGCAGAGCAGAGACGTTGAACGAGTCTTCGCATAAGTAGCTCCAGTTGAGAAGCCAGCGCCGATGAATAACTGCCTGTACGCATCAGCCAGTGTATGCGCTCCGAGAGATCCGTGGGAGCTTCGCCGGCGTGCGTTAACCACGAAGGTAGCCTTCACAGAGGACTTCACGCTGGCGTGGTCAATCACGTTCCGCAAGGCCAGACACGCAATGGTCGCATTATCTTCGGGCCCGGCGGTAGCCGGGTCCGAAGATAAGCTAAGACTACTGCGCGCACACCGGCGCAGAACTGGAGACATCGACATCCTGGTATGCGGTGAGATGGTCTCCGGTGTAATCCGTCACCGTGATTTCCAGCGTGAAGTGTCCCGATGCGGGAGCGGTAGCGAAGTACCCCGAGCTGCTGCTGACCGGAGCACCGTCAACCGTCCACGAGTACGTGAATGGCGCGGTCCCACCACTCTTCGACACGCTGAAGTAGCATTGGGCGTACGGCCGCATGTCCCAGGGGCCCGAGATCGACACGTTCGACAAGACAGTCGACGGCGTGGTGCGAACCGTTATCGGAACGTTCTGCGATACGCCATCGATCGTCGCGGTGATGGTCGCGGTCCCAATACCCTTGCTTGTTACAAATCCCGATGAAGTGACTGTCGCGATGCTCGTATTGCTGGATTGCCACGTTGCCAACTTGTTCGGAACCCCTACCCCGAACGCATCGTATGCGTATGCAACCAAGCCAATCCCGGCACCGTAATAGAGAGTATCTATGCTGGGAGATACCTCTACTGTGGCCACCGGACCGGGGGTCGGCGAGGTATGCGTCGTGGTCTTGAGAAAGATGTTCGCACGTCCCGCGTATGACGCGTGATCGTAGATGATATGGGATTCAACGTACTGACCCTTGTACGGCGTCGAATCGATGGAGACAAGGACCCCGACGTAGTCGTCACCGCCTACGAGGAGATCGTACAGGTCGCTCAGGAGGGAGCCGAAGTTCTCAGCTAGTGTAGCGTAGTTGGGTTTTCCCTTTGCGCCCACTGCGACTGCCCCCTTGACTACGCTCGATGTCGCGCTTACCGCAGTCTTGAAGTAGTCGCGTGAACTTTTTTGCTTGATCTTGCAGGAAGCATCATCGTCTTCCCATACGGAGACGTTGAACCCGTCAAACTCCGCCTTTTGGGCCGTGTCTACCTGAGCAGGATCGAGGACCAGAACTTCCCCGCTCCAGAACTTCCCGTTTTGGTCGTAAACGTAACTCTGGGAGCGATTCCCAGGCTGGTAGCCTCCTGCATCATTTGCGTGCTCGCCAGAACATTGAAACATATGGGCGCTTCCGTCAGAAGCACTGCGTTTTGCGAACGTGTGCAGTTCGAGCTCGGGGGTTCCTCGCCACCAAGGCTCATGCTTGTCCACCAAAGTGAATGAAGCCGCGTACAGCCCATACAAGTCGGGATCACTCGCGAGCGTCGTATCAGGGGTTATTAGAAGTGAAACCGCTGGGTTGGCAGGTGCCGGCGCGCTCGAGATTGCAGGCTCTCGGGTCGGAGGTACGCAGCGACGAGCCGCTGCCGCGAGCGTCTCGGACTCCTCTACGCGACACGGGATGGCTGCGAGACCCTGCTCATTGAGCGCATCTTGGTTCGCGAAGTCAGTCTCCGTCGTAGTCAGCACCAACACGGGACTAGCCGGCGGGGCGTCCAGGTAGAGGACTTCGCGCTCCCCAGCCGAGTTAAATGCGACGGGAGGCGAGGATTCATCGAGTCCCACAGCCACACGGATCTCCTCTTCGCCGGTCCAGAGCTCGCGATGCCCCTCAACCGGCATATAGAGCTCGAGATCGCGAACCTCTGCTACCTTTGCCGCTAGGTCCTGAGGGGTAATACGTGCTCGACGCGAGATGGCTTCCGCGATCGCTGCGCCGCGTCCCTGCATGAAGGTTGCGAAGTGCAGCTTGTGCTCGTTCCCTGCGGACGTGGCCAGCGCAGCTTTTACGCTCTGTCTGAGAGTACGATCGCCGAGCGCGATTGCCAGCGCCCGCGCAAGCGATTCGGCAGACGCTTCTTCAGCCACGGAGACATCCGAGCCTGGACCGAGGGCGGCATTAGAGTGCAAACTCACGCCCATGGTCTGAGAGAGTGAAAGATTCGGAGTCGACGCCTCCTGGGGGACATTAGTTGTGTCTCGGCAGGCGACGGCACCGGAGAGTATGAACATGCAACAGACGAACAACCAGCTCCTCTCGGCACTTCTTCGCGTGTATGACATTGTTGGTACCCGAGGAACGAGGTGTGGAGCAGACATCATGTGTCAGGCCCCAGTCAGCTGCTGAGCAAAATCGGCGAGTTGGGTGCTCTGTCCTTGTCCTCCTATCAGAACTGGGTGATTTGAGCGTCCGCGTAAGCACGGGACTCGGGCCACTGCGCACCGTCGAGGCCGCGGAGTCATCACCTCCTGCAGAATCATTGTTGATCGGCTGACGATACGCATATGTTTTCGTCGCCAGTATTGCACCAATCCGTTCGTTTGCGCAAGCGGAGTAACCCTTGTAAGTCCATTAATGACAACTCATTAGAGATCATTAACGTTTCGGTAACCCATCTCTTGAACTCGGTTTGGGCCAATTGTGCTTCGTGGCTGGAGAGATTGAGGTGTCTCAGCTCGCCCTCCGCCGTCTTTCGCCTGAATCGATAGTCGAGGAATGGCCAAAGTCGAGCTAACCACACATCCATGACTGCGAGCGGAATGCGGAAGGCAAATCGACCGGGACGTGTGACCATCTTGGGCGAGGTGCTCTCGCTTCACCCAGCTTCACAGCCCGATTGAGCATGGATATTCGGCACCGTACAGCCGCGCGGCGGTGTGGCACGTGTCCGGTTTATCGGCACCGACCTACCCCCGTGCCTTGTCGGCTCGATGGTGCACCTCAGGGGATTCTGGGAAGTGCACCCGGAGCACGGCGAGCAATTCCGCGTAACGGAGCTGAACAGCGAGCCGCCACGAGAACAAGCGGCGGTGGGGCGCTACCTCGCGGCGAACGTATCAGGCTTGGGTGCGGCACGTGCGCGGCGCGTGACGACGGTGCTCGGCCCGGGATGCCTCGACCTGCTACAGGAGGATCCGGCGCGCATCGAGCTTGTCTTTAGTCGTACCCTCGGTCGCCAGCTTCGCTTCGCTGTCGAGCGCTGGGCTGCTGAGGCGCGCCGTGACACCAAGGCAAAGGAACTGACGGTCCGACTGCTCAAGGCCGGCGTGCGCTACGGCGATGTCCGCAAAATCATGGGATACTCCAGCAGTGCGGAAGCAGCCGAGGTGGCGACGCTGCGGCACCCGTACCGGCTAGTGGAAGTGCCGGGTCTGGGGTGGGCGCTCACCGATCGAATCGCACAGATCTTGGGCGCATCACCGCGCGATCCACGGCGTGCGGAGGCGGCGTGCCGTTACACCCTGGACATGGCTATGGAGCAGGGCCACTCGGGCCTTCCGGCGCGCGAGATCGCCGCACGCGCAGCGAAGCTCACTTGCCTGGCGCCAACTGACTCGCTGCTCACCGATGCAGTCGGCGCACTCGACACCTGCGGGATGGTGGTCGATGTGGATGGCATACGCATGCTGCCGGAGATTGCGCAGCAGGAGTGGCGGCTGGCAGAGCGTCTGGCCGTGATGATGCGTGTGCCCCATACCCTGACGGCCGAGCAGCGGCAACTGGTGGGGTCGCTCATCGCAGGAGCGGGGTTATCCGGTGCGCAACAGAACGCCGTGTGGCTGGCGCTCGACCATGGCGTGGCGGTACTGTCGGGACGGCCGGGGTCAGGGAAGACGACAACTCTCAAGACCTATATCGCTGCATGCCGTGCCCTCGGCTGGTCGGTCCAGGTCGTCGCCCCAACCGGAAAGGCCGCGAGCCGAGCGGCCGCTGTAACGCTTTCCCCGGCGAGCACGGTGCACCGGCTCCTTGGCGGGGCGCCGGAGAGCACTGCCGCCGGGCGCGTCACTTCCGATGTCGTGATAGTCGACGAATCGAGCATGTGCGACTTAGCGACGGCTGAGTGGCTGGTGTCCTCCATAAACCCCAGGACAACTCGACTGCTGTGGACTGGCGACAGCGACCAGCTTCCGTCAGTACAGCACGGCTGCGTCCTACATGATCTGATCAAATGCGGCGCCGTGCCAGTCGCCCAGCTGACACAGGTATTCCGTCAGTCGGAAGGGAGTCGGATCATTACCAACGCACACCGCCTGCTCGATCACCAATCGCTGCTACTCGATGATGCCGCTGATTGGCGTACAGTGCTACTGGGACCCGCAGAGGCGGGAGCGAGTGGTGCCGGTAAGCTACTCGCTCACGTACGGTCTCTCATGGCGCAAAGCGTCTCACCGAACGACATCCAGGTGCTCGCCCCGATGCGGCGAGGGGCGCTGGGCGTGGACGCGCTTAATGAGCGGCTACAGGCGGCTCTCAACCCGCATGGGGCCGCCGGCCCGACAATCGGCGGAGGTGTGCGCGTCCGCGTAGGTGACCGGGTGGTCATGACCCGCAACTGCTACGACCTGCCGAAACCGATTTACAACGGCGAGCAGGGTATAGTGGTCGGCCACGACGCACGCGAGGCCACGGTCACCGTGAAGGTGGATGATCGGACGACTACACTGCGCGGGGTGCAGCGCTTGATGCTGCGCCTGGCCTGGGCCATGACCGTGCATCGCTCACAAGGATCGGAGTACGCCCACTGCGTACTCGCGTACGACCACCGAGCTCATGCCGCTATGCTTGACCCGGCAGTGCTCTACACGGCGATCACCCGTGCGAAGGAGTGCTTTCACCTGGTGGGCACGTCCGACGCCGTGAATCGTACGAGCTCCGTGCTGGGCCGGCGGGTGAGGTACACTGGCTTGGCGAGTCAGATTCGCACCGCACTTGCCCTGCCTTCTACTGCACCTGAGGTCGCAGATGCCGCGTAACGCCGAAACAGAACGCCCCCGCATCGTGGCGAAGATCCGTGCGTATCTCGAGCGTGCGAACGCTGATGCGTCTCTGGGCCTCACCCAAGAGGACATCGCTTCGGGCGCGAAGGTCGCCAAGCGGCACTTCAGCCGGAGGGACCACCCCGACTTTGTGGCACTGGCCGACGAGATCGCGGCGGCCCGACGAGCACGAACTCCGACGCCACCACCGCCTGAGCAGCCAGCCGCCGCGCCAGCGGCGACCGCGGAGCGGCCGGCGCCGTCTGGCGACGGGCGGACGACAATGGACGAGCTGCGAGTAAAGGTCGCTCCCGCGCCAGGAGCGGACGCGCTCAATGAGGCGGAACTGGCGATGCGCCTCAGGCACTTGGACGGCGAGACACGCCGGATTTTGCAGGTCTTCCTGGGCCACCATCGCGGTACATGCACGCCGAGCGATGCACCGCTAATGCTTCACGATCTAGACAAGGCCCTTGGCGGGCTACGACGGCAGGCGGAATCGCTGCGACCGCTCGTCGCCGAGATCCAACGCCGGGAACGGGCGGCGGCGCTTTCCGCCGCAGGACTAATTGAGGCTCGTGGCAGCGATCAGGTGCCACTCCTCTAGAGGGTATGTTATCTTGGACAGTCTAGTTCGCTGCTACTTGGACGTCCAACTCTTGCTCCTCCACGTCGGTGGACCTCCGCCTTCTCTAGGGAAACGGAACCGTAAACGGAACTTGGACGACACCGTACCCCGAGAATGGATGTGAGAATGGTGGTTCGAATCCACCGGGGGCAACTCCGCCCCTCGAATTGACCAACTTCCTGCCCCAGACTATGTTACAGGGCTACAATGGATGAGCTGAGCGTCCCCCGGCGCGGCTTCAAACTGCTCGCGGGAACTGCGAACCGCGCGCTGGCGGAAGAGATCTCCCGGTGCCTGGGCGTCGAGCTCACCAAGCTCACGATCACGCGCTTCGCGGACGACGAAATCTTCGTCCGGATAGATGAGAACGTGCGTGGCGCGGACGTGTTCATAGTGCAGCCGACCAATCCGCCCGCCGAGAACATCATGGAGCTCCTGCTCCTGATCGATGCGGCGAGGCGAGCATCGGCTGCACGTATCACGTGCGTGATGCCGTACTACGGCTACTCGCGGCAGGATCGTAAGGATCAGCCGCGCGTGGCAATCGGTGCCAAGCTGCTGGCGAATCTGATCATCACGGCTGGCGCCAACCGGGTGCTGGGGATCGACTTTCACCAGCACGCGCTGCAGGGGTTCTTCGACATTCCGGTGGACCACCTGTACGCGCTCCCGGTGCTCGTGTCGCACTATCGAAAGAAGCAGCTGCGCGACCTGGTCGTGGTGGCGCCGGACGTGGGTTCGGCGAAGATGGCGCGCGGCTTCGCGAAGCGCCTCAACGGCACCTTCGCGATCATAGACAAGCGCAGGCCCACGGCGAACGTGGCCGAGGTCCTGAACGTGGTAGGTGATGTAAAGGGTCGGGATTGCATCATTCCCGACGACATGATCGACACCGCCGGCACCATCACCGAGGCGGCTCGCGCCCTCAAGCGGCTGGGCGCGAAGGACATATATGCGTGCGCCACGCATCCTCTGCTCTCCGGCCCCGCCGTGGAGCGGTTGAGCGAGTCGCCCATTCTAGAGGTGACGGTGACCGACACCATCGCCATCCCGCCGGAGCACAGGTTTTCGAAGCTCAAAGTGCTCTCGGTGGGCGAGCTGCTGGCCAAGGCCATCAGGTACACGCACTCGGACGAGTCGGTGAGCTCGCTGTTCGAGTGAGTAGCAGGGCAGTTACGAAACAACCTCAGACTTCAGAGACATTCCGCAATGGCAACCGCTAATCTGAGCGCCAAGAAGCGCACCGACTCCGGCAAGGGTGCGGCCCGCAAGCTGCGCAGCGCCCAGCAGATCCCCGGCATCATCTACGGCCACAACCGGGAGCCGCAGATGCTCGCGCTCGACTGGCGGGAGCTCGAGCGGATGCTCGAGCGCGTCTCGCCCGAGACCACGGTCATCGAGCTCGACATAGATGGCACCACCTCGCGCACGCTGATCCGCGAGATCCAGCGTCACCCGTTCAAGCGCCAGGTCCTGCACGTCGACTTCCTCGAGCTCGTCGCGGGCGAGCGCGTCACGGTGGACGTCCCCGTCGTACTGACCGGCATTCCCGCCGGCGTGCGCGCCTCGGGGGGCATCCTCGACCAGATCCTCCGTGAAGTCACGGTCGACGTCGACCCGTCCAACATCCCGAACCACATCGAGCTCGACGTGAGCGCGCTCGAGGTAAACGAGTCGCTCCACGTCTCCGACCTCATCGCCCCTCCCGGCGTGGAGATCCAGGACGAGGCCGATGCCACCGTCTGCGTCGTCGCTCCTCCGCGCGTCGAAGCCGAGCCCGAGCCCGCCGCCGCCGAAGCCCCGGCCGAAGGCGCCGAGCCCGAGTTGATCAGGAAGGAGAAGGAAGGGGAAGAGGAGGGGGAGTGAGCTGCAAGGGTTCAGGAGGCAGGGTTCAGGGTTCAGTGACTGCCGCATGATCGAGATCTCGACTTCGAGGCAGTTTCTGAACCCTGAACCCTGCCTCCTGAACCCTGTTCTTCCCCTTCCTCCTCCGCCATGAAGCTGATACTGGGTCTCGGTAATCCCGGGCGGCAGTACGAGCGTACGCGCCACAACGTCGGTTGGTGGGTGGTGGAGCACCTCGCCGACGTTTGGCATTTGGGGGAGTGGAGAGAGAAGGGGCAGGCGCGCGAGGTGAGTGGGCGCGTCGGGAACGTGCAGGTCCGGCTCATGGAGCCGCTCACCTACATGAACCTCAGCGGGAAGGTTCTAATCCCGTATCTGCGGCGGCCGTTCTGGTCGCCGGCCACCGACCTGTTGGTCATCGTCGATGACATCGCGCTCCCCGTGGGGCGCTACCGCCTGCGCGCGCAGGGGAGCGCGGGGGGTCACAACGGGTTGAAGAGCATCGAGCAGACGATAGGGAATCGCGACTATCCGCGCCTCCGTATCGGGATCAAGCCCACCCAGGAAGAGCGAGTGGTGGGTGACCTTGCAGACTTCGTTCTCTCGCCATTCGGAGCCGCCGAGCGGCGGGAGATCCTCGAGATGATGCCGCGATTCAGCGACGCCGTCGAGCTCTGGCTACACGAAGGGATCGAGGCGGCGATGAACGCGCACAACCGGGAGACCGCATAGACATGTTGAACGACGTCGCCATCTGGGCAAGCTGGGCAGGCATCGCGGGGCTGGCGATAGCGCTCATTATCTACACCTCCATTCGCCGGAGTCCGGTCGGGACTGACACCATGCGCGCGATCTCGGATCAGATCCGTTCGGGCGCGATGGCGTTCCTGAGGCGCGAGTACTCGGTGCTCCTTCCCTTCCTGATCGTCGTTGCACTACTGCTCACCTGGGCCGTTGGGTGGCGCACGGGCGCGGCGTACGTCGCGGGCGGCTTGTGCTCCATCCTGGCGGGGCTCGCGGGCATGGAGGCGGCCACGCGCGCCAACGTCCGTACCAGCGAGGCGGCGCGCACGCAGGGTCAGGGGGTCGCGCTGCGGCAGGCATTCGGCGGAGGCGCGGTGATGGGGCTCTGCGTGGCGAGTCTGGGGCTTCTCGGAATCGGCGGTGTCACCGCGTGGATGGTGAACGACGCCATGGACGCGGAGGCGTTGCGAGCGTTCGCCGAGGTGATCTCCGGCTTCGCGATGGGCGCGAGCTCGATCGCCCTCTTCGCGCGCGTGGGCGGCGGTATCTATACCAAGGCCGCCGACGTAGGCGCCGATCTGGTTGGAAAAGTGGAAGCGGGAATTCCCGAGGACGATCCGCGCAATCCGGCCACCATCGCCGACAACGTGGGCGACAACGTGGGCGACGTGGCGGGGATGGGCGCCGACATCTTCGAGAGCTACGTGGGTGCCGTGATCGCGACGATCGCGCTCGCTGCCACGAGCGCGGGGATCGCCGACCCGCTCCGCGCGGTGGCGCTCCCGATTTCGTACATAATCGCGGGGCTGATCGCGTCGGTGGTGGGCATTGGCGCGGTGCGACTCCTCGAGCGCGGCAATGCCGCCACGGCTCTCCGCCTCGCGACCTTCATCGCGGCGGCGCTCTTCCTGGTGCTCGCGTACCTGCTCACGTCGTGGATCGGGGTGGTG
Source organism: Gemmatimonadaceae bacterium (assembly GCA_036565685.1). Taxonomy (GTDB): domain Bacteria; phylum Gemmatimonadota; class Gemmatimonadetes; order Gemmatimonadales; family Gemmatimonadaceae; genus JADGGM01. Next base: position 18,225 of record DATCXR010000063.1, read on the forward strand.
CAGCAACGCGCGGACGGCTCGCACTATCCGGTGATGGGGCCCTTCCTCGCCGTGGTCGCCGGCACGGTCGCCGGGATCATCATCGGCCTCGCGACGGAGTACTACACTGCCAGCTCGCCGGTGCAGCGCATCGCTTCCGCCTCGCTCACCGGCTCGGCCACGAACATCATCGCCGGGCTGGCGGTTGGAATGCAGAGCGCAGCGGTGCCGGTGCTCTTCATCTGCGGCGCGACGTTCCTCGCGCACACCTTCGCGGGCCTGTACGGGATCGCGATCGCGGCGGTCGGTATGCTCGCCACCGTGGGCGTGACGATGTCGGTCGATGCATACGGCCCCATAGCCGACAACGCCGGCGGCATCGCCGAGATGTCGAAGCTCGGCCCCGACGTCCGCAGAATCACCGACGGCCTCGATTCGCTCGGCAATACGACGGCCGCGATAGGTAAGGGCTTTGCCATCGGAAGCGCGGCGCTCACCGCGCTCGCGCTCTTCAGCGCCTACGCCACCGCCGTCGGACTCGGCGAGGGCGGGATCAACATCCTGAACCCGATGGTGGTCATCGGCCTGTTCATAGGCGGCGTGATGCCGTTCTTCATAAGCGCCAACACCATGACCGCCGTGGGCCGCGCCGCGCAGGGGATGGTCGAGGAAGTTCGCCGCCAGTTCCGCGAGATCCCCGGCCTGATGGAAGGCACCGCCACTCCCGACTCCGCGCGCTGCGTGGACATCTCCACGCGCGCCGCGCTGCGCGAGATGATCATCCCCGGCGTTACCGCCATCCTCGTCCCCGTTCTCGTCGGCAAGATCCTCGGAGTCGAAGCGCTCGGCGGCGTCCTCGCCGGCGCCACGGTGACGGGCGTGATGCTCGCCCTCTTCATGGCCAACGCCGGCGGCGCCTGGGACAACGCCAAGAAGTTGATCGAGAGCGGCGTCCACGGTGGCAAGGGCTCCGACGCCCACCGCGCCGCCGTAGTCGGCGACACCGTCGGCGACCCCTTCAAGGACACGGCGGGACCGAGCCTGAACATTCTCATCAAGCTCATGTCCGTCGTGAGTCTCGTTCTGGCTCCCTGGTTCATTTAAGAGGTGAAAGGGAACAGGAAACAGGAAACGGGAAACAGGTACCGGCTCCTGGGGAGAGAGTGCTCAACCCCGAGGCAGTTCCTGTTTCCTGTTTCCTGTTTCCTGATTCCTGTTTCCTTCTGACTTCATATGCTCTCCCTCGGAATCGTAGGCCTTCCCAATGTCGGCAAGTCGACGCTGTTCAATGCACTGACGGCGGCGGGGGCGGACGCGGCGAATTATCCGTTCTGCACGGTCGAGCCGAACGTCGGCATCGTGGAGGTGCCGGACGAAAGATTGGCGAAGCTCGCGGCTATCGTGGAGCCGAAGCGGGTGGTGCCGGCGGTCGTGCAGTTCGTGGACATCGCGGGGCTGGTCAAGGGCGCGTCCAGCGGCGAAGGGCTGGGGAACAAGTTCCTCGCCAACATCCGCGAGACGGACGCGATCGTGCACGTGGTACGCGCATTCGACGATCCGGACGTGCTGCACGTGATGGGGAGCGTGGACCCGGCGCGCGACCGCGAGGTGATCGAATTCGAGCTGGCGCTCGCGGATCTGGCTACGGTTGAGAAGCGGCTCGACCGCGTGCGGCGCGCGGCCAAGTCGGCAGACAAGGAGGCGCAGGCGGAGCTGCCCGTACTCGAGAAGGCGTTCGCGGTGCTCGGCGAAGGGCGCGGGCTCTGGGAGGCGCGGCTGAGCGCTGACGAGCGCGCGCTCCTCGCTCCGCTCTCGCTCCTCACGGCGAAGCCGGTGCTCTACGCAGCGAACGTGAGCGACTCGGAGCTCACCGGCGAGGAAGGCCCGTATCTGCGCGCCCTCCGCGAAGCCGTGCGCGCGAGCGGGGAGCACGCCGAGGTAGTGCCCTTCTCCGCCAAGATCGAGGCGGAGCTCGCCGAGCTTTCGCCCGCCGACCGCGGCGACTTCCTGGAGACGCTCGGTCTCGACTCGGCCGGGCTCGATCGGCTCATCCGCGCATCGTACGCGCTCCTCGGGCTGGAGACGTACTTCACCGCGGGCGAGCAGGAGGTGCGCGCCTGGACGATCCACCGCGGCGACAGCGCGCCGAAGGCGGCGGGCGTGATACACACCGATTTCGAGCGCGGCTTCATCCGAGCCGAGACTGTGTCGTACGAGGAATTCGTCGCGAACGGTGGGTGGAAGGGCGCGCGCGAGAAGGGCGTGGTGAGGAGCGAGGGGAAGGAGTACGTAGTGAACGACGGGGATGTGATGCTCTTCCGGTTCAACGTCTGACCCTCCCCCCGATCCGGTTAACCCCGCCGTTCATGGGGTTAACCCTCCACGGATAGCCGAATACGGGCCGAATCCAGCCGACTTTCCCCGCCCGGCTGGACACAAATTGGACACAGGTAGACCGTCTACCCGACGCGCCCCTCTTCCCGCCCGTTTGCGCGTCGAAGAATACGAACAATCCGAAGAATCGAACGAGCGGGCGCTCTCCGGGGCGAAGATGGCGAACATCAAGCACGGGACGAACCAGCACACAATGGAGGATCGATCTCAAGATCAATCCTCCCCCCCATCCCGCCCCCGTC
>DATCXR010000070.1:0-1042 GCA_036565685.1 Gemmatimonadaceae bacterium
TGGCTCGACCCCCGCCTCCGCGGCTCTCTGGGCAGCGCGGTCTGAACGCGCCCCGCGAAAGCGGTTCCGCGGGAAATGCGTCGGCCCCGGCCGGGCGTGTCGCGACCGCGCGGCTTGTCGATTCGCCATCGCGAGCTACCGCATTGCCGATCGGCGCAACCCCCATAGCACCAGAATGCTGCACGCCACGATCGCGATCGACACGCTCACAAAACCGACCGTGACGATCGCCTCTTGCCACGGTCGACCCCCGTGACCAGCCCCCGTGATTGGTGAGAGAGCCGCCGTTCCAAGAATCGCCGCGAGCGATGTGACTGCCCAGTTGGCATATGTGCCGTAGAGCGCCGTCCAGTATGCGGTCGAGCTCAGCCCCGGAGATAGCCTCACGTGCGTCCACGCGGCACCCAGCGCGACGAGGAAGATTCCGTTCATCACCCCTTCCAGGTGTGCGGCCAGCCCCATGCGAGGATTGGCGAACTTCGGCTCGACGAAACCCGTGAGGAGGCCGAGCAAGAACAAGAACATTCCGTACCAGATCAGACGACGGCTGGCGTCTGTCACTGCTCCGGCCTTCTTCCTCCCGCTCGCGCTCTCCAGACGAGAATCAGCGCGTGAAGATCGCCTCGGGGATCAGCGCCGAGACCACGTAGTTGGGCACGTCGACCACGTTGCTCACGCGCAGGTCGACCGCCACGCTCGAGATCACGTAGGCCTGCTCGCGGGTCCAGCCGCGCTCCTGCAGGAGCTCGATCATGTTCAGCAGCGCATTGCGGCACGCGAGGGTCAGGTTCTCGCCCTCGTTCACGCCGTCGTCGCGGATCGGCATGCCGGTGGCGGCCAGGAAGCGCTTCGGCACGGCCCACTCGGGCGGCGCGAAGTAGTCGCGGTGGCGGAAGCGCGGCCCGCGGGCCAGGCTCTTGCCCGCGCCCTTGACGACCTTGAACTTCACCACCGCGGTGGCGCCCATCTCGACCGCGGTCACGCACACCTCGCCGTCGCCCTGGGCGAAGTGGCCGTCGCCCACCGAGAACAGGGCGCCCTC
>DATCXR010000420.1:0-1253 GCA_036565685.1 Gemmatimonadaceae bacterium
TGCAGGACCACGGGGCAGCCGCACTCGCGGAGGAGCTGGGTGGCGCGCTCGCTGGCGTCGCCGGTGGTGAAGATCGTGCACTCGCGAAGGTGGGGCTGGAGAGCGGCGGCGGTGAGATAGAGCACGTCGCCGCGCATGTCGGGCATGCGCAGGTCCACCACGAGGCAGTCGAACTCCTCCTGGTGGAGTAGTGCTTCGGCGGACTCGCCACGTTCGATCGCACGGACGTAGTAGCCCGCCCTGGTGAAAACCATCGTCAGGGCGCGGCAGAGCGACGGCTCGTCGTCCACCACCAGCACTCTCGCACGTTCGTCGAAAACCTTCATTCCTCCATTCCTCCACGGCGGCAAAGCCGCGCGGCCAGCATCTCCATGAACTTCTCGGGCTCGCCGGTCTCGCGCAGCACCGAGGGCATCACCCCCGTGGCCGCACGCACCTGCCGCGCGAAAAGACGCGGCGAATCGTAGCCCAGCTTCTTCGAAATGTCGTCCAGCAAACAGCCCGGGTCCTGCATGTAGTAAATGGCGCGCGCGATCCGCGCGCCCAGTAGCAGCATTCTCGCCGATGCGAGGTCGTGAGTCTCGAGCCAGCGGTCCAGATTCCGTCTCGTCATCCCGGCGGCGAGCGCCAGGTCGCCCACGCTACGGAAGGCGTGCGGTGTGTTGAAGAGCTGCTTCACCGTGCCGCGCAGAAGTGGTGGTGCGTCATCGAAGCGCGGAGAGATGGCCCTCAACAGGGTGTCGCTGAGGCTGTACGCCGGAACCGACTCGAGGAGCTGGACGAGCCGTTTCGGTTCGTCATCGAAACCTCGCAGCACCACGTTCGTGATTCCGTGACGGGCCAGCACGAGAGTGGACTGCAGCGCCTCGGGCGTCAGTGCCATGAGATACAGCACCATCGGCACCGACGGGTAGCGTGCCAGGAGCGCCCTTATCTCGTCGAGCTGCGGTCGGCCATCGATGTGAGGGTCGACAACAGCGACGTCGAGTGGCCGCGTACGCATCGCGGTCGCGAGATCGTCCCAGCTCTCCGCAAAGATTAGAGAATGCTCACTTGCGAGCGCTGAGCGGAGATGACTGCGAAGAGTGGGGGAGAGGTGTGCGGCGACGTCCACGGTAGGCGCATCTTTGTCCTAAAATTGCACACTGGTGTCCTAAAATGTGCATTTACGTTAGGACGCGCCACCGTAGCTTGCGTGACAGAAGTTACCCCCCAAACAATCCCCCCTGCACGAAGAGGTAACTATGTTCCGC
>DATCXR010000102.1:0-10436 GCA_036565685.1 Gemmatimonadaceae bacterium
ATACGGCCTGCGTAGCGGCCGTATCGATTCACGATTCCGGACCTGACCTCGCCGCTTAGCTTTGCGACATGCGGCAGCCCAACTTTGCTCCCCCCTGGCGCACCGATCTCCCAGCGCGTGCCGTGTATTCCGAGGGCGCCGGGATCGCGCGCGTCATCCCGCGCGCGGTACGCGTGGTGGAGAGCGCCGATCAAGTACCCGCGGTAGTACACGAGGCACGTGAGAGCGGGCTCCCGCTCATCCCGCGCGGTTCGGGGAGCGGTATGCCCGGCGGCGCGGTGGGCGACGGGTGGATCCTGGATCTCTCGCGCCTGAACTGGATCGCACCTGTAGACGTCGAGCGAAGGCGGGTGTGGGCTGGCGCCGGTGCCGTACGCAACGCGGTGGATGCCGCTGCCCGCGCCGTCCGCCTTCGCTTCCCAGTCGACCCGTCGAGCGGCGCCTTCTGCACGGTGGGCGGTATGGCCTCCACCAATGCCGCCGGCCCGCACACACTCCGCTTCGGTGCGATGCGCGATTGGGTAACCGCGCTCGACTGCGTCTTCGACGACGGCACGCGCGCCGTAGTGCGACGCGGCGAGCCGCCACCCTCTGACGTCCCCGCAATCGAGCGCTTTCTCGCCGAGGCGCGCGAAGCGATCCTCACCGCCCCCACCCGGTTGCTCGAGCACACCGGCGTCATGAAGGAGTCGTCGGGCTACGGCCTCGCGGCGTACGCGCGGAGCGGGCAGCTGGTGGATCTGCTCGTAGGAAGCGAAGGGACGCTGGTGATAGTCGTGGGCATCGAGCTCGCTCTCGCGCCGCTCCCCGGTGCAACGAGCAGCATCCTCGCCGAATTCCCCACGCTCGAGGAAGCCGTGGACGGCGCGATCCGCGCGCGCGAATCGGGCGCCAGTGCGTGCGAGCTCCTCGACCGAACTTTCCTGGATGTAGCAGCGCGCGGCGGTTCCGGCACCACCATCGCTCCTTCCACGGAAGCCGTGCTCCTCGCCGAAGTCGAGGGCGACGACGAGCACGCAGCCGCTCAGGGAGCGCGCTCGCTCGGCGCGTCCTTCGAGGAAGCGGGAGCCACGTCGGTGCAGCTCGCCATCGACCCGGACATGGAGCACGAGCTCTGGTCGCTGCGCCACGCCGCGAGCCCCACGCTCGCCCGGCTCGATCCCGAGCTCAAGTCCATGCAGTTCATCGAGGACGGTGCCGTCCCCCCCGAGCGGCTCCCCGACTACGTGCGCGGCGTCCGCGCTGCGCTCGCGCGTCACGGGCTCCGGGGCGTGATCTTCGGCCACGCCGGCGACGCTCATGCGCACGTCAACCCGCTGATAGATGTTCGGGCCCCCGACTGGCACGAGCGCGTCGTCGGCCTTCTCGACGATGTCGTAGCTCTCACCGCCCGACTCGGCGGCACCCTCGCCGGCGAGCACGGCGATGGCCGCCTCCGCACACCGCTCCTCGATCGCGTCTGGCCACCCGAGACGCTCGCGCTCTTCGCGCTCGTGAAGCGCGCCTTCGACCCGACCTCGATCTTCAACCCCGGCGTCAAAGTCCCCGTCGCCGATCAGCACGCGCTCGGCACCATCAAGTACGACCCGTCGCTCCCTCCCCTCCCCCCCGCCGCCCGCGCCGCCCTCGACGACGTGGAGCGCGCTCGCGCGTACGCGGCGCCACGCCTCGCCCTCCTCGCGGCCGAGCAGGGCACCCAGCGCTGAGCCCAGAGCTCCTCCGCCTCCCATCTCCACCCGCGCCGCATTACTCTTGTCAGGCGACGGGAGCTCCCCGCCGCCCCTGCTTTCTGCTTTCTGCTCTCTGCGTTCTGCTTCCCTCACCCTCCCAACGCCGTGCCCGAGTTCATCTACGAGCCCACCGTCTCGCTCCTCGCGCGCCCCTCGTTCACCGAGCCCTCGCACCTTCCGGTAACATGGCTCGGTGAGAGTACCGACGGCGAGCAGCTCGCCGAGTTCGCGGGCCGCCTGTGCTACATGAGCCAGCGGAACCCCGCCAGCCGCTCGACGCGCGACTACCTGGAGAACATCAAGAAGCAGGGCCACGGCAGCGTTCTGGAGCACGCCAACTACTCGCTCCTCTTCGAGGGCGTGAGCCGCTCGCTCACCCACGAGCTCGTGCGACATCGTGCTGGATGGGCATACAGCCAACTTTCCCAGCGCTACGTCGACGAATCCGAAGCACACTTCGTCGTCCCTCCCGCGATCATCGGCGACGAGGCGCTCGAAGCCGCCTGGCGCACCCAGATCGAGTCGGCGCAGAGCGCCTACGTCGCTCTCGTCGAGCAGCTGATGGAGCAGTACTCGTGGGTGGAGAGCCGCGTCCACCGCCGGAAGATGGCACGCGAGGCCGCCCGCGGCGTTCTCCCCAACTCCACCGAGACCAAGATCGTCGTCACCGGCAACGCCCGCGCCTGGCGCACGATGCTCGAGCTCCGCTCCAGCGAAGGCGCCGAGCAGGAGATCCGCCGCCTCGCGATCATGACTCTCCGCCTCCTCCAATCCGAGGCCCCCGGCTTCTTCTCCGACTTCGAGATCTACGTGGCGGATGACCGGAGGGAGGCGGCGCGGGTGATGTACCACAAAGTCTAGGGTTCAGGAGGCAGGGTTCAGGTACTACCTCGGGGGATAGATCTCTACTCCGAGGTAGTACCTGAACCCTGAACCCTGCCTCCTGAACCCTGTATCATTGCGCACTACAACACACCCACTTATTATCCGCCGGCGTTGGAACTGGCATCGTGCTTGCGCAACGGACGCGCAGGCCAGATGTCACGAAGCTCGCCACTAGCGAGCCCTCCGAACTGGAGGTGGCAGGCGCGGTGACGTTCGTGCAGTGAAAGTCGTCTGCAAGCCACCGATGGAGGACGCATGACGCGTATAGGGTTTGTCTACAACCAGAAGCCAGATCTGCCCGCGCTCCGGCTCGAGGACGGTGATCCTCAGTCGGAGGACGAGCCTCCCAGTAGAGTCCCCTCCGACGACGAGTTCGCCGAGTGGGACAGCGCTGAGACGATTGGCGCGGTAGAGAATGCTCTCTCTGCCCTTGGAGAAGTCGTCCGGCTCGAAGCCAACGCCGACTTCCCCGAGCGACTCCGTCACTCGAAGATCGACCTCGCCTTCAACATCGCCGAAGGACTCCGCGGCCCCAATCGCGAAGCTCACGTCCCGGCGATCTGCGAATTCTTCGGAGTCCCCTACTCCGGCTCCGACCCCTTCACCCTCTCGCTCTGCCTCGACAAGGCGCGCACCAAGGAGTGCCTCGCCTATCACGGCATCCCCACGGCGCCCTTCTCCGTCGTCAGGAGCCGCTCGAGCCCCGAGCTCCGCGCCATTCTCCGCGGCACCGCCGTATCTTCCGCCGCGCTCGCGCGAGCGCTGAGCTTCCCGCTCTTCGTCAAACCGGTCCACGAAGGCTCGTCCAAAGGGATCACCGAGCGGAATTTCTGCCGCAACACAGAGGAGCTCGAGGAGCAGGCGCTCTTTCTCCTCGAGAAGTACCAGCAGCCCGTGCTCGTCGAGGAGTATCTCCCCGGCGCCGAGTTCACCTGTGCGGTGCTCGGCAACGGCGATGCGGCCACGGTGCTTCCCATCGTCGGGATGCGCTACGCGGCGCTGCCGCCCGGCGCCCTTCCTGTCTACGGCTATGAAGCAAAGTGGCTCTGGGACCGTCCCGAGAACCCGCTCGAGATCTTCGAGTGTCCGGCGCGGATCGACGACGCCCTCCGTCAGACCATAGAAGACACAGTGCTCGCCGCCTATCGCGCGCTCGGCTGCCGCGACTGGTCGCGCGTGGACGTTCGACTCGACGCCGCCGGCATCCCGAACGTGGTCGAGGTCAATCCGCTTCCCGGAATCCTTCCGGATCCCGCTGATAACTCGTGCCTTCCCAAGGCCGCTCGCGCCGCCGGGATGAGCTACGATGAGCTGATTCAGGCGTGCGCGCGGCACGCCGCCGAGCGGCAGGGGGTCGTCCTGCCGAGTACCCTGGCTCGTGGTGATGCCGGCAAGCGCCGGCGAGCCGCGGGAGGAGGGGTGGCCTCATGAAGATCGGCTTGCTGTTCGACGGCGCATCGGCGCTGGGCGCCAGCCCGGACGTCCTGATCCTCGACACGCTCGAAGCACTCGAGCGCGTGCTCACCGCCGAGGGAAATCAGGTCGTGAGGATCAGCGCGCACACGGATGCCCGCTGGATCGAGCGCGTGAGGAAGGGAAAGTTCGACCTCGTCTTCAACATGTGCGAGGGGATCGACGGGATCGCGGCGCTCGAGCCGGCGGCCGCGTCGATGCTCGAGCTGCTCGGCGTTCCTTACACCGGCGCCTCCTCGTGGACCACCGCGCTCTCGCTGCGCAAGCACGCGGTGAACTCCCTGCTCGATCGCGCCGGGCTCCCGATCCCGCGCTTCGCGCTCGCGCGTGCCGGCGCCCCGCTGCCCACGGTGGGATTTCCGGCCATCTGCAAGCCGGCCGCCGAGGATGCATCCATCGGGATCGAGCAGCGCTCCGTGGTGCGCACGACGCGCGCACTCGCCGAGCGTCTCGCAGCGATGTACGAGCGGTGGCCCGAAGTGATAGTCCAGCGCTACATCGACGGGCGCGAGGTGAACGTTGGAATCCTGGGAGACACCGTTCTCCCCGTCTCCGAGATCCGCTTCGACCACATGCCCAAGGGGAAGTGGCGGATCGTGTCGTACCGCTCCAAGTGGGAAACCGGGAGCGATGAGGACATGGGGAGCGAGCCCCACTGCCCGGCGGAGCTGCCGGCGAAGCTCACGACGGAAGTGAAGAAGCTCTCGCTCGCCGCCTGGAGGCAGGTGGGTGGGCACGGCTACGGCAGAGTGGACATGCGCATCGACCGCGCTGGCCGGCCGTGGATTCTGGAAGTGAATGCGAACCCCGACATCGCGCCCGACGCGGGGCTCGCGCGCATGGCGCGCGCGGCGGGGATGGATTACGCGGGGCTGGTGAGCACCGTCTGCGAGCTCGCGCTCGCGCGGCAGGCGCTCCCCGCGAGCGACGGGTGGGCGATGGCCCAGCGGCTCTCCGGAGTCGCGGGAGCGGCCGAAGCCACCGCGCTCGAGCTCTTCTCCAGCGGTAGATAGGAGAGAGTGGACGTTCCCCTAAGGCTGGGTGAGCTGGTACCCAGCCACCGCGACCGCCTCGCGGAGATACTCCGTGGCACCGGAGCGTTCTCCGACGACGAGGTACTCGTGGGCATCGAGCTCTTCGATGCGGCGATTGCCAGCGAGTCGTCCCACGACACCGACTACTCCTTCCTCGGCGCCTTCACCCCGGAAGCCGAGTTGGTCGGCTACGCCTGCTATGGCCCGACGCCGGGCACGGACCGCGTCTACGATCTCTACTGGATCGCCGTGGACGCGCGTGCGCATGGAGCAGGCATTGGAACCACAATCCTCACAGAGGTAGAACGAAGGCTTCAGCAGCGGCGAGCCCGCATGTTGGTAGCAGAGACTTCGTCCCGGTCCGACTACGCAGCCACCCGCTATTTCTACCGCAGGCGTGGCTACGCGGAGTCCGCGCGCGTGCGTGAGTTCTACGCGCCCGGCGACGACCGGATCATCTTCACAAAAAGGTTCCAACACTCGCCTGACGGCGGGGAGCATAGTCACCATGAGTGAGTGGCAGAAGATACTCAAGGAAGATGCAATAGCGTCGCTGGAGAAGCTGGCCGAGAAGTTCGGCAGCGACGTGATCGATGTCGAGGCGCTGAAGCCGGCTTTCGAGAACTTTCAGATGCGTATCACGCCGGCCGCGCTCGAGCAGATCAAGGAAGTGGGCGACCCGATGTGGAATCAGTACGTGCCCACCGTCCAGGAGCTCGACATCCACGACGGCATCATCGATTCGCTCGATGAGGATGCCGATTCTCCAGTGCCGAACATCACGCACCGTTATCCCGACCGCGTGCTCTTCCTGGTGAGCCCCGTGTGCGCGTCGTACTGCCGCTTCTGCACCCGCAGGCGCAAGGTAGGCGACCCCGAGAAGATCCCCCTCAACCAGTACGACTCGGCGTTCGAGTACATCGCCAGCCATCCCGAGATCCGCGACGTGATCATGTCGGGCGGCGACCCGATGATGCTCTCCGACCGCCGGCTCGACTACATCCTCGGGCGGCTGAGAGCGATCCCGCACGTCGAGATCATCCGCCTGGGAAGCCGGATCACCTCGCACCTACCCGACCGGATCACGCCGGAGATCTGTGAGATCATCAAGAAGTACCACCCCGTGTACATGAACTGCCATTTCAACCACCCGAGCGAGCTCACGCCGGCGAGTGTTGCCGCGCTCGGCCGTCTCGCGGATGCGGGTGTGCCGCTCGGCTGCCAGACCGTGCTGCTCAAGGGCGTCAACGACGACGCGAAGGTGATGCTCGAGCTTATGCAGAAGCTGCTCAAGGCTCGCGTGCGGCCGTACTACATCTACATGGCCGACCAGGTAGCGGGCGGTGAGCACTTCCGCACCACCGTGCAGAAGGGACTGGAGATCATTCAGGCGTTGCGCGGCTGGACCTCGGGGCTCGCGGTACCGCACTTCGTGATCGACTCCCCCGGCGGCGGCGGGAAGGTGCCGCTCCTCCCCGAGTACGTGGAGTCCATCACCGACGATGAGGTAGTGTTCCGGAACTACCAGGGACGGCGCTTCGTCTACAAGCAGCCGAAGGTGGCTGCCTCGAACGGCTGCGGCGCCGGCGAGGATGGCGCGCCCGACATCGTGCCGATCGAGATCGCGAAGACCGCCAAGGCGGCGAAAGCGGCGAAGGAAGCGAAGTCGCCACGTCGGAGAACATCGGCCAAGAATCGCGAGAGAAGCTCGGCCGGCGGTTGACGAGCCGCGCCGCGGCGCGCAGGATGGGGCCAGGCCTGGCTATCCAACCAACGGATGGTCGAGGCCTGGCCCTCCTTTTTATCGTCATTCCCGCGACTTGCGGGGACCCATTCCAGACCAGCGCCATGTCCATACGCCGCTACTGCACCATCGTCCTCGCCTTGGGCCTCGCGGCCATAGCATCCGCGCCTACGACTCGGCTCGGCGCCCAGGCGCCGGAGCGCCTCTTCTACTACGTGGACAAGGAGGACAGCTACGACTCCTTCGTGAAGCACGTGGACCAGATCGATGTGCTTGGCCCGCAGGTGTACACGGTGGACAGCCTCGGCACCATATGGGGCGGGCTCGATCCGCGCGTGAAGGAGCTGGCGCAGAAGCACAAGGTCAAGCTGATGCCGCTGGTGGTGAACGAAGGCTTCAATCAGCCATCGCTCCGGAAGCTCCTCGCCGACACCGCTGCTCGCGGCCGAGCCACGCGCACCATGGCGGAGCTCTGCAAGAGCGAGGGCTACTGGGGGATCCAGTTCGACATCGAGAACCTCAACTTTCAGGACCGCGATCTCTTCACCGCGTGGTACACCGAGACCGCCGACGCGCTGCACGCCGTGGGGTGCAAGATCAGCATCGCCGTCGTGCACCGACCCGAGGAGTTCGCCGGTCCCACCGGCTATCACCGCTTCCTCCACGAGAACTGGCGCGCCGGCTACGATCTCGCCGCGATCGGCAAGGTGGGCGACTTCGTCTCGCTCATGACCTACGCGCAGCAGACCCGTCGCACCCCGCCCGGCCCGATAGCCGGCATCCCCTGGATGCGCGCCGTGGTGGACTACACTCTCCAGTTCGTGCCGGCGAACAAGGTCTCACTCGGCATCCCGACGTGGAGTGAGCACTGGTACACGCGCGACGACTCGAGCATCCCCGAGCGCGCCAGGTCGTGGTCGAGCACCATGAGCTGGGAGTGGGCAAAGGGGCTCGCCGACCGCCACGGCGCCACGATCCAGTGGGACGAAACGCAGGGCGTCCCCTTCGCCTACTACCCCAACGGCGGCGTCTACGAGTGGCTCTTCTTCGAGAACGCCCGTAGCTTCCGCGCCAAGCTCGACCTGATGAGGGAGAAGAAGTTGCGGGGCTTCTCGGTCTGGGTACTGGGACCGGAGGATGAGGGAATATGGCGGGTGAAGTGAAGAGAAAGTAGAAAGCAGAAGGCAGAAAGCAGTGAACGGCTCGTAAACCAAAGTCATCCCCGCGAAAGCGGGGATCCATGTTCGGTCTGGCTAACATGGATCCCCGCTTTCGCGGGGATGACGGCCTTTTACTTACGGCCCTCATCCCCGAGGTAGTTCACTGCTTTCTGCTTTCTGCTTCCTGCTTCCTCGTCACTTCACCCGCACGGATTCGTCGTATTCGTCAGGCACTCCTGCTGCGGGATCGGCAGGAACTCTACCGTCGGCGTGGTAGTGACGGCGTCGCCGAAGCGGCGCGTGTCTTCCCAGCGGAGCCCCTGCTCGAATAGCTCGTAGCGCCGCTGCTTCGCGATCTCGGCGAGGAGCTCGTCCTGCGTGTCGAGCGCCGAAGCCGGGAGCGCGGCGAGGCCGGCTACCGGTTCATCCACCGGAGAGCTGGTCTGCGTGCGCACCTCGTTGACCAGGTCGGCCGCGACGGATAGCTGCTCGTTCATGCGTGTCAGCGCCTCCGCCTTGATCAGCTTCATCTCGTCGGGGAGATAGACCGGGAAGGGGTCATCGGGCGACGAGTACTTCGCGAGCGGAAGTATGACGCTGTCGGCCGGGTTCGCGGGGAGCGGAGCCGCCGAGACGTTCACCCAGTAGGCGGGCCGCTGGTCGCCCGGCTCGGCCTGGGTCACGAAGCTCTTCAGCGCCCCCACATAGCCGAGCTGGAAGGCGAGGTTCTCCACCGGGTTGCGCGTCGGCGGCGGGAACTCGAAGACGGAGAGAACCGTGAGGTCAACGGCATCCGCGGCGTCTATCGCCTGCTGATACTCGCCAGCCATCAGCGAGTAGCGCGCGAGCATGGCGCTGACGGTATTGCGGATGTCGAAGCCGGAACCGAGCAACCGATTCTGCGACTGGGCGATGTCGGCGTCGGTGACCTGTGCAAGGTCATCATTCGCGCTGGCGAGGAGCGTGAGCACCGTGTCGAGAACTATTTCGCGCGGCTGAATGACCGCGCCCGCGCTCCCCACGGTAATGGGAACCTGCTCGTACTGCTGAGCCAGCATCCCGTACGACATCGCCTTGAAGAGCTTGGCCAGCGCCGTGAACTGGTTGCGCAAGCCCGTGCCGAGTCCCAGCTGATCCACGCTCGCGAGGATCGTGTTGGCCGACTTGATCGTCTCGTACGAGTTGGCCCAGGGATCCTCGACGAGGAGATACGAGTTGTCGAAGTTCTCGCCGGTGAACATCGATTGGTAGGAGATCAGCGCCTTGGAGAGCGTCCCCCACTCGTCGGTACCGAGCGAGTTCGTGGTCAGATAGTCGTCGATCGTGTTGGCGAACTGACCCTGCATCCCGATCGCGAGGGCGTACATGCCGTCCACGTTCGACACGACCTCGCTCTCGGGCGGAGCGTTGGGGTTGTCGAGATCGAGGTCGCAGCCGGTGGCGGCCAGCGCCACCAGGATCGCGAGGCCGCCGCGAGATGTGCCGCGGAGAGCGGCGCGCGCGGCGCACCTGAAGTGCGTGCTCGTCGTCATCGTCCGTGGCTCCTAGAAGTTGAGGGAAACCGAGAGAGTGAACTGCCTGGGCAGCGGCGTCGTGGCGAAGTCCACGCCCCGCGAGACGGTGCTTGCTGAGAACATGTTGATCTCGGGATCCAGCCCGCTGTAGTCGGTCCATGTATACAGGTTGCGGCCGGCCAGCCGGAGCGTGAGCCGGTCGGCGCCGAAGCGCTGCACCCACGGATCGTCGAAGGAGAGCGAAGCGGCTACCTCACGCAGCTTCACGAAGGAGCCGTCCTCTATGTACGCCTCGTAAATGAGGCTTCGTCCGGCCGGGTTGAGCGAGTACGCCCGGAAAGTGGTATCGCCGCTGATCTCTGCCTCGTTGCTCTTGTCGGCACCGAAGAGCTGCGAGATGCGCTTCGAGAAGTTGGCCACGTCGTTACCGAAGCGTCCATCGAGCAGGACGCTCAGCTGGAGTCGCTTCCCGATGTCGAAGGTGTTGCCGAAGGTGGCGACGAAGTCCGGCTCCGGATTGCCGATGATCCGGCTGGCGTTCACCAGGCCGCCGCCGGGAAGCTGATCCTGCGCGCGATAGGGGAGATTGACCGTCGTATCGCGCCCGTTGTAGGTGACGTTCACCGGCTTGGAGGCGATCGTGCCGTCCGGATTCCGCGCGAAGACCCCGCCGTAGAATACGCCGACCGGCTGCCCCTCGACCACGACGTTCAGGTAGCCGTCGAGCAGTGTATCGGCGCTCGTCACCAGCCGCTCCACCTTCCCGCGATTCCGCGCGAAGGAGAGCCGCGAGCGCCAGCTGAAGCCGGGATTCGTGACGTTCACGGTGTTGAGCGCGATCTCGATCCCGTTGTTGCTCAGCTCACCGATGTTCTGGAACTGGCTCGAGAACCCAC
>DATCXR010000124.1:0-2018 GCA_036565685.1 Gemmatimonadaceae bacterium
GGTCTGCAATCGTGAATTGGTACAGCTGGCACGTGCCAGCTGTACCAATTCACGATTGCAGACCTGACCCCACCGAGCCATGCAGTGGTGGTGCTCCGCCCAGGGGATCGCCTGGACGTGGACGTGGCGCCCGTACGTGGGCGTGTGGGTCATGGTGCTCGCCCTCGCGCTCTGGTACTGGCGCTCGTACACGCGCGCGGCTCGAGAGTGGGAGGGAGTGCACCCGCGGCTCGGCACCCCCCGCGTGGTCGCATCCATCGCCGGGATCGCGCTCCTCTGGCTGGCACTCGACTGGCCCATCGGCACGCTCGGCGCCGGCTACCTCGCGAGCGTGCACATGGTGCAGTTCTTCCTCATCGCCATGATCGCGCCGGCGCTGCTCGTGTGGGGCTGGCCGTCCACGCGTACCGGCGCGCTCCGAGCGCTGGTGAGCGCGCTCACCCACCCGGTTGTCGCCATAATCATCTTCGATGCGGTGGTGATCGCGACGCATTCGCCACCCGTCGTGGACTCGTTGATGGCCAGCCAGGCAGGCTCCTTCTTCCTCGACATGGCCTGGCTCCTCGCCGGCATTGTCTTCTGGTGGCCGCTCATCGGCGGCCCCTTCGGACGCCCGCCCCTCCGCACCCCGCTCAACATCGCGTACATCTTCGCCAGCTCGCTCTCGCACACCGGCATCTCGATGTACCTCCTCCTCGCCCGCTTCCCGGTCTACAGCATCTACGAGCTCGCCCCACCGATGAGCGGCATCACCAAGCTCACCGACCAGGAGCTGGCCGGCGGCCTGATGCTCCTGGGCGGCGCCGCCATCGTCCTCGGCGCCATCTCCGTGGTGTTCTTCAAGTGGCAGGCGGAGGAGGAGGGGGAGGAGAGAGAAAGCAGAAAGCAGAGAGCAGAAAGCAGTGAACTTCCGAGGGGGTGAGGAGAGAGAGGGGACAGGAAACAGGAAACAGGTACCGGCTCGTGACTCGGCGTCATCCCCCGCAAGTTGCGGGGACCCACGTTCGGTATGGCTAACTCGGATCTCCGCTTCCGCGGGGACGACGGTGGGATGCGCTCCCGCTTTCAACCGATCACTTCGATGCGAATCGGCCTTCTCAGCGACCTGCACTGCGACCTCGCGCCGTCGCGCGAGCGAAGCTGGATCAATCGATACGAACCGCTCGAGCTGCCACGGCGACTCGGCGACGCCATCGAGATTCTCTCCGTCGAGCGACCCGATCTCATCCTCCTGCTCGGCGACACCACTGAACTGGGCGATCGTGACGCGTTCGACTTCGTGCTCAGTCGAGTGCGAAAGTCGAACGGCCCACCCATCGTCGCGGTCGCGGGTAATCACGACGTCGGAGCTGTGGTAGCAGTCGTCGCGGGCAACGTCGACGGTGGCGCCCACAACGACGCGCTCGCGATGAGCGCTCGCGCCCACGACGTTCGACTTCTCGCTGGCGATGCGACCCGGGTCGCGGGTGTGCCGCTCCTCGGAGTCGGCATCACGCGAGCCGCGCCCGGCTGGGGAGATTTCCGCGGCGCGCTGGATGCTCCGCCGCGCGACGGACCGTTCGACATCGTCGCTTCGCACTTCCCGCTCATCTCGCACGAGGCCGAGATCACCGCGGCGGGCCTCCCGTATTCAGGGGACCTCGTGAATCGCGCGGAGCTCGAGTCGCTCCTGCGGCAGTCGCGCGTACCCACGGTGGTGTTCAGCGGGCATGTGCATTCGCGCTGCTCCGCGGCCAGCGGCAACATTCTTCAGATCACGGTCGCATCGATGATCGAGCCGCCCTTCGAGTGTACGGTGGTGGACATCGACTCTGCCGGCGACGACTTCATCTCCGTGAGGAGACGAGCGTTCACGCTCGGCGACCCCGCTGCCATCAATCCGGTTTTCGCGCCCGCCGACGAGCGCTGGCATTGGCGCGGCGGCTGGACGGCGGGGTCAGGTCTTTAATTTCGAGCAAACTCGGCAGCAGGCATCACGATCGTGATGCCTGCTGCCGAGTTTGCTCGAAATTAAAGAC
>DATCXR010000138.1:0-5793 GCA_036565685.1 Gemmatimonadaceae bacterium
GACAGCGCTCACGGTGGCGAGCCAGTTCGGCGATACACTGTATCACCCGAACAAGTACGCCAGCGACGGCACCACGCCGGTGGTCGTCGCCGACTGGATCGAGGCGCGCCTCATCGAGGCCGAGGCCTCGTTGCAGGCAGGGGACTTCCCCGGTTGGCTGAGCACGCTCAATCACCTGCGCGAGACAGCGACCACCCCCGCGCTCGCCGACGTCACCGATCCCGGGACGCCGGATGCGCGCGTAGACCTCATGTTCCGCGAGCGGGCGTTCTGGCTTTATCTCACCGGGCATCGGCAGGCCGACCTGCGTCGGCTCATTCGCCAGTATGGACGGCCGGCGAGCTCGGTCTACCCGACGGGCAAGTACCGCGGCGGGACCGGGAGCTACGGAGTGGACGTCAATGCCCCCATCCCCGCGCGCGAGCGTGAGGGCAACACGTCGTTTACCGGCTGCCTGAATCGCGGCGCGTGACCTCATCGACCAAGGCGATATCCATGCTTGCTCGCTTTCGCCGGCCCGCGCGGCCGAGCTCCTGGATGGTGCGGGGCGGGGCCGCGGCGATCCTTGCGGCGCTGCTGGGCTGCGGCTCGGACAGCGTCGCTCCCACCCCGACCACCGACGTGTCGCACTTCTACTGGTCGCTGACGCTCGGCCAGCACGCGATCAATCTCTCCACCGTGGCACCGTACGACACGGTGCGCATCGCGGCCACGCCGCGGAAGGCGGACGGCACGCCGCTCACGGATACCGGCGTGGCGGCGCCGACCTACCGCTCGACCGACCCGGCGCGCGTGCGCGTGAGCCGGGACGGGCTGCTGCAAGCTGTATCCATCGGGCAGGCGGTCGCGGTGATCGCGACGCTCCAGGTGGGGAACATCACGCACACCGATACGGCGTTGGTCTACATCACCAACGATGCCGCGCCGGCCGCGCCGGCCGGGTTCTCCATTCACCCGCTCCCCGGCGACAGCACGATCTGGCAGGCGAACAAGCTGTCGAACTTCACCTTCGCCTTCGCTGGTACGGCGATCGTGCCGCATGATTCGGCGGGGAATCCGATCACCGGGCTCGGAGTCTACTTCCAGTCGTCCGACACGACGGTCGCGACGATCAACCCGACCACCGGTGCCCTCGACGGCAACCGCCCGGGGCAGTTGTCGATCATCGCGAGCACGACGGCGTTCGGCGTCGTGATGGCGGACACCATCTTGTTCACGATCACGATGCCCGTGAGCCAGTTGGTCGCCATTGCGCCGCCGCCCAACGTAAATGGGGACCTCGTCTTCGCTCCGTCGACTGTCGAGATCGCGGCCGGCGGGGAGATCGTCTGGGCGAACTACTCGCTCACGCCGGCGGACGTCGTCTTCGACGACTCGACGGACGTCGCCGAGGATATCCTCATCTGCTTCTGCGGCAGTGGGAACATCGCGCCCATCGTGGGCGACTCGACGTTCGGTCCCGGCTTTTCGGTGCGCCGCTTCCCCGTGCCCGGTACCTACGACTACCACACTACCGCGCCCGGCGGCGCCTCGGGGAAGATCATAGTCTATCCCCCCCAGGTGCTGAGCGCCGACCGCGCCCGCCCGAGCATCACGCTGACCCGAGATCCATGACCGTTTCGCGGCGAGAGTTTCTGAAGTTGGGGGCCACCGCGGCGTCCGTCATGGCGCTGCCACGCCCGCTCCTGGTGTCGCTCGGTGGCGCGCGGGAGCCGATTCCACCGATCGACGATCCGCACCTCAAGGCCCTCGCGCTGCGGGCCGTCGAAGCGGCCACCTGGGCCGGCGCGGCGTACGCCGACGTGCGCCTCACGCACACCCGGAGCCGTGGCTTCCAGCCGGATTACACGAGCGACGTCGAGTCGATGGTCGTAGGCGTCCGCGCACTCGTACAAGGTTACTGGGGGTTCGCGAGCGGGCCGGTGTGGAGTCTGGATGAGATGGCCCGCCTGGGGCACGAGGCGGTGCACCAGGCGAGGACAAACGCGCTCGGCAAGACTCGCGTCGTCGACCTCGCCCCACGTCCCGTGGTCGCCGACGGCCACTGGGTCATGCCGGTGAAGGCGGATGCGTTCGACGTCTCGCCATTCGAGGTGTTCGATCACCTGCTGGGGCTCCAGATCTACGCCTATCGCACGCAGGGCGTGAGGGTCATCCGCAACGAGTGTGGTTTCAAGGTCCAGGACAAGGCGTTCGCGGCGTCCGACGGGAGCTACTGCACGCAGCGGCTCTATCTCGGCTGGGGCGATTTCACAGTCAAGCTGAAGAAGAACGGACAGGAGACCGGAGGCGCGGTCGATCTCCTGACCCCCGCCGGCGTCGGCTGGGAACTCTACCGCGACCAACCCATACGCGAAGCGATCCGCGAACTCATCGCCGGGCTCGAAGAAGACCTCTCGCTCCCGGTGAAGCCGGTCGACGTCGGGCGCTACGACACGGTGCTCGATCCGCTGAGCATGGCCGCGCTCCTCGACACAACCATCGGCCGCGCGACGGAGCTCGACCGCGCGCTCGGCTATGAGGCCAACGCCGGCGGGACGAGCTATTTGAACGTCCCGCTCGACATGCTCGGCACCTACCACACTGGTGCTCCGTTGCTCACGGTCACCGGGAACCGCTCGGAACCCGGCGCCGCGGCTACCGTGCAGTGGGACGACGAAGGGGTCGTACCGAACCACCAGGTCACGCTCGTGCGGGACGGTGTCCTCACAGACTTCCAGACCACGCGCGAGAGCGCGGGGTGGCTCAAGGACTACTACGCCAAGTCCGGGGAGCCTTTCCGCTCGCACGGGTGCGCCAACGCCGACTCGGCGATCAACGCGCCGATGCAGCACACGCCGAACTTGGTGCTCGCCCCGGGGCGCGGGGCGCACGACTTCGACGATCTCGTTGCCGGACTCGCGACCGGGATCGCGCTCGAGGAGGCGACGCTGGACGTCGACTACCAGGCGCTGAACGGGATGGTGCGCGGGAAGTTCTATGAGGTGAAAAAGGGGAAGCGCGTGGCCCGGATCGCGAATGCGGGGATCCTCTTCCGCACCCCGGAGCTCTGGAAGGCGCTCACTGCGCTTGGCGGCGCGGCGAGTGTGCGGCGCTATGGCATGGGCGCAAGCAAGGGGGAGCCTGAGCAGGCGACCTACCACAGCGTCACCGTCGTTCCGGCCGCGTTCAAGCAAGTCACTCTCATCGACCCACTCCGAAAGGCATGAGCAGGCATCTCGATCGGCTCGTTCGGCTGGACGACAGCCACCGCATCCTCTCGCGTGAGGAGTGCGACGCCATCGCCAAGCGCGTGTTCTCCTTTGCGCAGGGTGGCGGGGAGACGCGCGTGAAGATCAGTAGCTGGTGGCAGGGGGAGCTCCGCTGGGCGCGAAATCGCGTGAGCCTCGCCGGCGACCGGCGGGACATCAAGGTCTCCATCACGCGCGGGCAGCCGTTCAGCGGACAGCTCGGTACCGCGTCCACGAACCAACTGGACGGCGTCTCGCTCGAGTCAGCGGTGCGCGCCGCCGAGCGGTCGCGCGCGCTGGCGGACTACAATCCGCCCCCGCCTCCGTTCGCCCCACCATTCCCACCACCCAAGCGTCCCGCGAGCAAGATCTGGAGCGATGCGACGTACGGCCTGACCACTGAGGCGCGCGGCGAGGTCGTACGGGGGATCCTCGCGCCGGCCGAAGCGCGAGGGATGCTCTCGGCCGGATACATCGAAGTGCGCGCCGCGACGTTCGCGGAGCTGAGCTCCGCCGCGCAGGCCGGCGAGGCGGCGGAGTGGGAGACGCCTTACATCGCCTGGACCCAAGCGCAGTGCTCGATGGCCGTGCGCGATCCGCTGGGGACGGGCTCCGGGTGGGCCGGAATCTCCTCCTTCGACTGGGGGAAGATCGATCCCGAGGTACTCGCGGCGCGGGCACTGGAGAAGTGTGTGGCGTCGCGGAATCCAGTCGGGCTCGAGCCCGGACGGTACACCGTCGTGCTGGAGCCGCAGGCAGTGGCCGACATCGTGGCGGCGATCCCCGGGACGATCGGGCGCCGCTCTAACGAGAGCGGCATCGGCCCCTTCGCGCTCGCAATGGACGACGCGCTGCACCTCTGGCGCACGAAGCTCGGGCTCAAGGTGGTCGACGAGCGGGTGACGATTAGCCACGACTACGCCGACCCCGGCATCGGGATCGTCCCTCCGATCGACGCCATGCCCGACCCAATTGCGTGGATCGACCACGGCGTGCTCAAAGCGATGCCGTACGACCGAAGCTACGCGCTCCGCAGCTTGAACGAACCGATGGGGGTCCGCTCGGCGACAGGCTACCGCATGAGCGGCGGCGAGACCACGGTCGAGGAGATGATCCGTATGACCAAGCGCGGACTCCTCGTGACCCGCTTCTCGAACGTGGAATTGCTCGATGCGCGCAGCTTGCTGCTCGGCGGTCTGACGCGCGACGGTCTGTGGCTGATCGAGAGCGGCAAGATCACGAAGCCGGTGAAGAACTTCCGCTTCACGGAATCGCCGCTCTTCGTCCTCAACAGCCTCGACGAACTCGGGCCGCCAATGAAGGTATTCCACGCGACGAGCTCCGGAGGCGCGCTGAGCCCCGTGGTCGTGCCGCCGCTCAAAGCGCGCGACTTCAGCTTCACCTCACTCGTGGATGCCGTCTGATGCGTACCGATCGGTTGAGCGCCGCGCTGATCGCGGCGAGCACCATGCTGTGGTGCGCGCCGGCGGGCGCGCAGACGCGTTTCGCGTGGCCCGACACCACGGTCGACGTGAGCCGGTACACGAACGTGGAGGATTGCAGCGCGGCCGTGGCCCGCGTGCGAGAGGGGATCACGCGGCGGACGCGCCGGACGGTGTGGCAGGATACGCTGCCGTGGAGCACCCATGAGCCGGTGGACTCTCTCCCGCCTTTGCTCGTTATGACGGCGCAGCGATGCACCGCGCACTTTCGCGCGGCGACCGTGCCGATTGCGGACTACGCGATGATGCTGCCGCTGTTCCTCACCGCCGGGCGCGATGTGGACGCCGAGGTGCTCGTGTCCCGCCGGCTGGCCGCGCTGGACACGTCGCGGACCGAGGAGGCCGCCGCCGTGCGCGCAGCGGTGACCGACACGCTCTTCCGGATGTACCTCAATGCCAAGCCGGCTCGGATCGCCGCGGCCGAATCGTTAGCCGCACGGCTCCGTCGCGCTACGGCGCGTCCGCTGCGCGCCGATCCGGCGATCCACTTGTTGGACATGTACATGCAGCTCGCGTACGAGGCGCGCATCATGCGAGATACGGCGCTCGTGCGAGCCCACGCCGACGAGGCCGTTGCGCTCCTCGACTCGATCCCGGCGACCGCGCGGTCAATGATCGAGGAAAAGGTTGGGTTCGCGAGGCTCAACGCGCTCGCCTACGATGCCCTGGCGGCACGAACCGGGTGGCAGGTGGCGCTCGACAGCCTCCGCGAGAGCACGGCGGCGTTCATCGCGCTGCACCAATCACTCTGGATGAAGGCGAGCGGCGACAGCCCAGACGCGCTCGACTTTCCCATCGGGAAGCGCGCTCCGGCGCTTGTCGGCGATTTCCGGTTTGGGCCCGACAGCGCGAGCGCTGAGATCCCCGTACAGGGGAAGGTCAACCTGATCGTCTTCCTCGACGGCATGTGCATGGACGTGATGCCGGAGTCGCGGCTCAGGACCCCGGTCACTTGCGCTCCGACCGTGGCCACGCTCCGCCGTCTCGCCGCGCGCTTCCCGGCGCTCGCGATCACGACTGTGGAGCACACGTACGGCTACTACATGTATCTCCCGCCGCCG
>DATCXR010000158.1:0-8539 GCA_036565685.1 Gemmatimonadaceae bacterium
CGAAGCTCGCGCGCGCGGTACTCGGCGCGAACGCGCTCGCGACCGAGACGATGAACCGTCTGAATCTCCTCGAGCGCGCGCTGCAGGCAACGCCCTCCGCGGATGCGAAGCTCTTCTCTGACACGCGAGCGCTGGAGAGCAAGCTGCGCGACATCCAGACTTCGCTCACCGGCGATCGCACCGCGGCGAGGCGGAGCGAGTCGTTCCCTCCGTCGCTGCTCAGCCGGCTGAACGACATCACCAACGGCCTCTGGTCATCCACGCTCGGCGATGCCACCAACACGCAGAAGCACCAGTACGACATCGTAGGATCTGAGTTCGGCAACGTCCTCGCTCAGCTGCGGACGCTCGTCACGGTGGACCTCGAGCGCCTGGAGGATTCCGCCGAGGCCGCTGGCGCGCCCTGGACGAGCGGGCGGATTCCGAAGTGGGAAGCGACGGGTAATGCTATGGGAGGGAGCGGGCCATCGCGGCAGTAAGCGTCGTGGCGTCAGGCGGTGTGTTGTGACCCGAGCTCCTCACTGGAGAAAATACCGGTGAGGAGCTCGATTCCCTCCGCGTACCGAGGTCCCGGGCGCGCGAAATAGGCGTTCGCATCCACCGGTACCACACGTGCTCCCGGAATCTCCGGTAGCGTGCTTACCAGCTGCTCGGCTTCGGCGAGCCCGTAGCCGCATGGCGCCACGATGACGATCTCCGGCTCTGCGGCACGTACATCGTCCCAGGAGACGCGAACCGAGTCGGCTCCTGGACGTCCGAGCGGATCCTCGCCGCCCGCGAGCTCGATCATCTCCGGCACCCAGTGGCCCGCGCAGTACGGCGGATCGGTCCACTCGAGAAACATCACGCGGCGCCGGCGCTCTGAACGCTGGAGTCGCGAGATTCGCTCATGATTGCGTGCCACCAGCGCGCGTGCTTCCGCCTCGCGTCCGATCGCGCGGCCGACCTCGACGATGTTCGCATCGATCTCCGCGAGCGTACGCGGCGTGAGATACAGCACCTCGGGGCGCGAAGGAATCGACGCCAGCGCGCGCGTCAGCTCGTTGCCCGATGGCGCGCATACCTGACATAGGTCCTGCGTGAGGATCACATCGGGCGCGAGAGAATCGAGGAGGCATTCATCGACGACGTACAGACTTTCGCCGCTCGCGAGCCGCCCAGCCACGGCGGCGTCTATCTCTGCCTGACTCAAACCGTCGAGCGACAGCGCTGGCCTGCTGACCACCGGCAGCGCATGCACGCTCGCCGGGTAATCGCATTCGTGCGACCGACCCACGAGCTCGTCACCCGCACCTAGTGCGCAGACGATCTCGGTCGCGGCGGGGAGGAATGAGACTATACGTGGCATGTCACATCGCGGTTAGAGCTATGCCCAGCTCCTGAAATATATCGCGGCGCTGCCGGCGGCTACGTACGATCGGTCTCGGCGTCGGCGCGATCGATCAGCGCCACCCCGGCAGCGCTGCCGCGAGCGCGGCCTCCATGCGTCGCACATGTGAGCCACGCCAGTATACGCGGCTGCACGTCGGACAATGTCGCACCGGTCCGGGCAACCCTCGTGCAGAGGGAGGCAATGAAACACTGGCGGCATCGGGCCCCAGCTCGAGGAGCAGCGAGTTACAGATCAGACACCGCGTCATCAGCTCCGCTGGGCGCCGCAACTCGAACTCGTGGACCACGGAGGCCAGCTGCTCGAGCGGAACCTCCGATTGGACCGCCCACACTCGCTCGGGCCGCAGCTCGCGAATCAGGTGACGATCGCGCGTGAGGAGCACTCGGGCATCTTCTCGCGCCCGCTCCACGAGAACCGCATCCGGCGTCTCGAGCGGGAGTTGGAGAGCATCGGTCCCTATTACCCGGAGCCAGCGGGCCAGCCGGCCGAGCATCGCGTCGGCCAGGAACGCTGTCGTCTGCAAATCGCCACTTGCCCGCACACTACCCTGATGCTCACACACGAGCCTGTGGTCCGTCAGAACCTCGTCGGATACAGAGCGCTGCTCCCATCCATGTCCTCTGTCTCCGCGTACGACATCGGCACGGCATCGTGGGCGAGTATCCGTCCATCGATGACGCGGCCGAGCACTATCTCGTGGTCGCCAGCATGCAGGCTGCCTGCGAGCTCGCAGTCGAAGTACGCCAGCGCCTCATCCAGGATGGGAGCACCGCCGTGGCCCGGATGCCAGCGTACGCCCGCCAGCTTGTCGTGCTCCCTTCCCGACTCGGTTCCGAATCGCCGGGCGACATCCAGCTGCCCCTGCTTCAGTACGTTGACCGTGAAGGTACCGCTGCCGTGAAGGAGCGCGTACGAGGCGTTCAGCGGGTTGATGCCCAGCGCCAGTAGCGGCGGATCGAACGACGCCTGCATGACCCAGGCAGCAGTGAGCGCATCGCGTCGCTCGTCATGTGCGACCCCGACGACATAGACGCCGAGCGTGATCCGGTGAAAGAGCTCCGCTATCTCCTTCATGGTGCTGCCTCTATGTGTGGATTCGCAATGCCGCCAGACGAGAGGATAGATGGTCCTCTACCTCGCCGGCGTGCTCTTCTCCTGCTCGCCCTCGGGCCGCGCGCGCTCGAGGAGCAGGCGCTGCGTGAACTCCTGACCATCGGTGAGACGGCGGACGGATTCTCCCTGCTCCGTTACCTGGTCCTCGAGCATCTGAAGGCGCTCGCGAAGGGCTGCGAACTCGGCGTTCGCCGAGCCGCGCCGCTCCAACGCACGGACTGCACGGAGCCCGAGCCACAACCCCGCTCCGCCCAGAAGCAACCAGGGGAGCGAGCTAAGGAGAACCATCATCAGCCACATACGCTAAATTCTACTCCAGTCACGAAGGATGCGCTTGACGCTGCTCCAGACCACCATGCCATCCTGGCGGAGCGTTGTCCAGCCGTGATCCGCGATGCGCGCCGCGTCGCGCGGGCTGTGGCGCACCGCCTCACTCCGCACGCAGCGCCTGAGCCGGATCTATCGACGTCGCGCGCCGCGCGGGTAGATACGCGGCGGCGGCCGCGACTCCCAGGAGCACGAAGCACGCTACGCCGAGCGAAATGGGATCGGTCGGACTCACATGGAAAAGCAGCACAGTCAACAGCCGCGACGTTAGCAGCGCCGCAACGAATCCGACGATGACGCCGAGCCCCGCGATGACGCCGGCACGGCGGAGCACTTCTACCCGAACGCGACCCGGCGTGGCGCCCAGCGCCATGCGCACTCCGATCTCACGCGTCTGATCGCGCACCAGCGTCGCCATCACGCCGAAGAGTCCGATCGCGGCCAGGAGCAGTGCGACGGCGCCGAAGCTCGACATGAGCAACGCCCCGAGACGCCGCTATCGCGATCGACTCGACGAGGAGCTGCCGCGCGATGTCGCCGACGCCCGTACCACGGAGAGACCCTTCGTGCCCGTCACCGCGTCGGCGGTCGGATCCCCGGCGTACGTCCACATGACGACGACGCGATCCTGATCCACTACCGGCAGCTGGCGTACGAGCACCGTCCGGAAGAGTGTGAACATCGCGACCGACATGCCGATGCCGAGCGCGAGGATGATCACCGCGGTGGCGACGAAGCCCGGTGTGCGGCGGAAACCGCGAAGCGCCAGACGAATGTCCTGCCGGACACGATCCATGTGACCCCCGGGTTCGCTCGGGTGAAGGCGTACGTGCTCGCCGATACCCTTTCGATACTCTTTCGTGCCCGCAGATGCCAGTCCGGCCTGACACCTTCTCACGGAGGCATCAGGCCGGCACTCTACCAGCAGAACGTGGAAGCCAAGGGTTTCCCGCTACTTCGTCGCCTTCGCGAGCGCCCTGATCGCCGCGGACATCTCCTTCACCCGCTTCTGGTCCCTGGCGCCGTTCACGTCCCTGTCCACCTGCGCGGCCAGCTTGTTCAGCGCATCGCGCCGCGCCTTGCCGCTCGCCTTCTCGGCAGCGTCGAGCGCGTTACCGATGGCAGTGGACCGCGCCGACGCGAGCCCGTTGCCGCGCACCAGCTGGTCGAGGTACGAGCGCACCACCGGGAACGCGGCCGGCCACACCACCTTTGGCTGGCTCTGCGGGTTGTACTGCTCGAACTTCACGAGCTTCGCAGCCTCGATCTCGTTTTTCGACAGCTCGTCGCTCGGCAGCAGCTCGAGAATGTCGAAGCCACGGTCGAGCTCCGAGGAGTAGATCAGACCGTTCCACCAGTAGGCGCCCCACGAGCCGCCGATCGTGCCGCGGGTGCGCCGACCATCCGTCGTCTCGGTGGCCTGCACCACGCCACTCGGCGGCGGATCGATCGGTCCGCGGTCGAAGTACGCCAGCTCCTTCGGATGATCTGGGTCGGTGAACTCCATCACGCTTATTCCACCCTGATACCACCCCTGCACCATGATGTCGCGCCCCGGCACGGGAACGAGCCCGCCGTTGTGCGACACGCAGTTCTCCTGCGCCGACTGCGCCGTGGGAATCTTGAAGTACGAGTGCTGCGTGTACTTCCCCTTCGAGTCGATGGTGAGGATCTTGTTGCCGCCCATCTCCATCATGGAAGTGGCCTGGCACATCGGCCCCGTGCCGCCGCCCCATTCATCCGTGAACACCACCTTCTTGCCGTCGTTGCTGAAGACGGCCGTGTGCCAGAGCGAGAAGTTCGTATCGGCCACGGCATCGAGGCGCACCGGCTTCATCGGATTCGAGACGTCCACCAGCAGGCCGTAGCTCGCACACGCGCCGGCGAGGAGATGCTCGGCGGGGTACGCGGTGACATCGTGACAGTTCCACGGGCCCCTCGGGATCCTGGGGGTGCCGTCGCGGTTGCGGCGCTCCGGCCGACCCTCCGCGCGCGGCGCGGGATCCAGCCCGGTGAAGATGCGCGCGCCCGTCACCACCGCTGCCTGCTCCGGATGCGCGAGCGGAACCCTGATCACGTCGAGCCGGTAGAGCGAGTTCGTGGGATCGGCGGGATCAGTCCCGTTCTTGCACCCCGCCAACTCAGTGTCCGGACGTGCATCCCGGCTCCCCGATACGTAGATGTAGATGACGCCCTTGTCCTTGGGATCGGGGATGATCGTGTGCGTGTGCGACCCCTTGCACGTCTGTACGTTCTTTATGAGACGCGGCTCGGCGGGGTTGGAGACATCGAAGATGCGAACGCCCGTCATGTGATCCTTCGGGTCCTTCACTCCGCCCTTCGCGCAGTCGTTGCGGTTCGCGTTTCCCTCCGCGGAAATGAAGAGCAGGTTCCCGTATACGGACGGGTCGCCCTGAGAGGTGATGCACGAGACCACGGAAGCGACCTTCGGCTTCGCGGGGTTGCTCACATCCCACACGGTGAAGCCGGCGAAGTTCCCCTGGTAGACGTACTTGCCGCTGAAGGCGAGATCGGAGTTGATGAACGTCAGCCCACGCGCCGTGTCGAACGCGGCCGGCTTCGGCGAGAACGAAACGAGGCGCATGTTGCTGGCGGCCACGCCGGCGTCGAACCGACCGGGCTTCAGGTCGTTGCGCGGATCGTTGTTGCTGGGATACGTCTGCGCTGCGAGGAACGACGGGACGAAGATCAGAGACGCGACGAGCGCGAACGCCCTGCGGGGGAGGTGCATCTGGTTGAGCTCCGGGTAGTGGCGAGTGTGGCTTACTTGTCGGACATCTGGGAGAGCATTCGTTGCATCGCGCCGATCTCGGCGGTCTGCACGGTGACGACGTCGTTCGCGAAGACGCCGACGTCGACATCCTGAGCAGCGAGTGGCGTGTTCAGGAGGTCGTCGACCATCTGCAGCGCGCCCTCGTGGTGCTGGATCATCATGGTGAGGAAGGCGTGGTCGAACTCCGCGCCCTTCGACGCGTCGAGCTCCTTCAGCTGCTCATCGGTCAGCATCCCCGCCATCCGCACCGTGTGCCACGACGAAGTATCGGGGACGAACTGACCGTTACGGCGGAGCCACTCCTGCATGATGGCGATCTCCGCCACCTGCGACTGATCGATCTTGTTCGCGAGCTTGATCAGCCGCGGGCTGGCGTGGTGCGCCTCCGCCATCCGCGACATGTAAATGGCCTGCGCGTGGTGGGCGATCATCCCCTGCATGAACTCGACGTCCGCCACGGTATAGATGACGCTGTCGGGGATCGTGATCTTGGCGTGCCCGCTCATCCCCGCCATCGAGTGTTGTGCCCGGGCGGCGGCGGGACCGGCGAACATCAGCACCAGCGCTGCGAGCGCGGCGGCGGATACGGGACGATAGGAGGAGGTCACGAATCTATGGGGCTACCGTGGGGCTACCGGACGATGGAAGCGTATGCCAGAGCACTGCCGAGAAGATACTGGGATACGCTACGGAAGTGCCGGACGTTGAGTCAACCCCGGCACGGTCCTCGATTCGGGTCTCTCACAGCGCTGCGCCCCGTGCAGGCCCCGTCAGGGAGACGCCGGCAGCGTGATGACCTCTGTGGTGGTCCTGGTGCAGGCGAGCTGCCGCAGCTCGGCCTCGTGAGCATTCACCGCTCGCATCGCCCGGGCCCGCGCAACGTTCCACTGCGTCCAGCTCTGGTATCCCCCAGCACGCCCTTCCTCTGACCAGCGGTGGAGGAGTGTGGCCGCCGCGGTACACCGGTCGCTAGCAGCTACCTTGTCGCCGACGCCGCCCGGCGCCGTCAACGCAGACACCACCATTGGCACAGCATCTCCGCCCAGCGTCGCGACGTATCGCAGATCCGTCCCCGCTCCGTTCGCGGGCACCGCGGCATCGCGCGCCAGGTTCGACCGGGCCACCAGTGCATCCGGATTCAGGACGTTGAGCGCGAAGAGTACCGCGAACGCGCTGGTCACCAGTCCTGTCGCGAAGGTGCGCGGACGCGAACGCAGCACGGTGAACGCGAGCCACGCGAACACTATCACCAGCCAGATCATGACCGCCGAGGCGTACAATCTGTCGGTGGAGATTCCGTAGTAGTGGACGTACAGCTTCATGCGCGCGCCAGCCGACACGAGTATGGCGCCGAGGAGCACGACCAGCGGGATCGCGAGCCGCCGATAGAGGCGGAGCGCGCGCGAATCCGAATCCGGGATGAGGGCATGCGCACCGAGCAGCACCGGTAACAGTAGGCCGGCCACCCACATCAGCTCGAAGAAG
The DNA here is from genome assembly GCA_036565685.1 of Gemmatimonadaceae bacterium. GTDB lineage: Bacteria > Gemmatimonadota > Gemmatimonadetes > Gemmatimonadales > Gemmatimonadaceae > JADGGM01. The sequence goes on from DATCXR010000158.1 coordinate 7,113, forward strand.
CCGCGCCTAGCATACTCGGCGTAGCCGAGTCCCGTGGTCCTGAGCACGAGCGCCTCGCCACCGAACAGCCAGCCTATCTGCACTATGACGAACGCCGCGAACAACGCGTTCAGCGCGCCGAGCGCGAACGTCACATCCGTGGCGCCGACCGTGAACGGGAGCGGCGTGGCCGGAGCGCCGGCACTAGCGGGTTGTGCCAGCAGCGAGCGCCGCAGCCATCCCGCCGTCACCCATGCGAAGAAGCCGGCGATGATGACGTGTGACAGCGCGACGTCGATGCGGAAGTCCGGAATAGTGACGAGCGATCCAAAAACCGGATCGGCGTTGCCGAGCAGAAGAGCGAAGACGACGAACACGGGCGCGGCGATCAACACCGCCTTGCCGATCCGCCTGATGCCCACCTCGCCCGACGGCCGCGGTGCGGCGTGGAGCTCGGCATCGGCCAGCAGCAGCGGGACGGCGCCGACGGCGACGGAGATGCCCGTTCCAAACGCGGCGCGAATCAGGTCGCGGATGCGTGCTGCGACGAGACCGGGCACCGGGATCGCATCGATGCTCATGGCGAGGAGCACGAGCGCCGAGAGCATCGCCAGCACGTCGAAGAAGTGGAGCAGCCCCGAGTCGCGCCACGACAGGCCGCCGGCGAAGAGCACGGCGATGCCGAGCCAGATACGACCCTCGCGCGAGAGGGGACGTCCGTCCCGTCGCACGAGAGCGACCACTATCGCGGCGAACTGCAGCATCCAGATGAGGAGTCCGATCCCCCACGGTCCGTTCCGGAGCAGCGGATCGGCGGTGATGCCGAGGAGTGCGGCGGCGAGCAGCGCGTCGCGTGCGACGAGGGCGCGCGGGGAGAGGATGGCGGCCGGCAGCACCGGCTGTTTCGTGGCTGGTGCGTCGGGCGCGGCCGCGGTATCCGGGCAGGCCGCCGGGTCTGGATGTGGTCGAGGCATAGGTATTCTGGTTTGGTTGTACAGAGGACTTTATAATACAAAGTAAAGTAACGCAAGAGGGTCTATTCCGGAGCGCGAGAGTCGGGTCTACGGCAAACGATAATCGTCGAGCTTGACAAACATGGCACGTCGGTGCGGGATGGACAGTCCACCGCGTCGGTTCCAATTGCAGGAGGGACCCATGTACGTCCTCATCGAACACCGCATCTCCGACCCGGACAGCTTCTTCAGCACGGCCGAATCGGCCCTGTCGCAGATGCCACCGACGATCAAGCTCCACCACACCTTCCCGACCACGGATGGCACGCGCGCAATCTGCGTGTGGGAGGCGGACACGATCGATGACGTCCGCGACTTCATCGAGCCGGCCGTGGGACGTTTCAGCAAGAACGAGTACTTCGAGGTGCCTAACAAGGAGGGCGTCGTCAATGCACGCGGAGAGCGTGTACAGGTCAGCGCGTGATCACCCTGATA
>DATCXR010000161.1:0-2620 GCA_036565685.1 Gemmatimonadaceae bacterium
CGGCTCCCCGCCATAGACCGATGTGGAGGCGTGTACTCGTCGGAGTGGGGCTTCGCCAAGTTGCTTCATTGGCTGCGCCACAACCCCGACCGCCGCCTCCACTTCGTGACCGCGCTCGAGCACTGCGACATGGTGGCGGCGGTGCTCTGCGGCATCACCGATCCGTGCGACGTGCCGCGCAGCGTGTGCGCCATGGGGCACAAGTGGCTCTGGCACCGCGACCTCGGCGGCTTTCCGTCGGACGATTTCTTCGGCAAGGTCGACCCGTTGCTCGTGGGAATAGGCGCGAAGCTACAGGGGCGCTACCTCACCTCCGACAGGATAGCGGGCTATCTCTCGCCACAGTGGGCCGCGCGGCTCGGCCTCTCCGAGGGGATCCCGATTCCCGTGGGCGCCTTCGACGCGCACTGGGACGCGATAGGAGCGGGGATCGCACAGGGCGATGTGGTGAACGTGGTTGGCACCGCCACCTGCATCATGGCGATTGCTGAGCGATCCGAGTATGTGCCCGGCGTGTGCGGAGTCGTGCAGGGATCGATACACCCCGCATTCATGGGGATCGAGGCGGGGCTCTCGGCGACCGGCGATCTCTTCGAAGCCGTGGCGAAGCGTGCATCGACCACCGTGCGCGAGCTCGCTGCCGGGATGGATGAGTATCGTGCCGGACAGACCGGGCTGCTTCGCATGACTTGGGACAACGGCGACCGAACAGTTCTGGTGAACCCGCGGCTGGGCGGAGTGACGTTGGGCTGGAACCTTCAGCACACCGCACGCGACGAGCTCTTCGCGGCGATCGAGGGGACCGCGTTTCACACGAGGATCATCCTCGAGAGGATGAACGAGCGCGGCGTGCCGGTGGAGCGAGTGATCCATGCGGGCGGGATCCCGCAGAAGAGCGAGGTGCTGAACCAGGTGTACGCGAACGTGCTCGGCAAGCCGGTGCTCGTTCCCGAGCGTCCGGTGACGAGTCTGGGCTCCGCGCTCGTTGCCGGCGTGGCGGCCCGTGCGTTCCCGTCCATCGAGGCGGCGCAGAAGGCGCTCTGCCCGCCGTATCGCACGGTGAGTCCCGACCCCGCCTCGCGCGCGACGTACGAACGGCTGTACGCCATGTACCGGAAGCTCTACTTCGCGCTCGGCGATCCGAAGTCGGAAGCCGTCTCGATCGGAGAGGTCCTCCCCGAGCTGCGCGCGATAGCCGCCGAGGTACGCGCGGAGAGCTGAACGACGGGTTCAGATCCAGCCAGCGCCGTATTCAATGGTCATCCCCGCGAAAGCGGGGACCATTCAACGGTCATCCCCGCGAAAGCGGGGATCCATGTTCTGTCCGGCTGACATGGATCCCCGCTTTCGCGGGGATGACATCGCTCACCGCTGGCCGTAGTATGCCTGTGCTCCGTGCTTGCGGAGAAAGTGCTTGTCGAGCAGGTGATTCGAGATCGGCGCGGCCGCCGGGTTGATGGAGGCAGTATCGTACGCCATGTGCGCCACCGTCTCGAGCAGTTCCGCGGTGTGCACCGCGTCCGACACCGTGGGTCCCCAGCAGAAGCTGGCGTGTCCGGCCACGAGGGTGGCCGGCATCTCATCCGGATCCAGATCGCGGAACCTGCGCACGATCGCGTGTCCGGTGTTCGCCTCGTACTCCGAGGTGATCTCGCCTTCTTCGAGTATATCGGTGATCGGCACCGGGCCCCTGAAGTAGTCGGCGTGCGTGGTGCCCATGCACGGGATCTCGCGCCCCGCCTGCGCCCACACCGTGGCGTAGTGCGAGTGCGTGTGCACCACGCCGCCGATGGAACTGAAGGCGTTGTATAGAACGAGGTGGGTCGGGAGATCCGATGATGGCCGCAGCTCGCCCTCCACGATCCGGCCATCGAGATCCGTGACCACCAGATCTTCCTCGCGCATCTCCTCATACGGCACGCCGCTCGGCTTTATCACCACCAGGCCGCTGGCGCGATCGATGGCGCTCGCGTTCCCGAACGTGTAGAGAGCGAGCCCGCTGCGAGAGAGGTGGAGATTGGCGCGGAGGACTTCGGTACGGAGGTGGGCGATGGTTGGAGTCGGCACGGCGAGTTTGTCTGAAGTCGTGAGGCCTTGCAATCGTAGTCCGGGAGCGCGGGACGCGTCAACGCCAAGGGCACCCGGCGGCGCGGGAGCTCGCATCGAGCTCCCGCGCGCTACTCAGTTGTCTTTCTTCATCGTTATGAGAATTACCCCGTGTGCGCCGCGCATCCCGTAGGACGACGTGGAGCTGACGTCCTTGAGGACCTGGATGTTCTCGATCTCTTTTGGATTCAGCGCGCGGAGTGTGTTGCTGACCTGTCCGTCGCTGACAGGCATTCCGTCGATGATGATGAGCGGTTCCCCGGCCGATTCCGCCGAGGTCGAGCCGTCGCTCTCACGACGAAAGGCCATGTCGCCACCGCGGATTAGCAACGAGATGTCGCCATTGTCGGCCCGGATCACGCGAAGGCCCGCGACGCGACTCTGCAGAAATTCCGCTATGTCCTGGACGTGCCGGTCGCCCAGCTCGGATGCAGGGAGTGAGTCGGCGGCCCCCGTCCGGTCGTTGCCCGCCTCTGCGGCCTCGACGGAGCGTGTGGCTCGCGGCGCCGTTCCA
>DATCXR010000181.1:0-2016 GCA_036565685.1 Gemmatimonadaceae bacterium
CGCCGCTGCCACTCTCGAGCCGCGCCGTCTCATCCTCGGCCAGGCGCAGCACGCTCGTCTCGCGGTCGCCGAGCTTCGCGAGAAGTTTGTCGAGTTGCGCCATGTCAGTCTAGTGGCCGCACGCGCTCGATCAGCTTCCGGTTCACCAGGCGGACGCCGTGGTCGCTGTAGAGCATGAGGAAGCGCTGACTGTTGTCGTTGAGATAGTCGAGCAGGCGGGGGCGATCGGCACGCACCTCGAGACGCATCGAGCCGAGACGGGTCACCCCGCCCGCGAGGGTAACCTCCACCAGGGCCATCGGTGAGCTCGCGCGAACGAGCTCGTCCTCGTCCGCAAGCGGGAGTCCGGAGATGTCCGACACCCTCGCCTTGGAGAGCAGCAGCACATCGCCGTTGTCCAGCTCGAGCGGGAAGAAGAGCTCCCGGTCGTTGAAGAGCGCGGCCGGTTCGGAGTGGCTCGCGTACCCGTACACCTTGGGCTGGAGGAAGATGTAGCCGTGCAGCTCTCCGCTGCCCTCCAGAGTGATCGTCACCTCCAGCCGCTCCTTCTCGATCCTGTACGCGTCAATTGACGACGAGCTAGCACCCGAATTCATTCACTGGCTACGCTGTTGGAGTCGATATACAGACGATTCCGCGCCGGGCCGGGTCACGCGTGCAGATGCCTCTCCCGCTCGTACATCTCCTGTCGCTCGAGCTGGATCGTGACGTGCTGGATACCGAAGAGGCGCATCACGTCGTGCACGTGCTCCAGGACGTGCTGCTGCCGCTCGGGCTCGCGCACGATCGCGTGTGCGCTCATGGCCACCACGCCCGACGTGACCGTCCACACGTGGAGGTCGTGCACCGACTCCACGCCGGGGATCGCCTCGAGTTGCGCCCGCACGCCGCCCAGGGAGATGTGCGCTGGTGTGGATTCGAGCATCACGTCCACCGACTCCCGCACCAGCCTCCACGCTCCTCGCACTATGAGCAGCGTGACCAGGATCGATACGATCGGGTCAGCCGGCAGCCACCCAGTGAAGCGGATGATCACCGCGGCCAGCACCGTCCCCACCGATCCGAGGAGATCGCTGAGGACGTGCAGATACGCGCCGCGCACGTTGAGACTCGCGTCGCTCGCCCCGTGGAGCGCGAACGCCGAGATGACGTTGGCGAGCAAACCGATCAGCGCGATCACGAGCATCAGCCCGCCCCCCACCGGCTCCGGCGCTCGGAGACGGGCGATCGCCTCCCATGCGATGAAGGCCGAGATCACCAGGAGCGCGGCCCCGTTCACGAAGGCGGCCAGGATCTCGAGCCGCACGTAGCCGTACGTCCGCCTCGGTGTCTCGGGACGCATGCTGAACCAGGACACGAACAGCGAGAGCGCGAGTGCGGCGACATCGGTGAGCATGTGACCGGCATCGGCCAGCAACGCCAGCGAGTTGGATGCGATCCCGCCGATCACTTCGGCTACGAGAACGACGAGCGTGACAGCCAGCGCGAGACGCAGCTTTCGAACGTGCCCGGGATCGGACGAGTCGCCGTGCGCGGCGCGGCTGTGGAGCGCGCCATGATCGCCAGGGCCGTGGTGGTGGCCGGCATGCGAATGAGCCATTAGTATCAGAGCGTGCTGGTGCGCATAGTGGTCATCGTTCTACTTGTACTGGCGAACGCGTTTTTCGTGATGGCCGAGTTCGCCATTTTGCGCGCGCGGCTGCCACGCCTCGAAGCGATGGCGCGACGCGACGATCGCCTGGCCCGCGCCGCCTTCCGCGTAGCTTCGAGCCCCGCCAACACCCTCGCTGCCTGCGCGCTCGGTACATCTCTGACGAGCATCGGTATCGGCTGGGTTCTGGCGGGGTGGCTTTACACCATCGTCGAGCCCGCGCGCACGGGCGCTGGTGTCGCAGCAATTATCGTGGCCGCGGCGCTCGCCGTCTACCTGCACGTGCTCGTGGGAAAGCTCGTGCCGCGCACCGCGGCTCTGGCGCGCCCCGAGCACCAGGCACGGCTCGTGGCGCTCCCGCTTCT
>DATCXR010000187.1:0-14813 GCA_036565685.1 Gemmatimonadaceae bacterium
CGTCTCGCGCCGCGAGACGGTCGGCTCTGGCCGAGGTGCGTGCGCGCTCGTAGAGTAGAGCGATCCAATCACCCGACTGGTGTCACATGCGCATGCGCCGCTCGCTATCGCTCGCCCTCCCGCTCCTGCTCCTCCCCGCGCTCGCCGCCGCGCAATCCCGCGGCAACGCGGCGCAGGCGAAGCTCCACGCCGATATCGCGACCGGCGCGGAGCGCGTCACGCCGAAAGTCGTCGCCTGGCGCGAGGACATTCACCAGCACCCGGAGCTCGGCACGCACGAGGTCCGTACGTCGAAGCTGGTCGCCGATCACCTTCGCTCGCTGGGGATAGATGTGCGCACCGACGTAGGCGGGCACGGCGTCGTGGGCGTTCTGCGTGGTGGCAAGCCCGGGCGGGTCGTCGCGCTTCGAGCCGACATGGATGCACTTCCCGTGACCGAGCTGGTGGATGTGCCATTCAAGTCTACCGTGAAAGCGATGTACAACGGCCGCGAGGTAGGCGTCATGCACGCGTGCGGGCACGACAACCACGTGGCGATACTGATGGGGGTCGCGGAAGTCCTCGCGGGAATGCGATCTGATCTCCCCGGTACGGTAGTCTTCCTCTTCCAGCCGGCGGAGGAAGGTCCGGGTGGCGCCGAGCCGATGATCGAGGATGGAGCGATGGACGACCCGAAGGTGGACGCGGTGTTCGGGCTCCACGTGGTGCCCGACAGCCTCGGCCACATCGGCTACCTCGCGGGGCCGATGATGGCGTCGTCCGACGAGTTCACCATCATAGTTCACGGCAAGCAGACGCACGGAGCGCATCCGTCGGGCGGTATCGATCCGATCGTGGTCGCGTCGGGGATCGTCCTCGCTGCGCAGACCATCGTGAGCCGGCAGATCGACCTCACGCAGTCCATGGCCGTGCTCACCTTCGGGATATTCAATGCCGGAGTGCGCAACAACATCATACCGGACAGCGCCTACCTGAACGGTACCATCCGGACTCTCGACCCGGGAATCAGGCAGCAGGTGATCCAGCGGCTCGTGAAGACCGCCACCCACGTTGCCGAGGCTTCGGGTGCCAGAGCAGTGGTGAGCATCGATTCGGGCTATCCCGTCAACGTGAGCGACGCCGCGCTGACGGAGCGGATGATTCCGTCACTGCAGTGGGCCGCGGGTGAGAAGATGGTCCACGAGATGGACGTGAACCTGGCCTCCGAGGATTTCTCGTACTTCGCGCAGCGCGCGCCGGGGATGTTCATCAACCTCGGCATCGTTCCGCCGGGACAGGATCCGGCGAAGGCGCCGTCGAACCACTCGCCGCTGTTCTTCGCCGACGAGCGCGCGCTCCCCGTCGGCGTACGCGCCATGGCAGCGCTGGCTGTGGATTACCTGGCTGGGGCGCGCTGAGCTTCCTGGGCGCGCCAATGCTTCCCGAGCGCGGACTCCCTCTGGCCCGCGCGCCCCTGCGCTTGTAGTGTAGGGCCATCGTCTCCCGAGCGGGTCGTGTGACACCACCGGCCGACTTCCGGGCGCGGTTGCAATCCACGCTCGGCGCCGAATACACCATCCTCCGCGAGCTCGGCGGAGGTGGCATGGCGCGAGTGTTCGTCGCCGAGCAGGTGGCGCTCGGGCGCACCGTGGTCGTGAAGACCTTGCCACCCGAGATGGCTGCCAGCGTGAGCACGGAGCGATTCCGGCGCGAGGTTCAGCTCGCGGCCCGCCTGCACCATCCGCACCTCATTCCACTTCTCTCGGCGGGCGAGCGGGACGGCGTGCTGTACTACACGCTGCCTTTCGTCGAGGGAGAGGCGCTCCGGCAGCGGCTCGAGCGCGAAGGCGAGCTACCAGTGCGCGACGCGGTGCGGCTGCTATCGGAGATCGCCGATGCGCTCGCGTACGCACACCGCCAGGGTGTCGTACACCGCGACCTCAAGCCGGACAACATACTCATCGAGCATGGCCACGCCATCGTCGCAGACTTCGGCATCGCGAAGGCACTCGCAACCGCGACCGTCGGTGGGATGTCAACCGCGATCGGCTCTCTGGATGCCCTCACGACCGGCGGTGCGGCGGTCGGCACACTCGCATACATGGCACCGGAGCAGGCGGCTGGCGACCCGACGGTGGATCACAGGGCGGATCTGTACGCGCTCGGTTGCGTCGCGTACGAGATGCTGACCGGGGCGCCGCCTTTCGCGAACCGGCCGCCGCTGCCGACGTTCGCTGCGGTGATGAGCGAGGAACCGGAGCCCATACTGCGCCGCCGCGCCGGCCTTCCGCCCGCGCTCGCCGCGCTGGTGATGCGTCTGCTCGAGAAACGTCCCGCTGATCGGCCCCAGCACGCCGAGGAGGTGGTGGACGCTCTCGCGAAGCTCGTCATATCCGGCGACACGACCGCGTCGACGATAGCGCGCGTGGGCGGCTCATCCATGACGTCGTGGCCCGGGTTGCATGCCGGCCGCCGGACCTCGCGTCTGCGCGCCGTTCTCGTAGCAGTCGGAGTGGTCGTGCTCCTGAGCATTGGCGCGCTCCTCGCCTGGCAGCGCGCGCGCCGGCCGGTCGGCAGTGTGGCTGGCGCCGCGCCGGATGCCGTGAAGACGCTCGCGGTGCTCCCCTTCGACAACCTCGGCGACTCGAGCGACGCCTACTTCGCCGACGGCGTCACCGATGCGATCCGCGGAAAGCTCGCGGCGCTGCCGGGGCTGCAGGTGACGGCCTCGTACAGCTCCAACGAATACCGACGCACGGCCAAGTCGCCACGCGACATCGCGCGCGAGCTCGGCGTGGACTACATCCTCGTGGGCCGCGTACGCTGGGCGAAGGGAGGCGCCGGCGGTGGCAGAGTGCAGGTGAGCCCCGAGCTGATCCAGGCGTCGAGCGGCACGACGCGCTGGGGGGAGCCGATGGATGGCGAGCTGACAGACGTGTTCCGCGTGCAGACCGAGGTGGCCGGCCGCGTCGCCGAAGCGCTCGACGTCGCGATCGGGGATCAGTCGCGCCGCATGCTGGCGAGTCGGCCGACGCGCGATCTGGATGCGTACGCGCACTATCTCCGCGCCCGCGAGCTCACGAGCGGCGAGGATGCGGTCGCGGCTCTTCGCGCGGCATCGGCCGAACTGCAGACCGCGCTGGACATCGACTCGACCTTCGCGGACGCCTGGGCGGCGCTGTCCGTGACCCAGGTGAACCTCTTCCGGCTCGGCGGTGGGCAGGTTGCGGATGCCCGCGTCGCGGAGCGCGCACTGGGGCGGGCGGTGGCGTTGGCGCCGAGCACAGTGGAGACGCGAGTCGCCGCGGCCCGCTACGCGTACATCGTGAACGGCGACCCGGAGACCGCGCTGCGGCAGCTTCGCGCCGCGCTCGTGTCCTCGCCGAGCAGGAGCGACGTTCTGGCGACCGCGGCCCGCATGGAGATGGAGCTCGGTGACACGGAGTCCGCGATCGCCGATCTCACACTTGCAACGCGTCTCGACCCTCGCTCGCCGGACGTGCTGAAGCTCCTGGCCGACGCACACGTCCACCTGCAGCGCTTCGCCGACGCCCAGGACGCCATCGGACGTGCCCGCGCTCTGCGCCCGACCAGTCTGTCGCTCGCGTGGACGCAGGTGCACGTCTCCATGGCGCAGGGTGATCTCGACCGTATACGACGGGTGCTCCACGAGCTGGAGGCGGCGCTCGGATCGCGCCCCGTTGTGGCGTACATGGCGCTGCGAGAGGATGCGATCTCCACGCTCGATAGCGCGCAACTGCGGCAGATGATCGAGCTAACCCCGGCAGATTTCGACGGCGGCCGCGGGGACTGGGCGCTGGCGGTGGCGGAGGGGCACGCGCTCCTCGGAGATCGTACCGCGGCGCGAGCGTATGGCGACACGGCAGCGGTGTCGTACGCCGCGCAGCTACGAGGCGGTGGGATCGGCGGGCGGAAGAACGACCGGGCGATGCTCGTCGCGCTCCACGGGCTTGCTCTCGGGTACGCGAACCAGCCCGCTCCCGCGGCGACCGAAGCCGAACGTGCCGTGAAGATGGCTCCCGATTTCGGCTACGTCTTATATCTCGCCGCGCGCACCAGGCTGATGGGCGGAGATCACGAGCGTGCACTGGCGCTGCTCAGTGATCTCGTACGTCTCCGCGCCGACATATACACGCCGGCGTGGCTGCGTATGGATCCGAACCTCGTGCTCCTGCGGCGGGATCGGCGCTTCGAGCGCCTGGTCGCGCAGTAGGGTAGTCAGCATCACACGGACGAGCGGTGCGGACCGCACCGCTCGTCCGTGTGATGCTGACTATCCGCGCCGGCGGAGCCCGGTCAGCGCGATCCGATACTCCTTCTTCGCCGCGTCCCAGCGCACGCTGTACCCCTCGGGGTAGAAGCCGTCGCTCCGACCGCGAGGTGGAGCCGGAAGCGCGGCGCCGAACTGTGGCCTGGTCTCGAGATATTCCTTCGTGACCATCGGCTCGGCGAAGATGATCTCGCCGTTCCACGAACCGTAGATGAAAGTGCGCGTGAACGGCTCTCCCTTGAGCTCGGCGGAAGTCGTGTCTACCCAGTGCACACCCATGCGCGCGAAGGCGAGCGGCGCGGGCATGATGTAGCGCGCCGGGATCCACGCCGCGTCAGGCTTCAGCTCCGCCTTGCTCTGGTAATCGGGGTCGGCGGGATCGATCGCGAGCCGCTCCTTCGTAGTTATGCGGTAGAAGTGGAAGTCGAAGTGAGGCTTGTCGTAGATCCCCGGAGGCTCGTGACCGCCCGGATTCCAGTTCATGAGCACGTGACGGAATGGCGTGGGGTTGCGGGAAGGAAGGTCGAGCACGCTCTCGAACGTCGTATGTCCCTCCGCCATCACTCCGCCCGGCGAGTGTTTGCCGGGGAGGCCCTGCAGCGCCCCCTCACTCAGAGCTACCCCCACCTCGGGCACGCCCTTCGTGGTCGTGATGTACGCGCGCGCCGTGCCGTTGCCGATCTTCACTGCATCGCCGTACTCGGTACGAGTCGCGGAGGCGTCCGCCCCCGACGCTGCCCGGCAGGCGCCAATCGCGGTGGCGGTGAGAAGTGCGAGCACGATGGTGCGCCCGCGCTGGTTCGTAGTAGTCGTCCGTCGCATATGTGATCCTCTCGGGTTGGTGGACTCGAGGATCCATGCGGAAAATGCAGGGGAAAGTGCTCACGCCCTTCGTGCACACCGCCCGTGCCCGTCGGATGCGCTCCTGTCGAGTGCGGCTGTAAGCGGCCCTCGTCCTTCAGTCCGCCGCGCCCGGGTCTTGCGGGCAATCCGCTGCCAGCTATCGTTGTGCCTCTACGGAGCCATGACATCTCCTCCACGGCACGAGGTCACGCGACTCCTGGAGTCGCTGAGCAGCGGCGAGCGGGGCGCGGTCGATGTGCTTTTCCCGCTCGTCTACGGCGAGCTGCGTCTGCTCGCGCGGAGCCAGCTCTCCCGCGAGCGGCCCGGCCACACGCTCGACTCGGTGGCGCTCGTGAACGAGGCGTATCTCAGGCTCGTGGACCAGGGCGACGTGCGCTGGGAGAACCGCGCGCACTTCTTCGGCGTGTCCGCGCGCGCCATGCGCGCCATCCTCGTGGACCACGCGCGCGCCCGCAACGCGGCCAAGCGCGGCGGTGGTGGCGTGGCGGTTCCCCTCGACGATGTCGCCGAGCTGCTCTCCGATGAGCAGGCCGAGCACGTGCAGCAGCTCGACGAGGCGTTGACGCGGCTCGCCGACATAAACGAGGAGGCGAGCCGCACGGTGGAGTGTCTCTACTTCGGCGGCCTCACTCTGGAGGAGACCGCGGAGGCGCTCGGCCTCTCGGTGGCCACGGTGCGCCGACGCTGGAGCTTCGCCAAGGCGTGGCTCGGCCGCGCGCTCGGCGCGGAAGACTGACCCGTGAGCGACGCCGGGCCCCAGGAGGAGGACTTGCACCTGAGCGACGCCGAGCTGCAGCGCCGCGCGTCCGACATCTTCGACTCCGTGGTGGAGCTCGACGCGAGCGAGCGCGTCACGTACCTCGATCACATTTGCAGGGACGACTCGACGCTGCGCCGCGAGGTGGAATCGCTCCTCGAGTCGCTCGATGGTACGCGAACCTCGGAGCTCTTCCCGCAATTGCTTCCCGCTGACGCCCCGCGGACGCTCGCCACTGGCGAGAGAATCGGTCCGTACACGCTCGCTGGAGAGATCGGGGAGGGCGGGATGGGCGTGGTATACCGGGCGCTGCGCGAAGACGTGGGAACGACTGTCGCGCTCAAGCTCGTCCGTCACGGCCGGCTCGCTTCACCCGAGCACCTGCGGCGCTTCCTGCTCGAGCGACGAGTGCTCGGACGCCTCGAGCACCACAACATTGCGCGGCTGCTCGACGCCGGCGTGACCGACTCGGGCCTCCCGTATCTCGTCATGGAGTACGTGGACGGCGAGCCGATCGACCGCTACTGCGACGCGCACCGCCTTACGGTCGGAGAGCGTCTCGCTCTCTTCTTCGACGTGTGCGAAGCGGCGCACTATGCGCACCGGCACCTGGTGGTTCATCGCGATCTCAAGCCGTTCAACATCCTGGTTACGCGCGAAGGCGTGGTAAAGCTGCTCGACTTCGGGATTGCCGCGCTCGTGGAAGATGGAGGACGGAGCGACGCGCGGCTCACGCGCAGCGGAATCGCGATGCTCACGCCGGAGTACGCGGCGCCCGAGCAGGTGAAAGGAGAGCCGGTGACGACGGCGAGCGATGTGTACGCGCTGGGACTCCTGCTCTTCGAGCTGTTGACAGGGGAGCGGCCCTTTCGCTCGGAGCACCGTACCACGCCCGAGCTCCTCCGCGCGATATGCGAGGAGGAGCCGAGGCCGCCCTCGGAGGTGGTGCGGCGGCTCGCGGCGCGAACCGGAAATGCGACGGAAGAGTCGAGAATCGGAGCCATCGCCGAGGCGCGGCGTACATCGCCCGCCAGGCTCGTGCGGCGGCTCGTTGGTGATCTCGACACCATCGTTCTCGAGGCGCTCAGGAAGGAACCCGAGCGGCGCTACTGCTCCGCGCACGAGCTGCGCGATGACATCGGCCGTCACCTTTCGGGGATGCCGGTGCGCGCTCGCGGGGACTCGCTCTGGTATCGCTCGCGGAAGTTCGTGAGGCGGCACGAGGCGGTCGTTACCGCTTCCGCTCTCGTCGTGCTCGCCCTCGCGGCGGGCGCGACGACCACGACGGTTCAGGCGCGGCGCGCCGACGCCGCGAGGGCCGAGGCCGAGCAGCGGTATCGGGATGTGCGCTCGCTCGCCGGGGCGCTCGTTACCGACGTGCACGATGCGATCAGCGACCTCCCCGGCTCGCTCCCCGTGCGTGCAGTGCTGGTGAGGCGCGCGCTCGATCATCTCGACGAGCTCTACCGCCAGGCGAGCGACGACGCGGAGCTGCGGCGGGAGATCGCAGCGGCGTACCTGGAGCTGGGGCTGGTGCAGGGCAATCCGACCTCCGCCAACCTCGGTGACCTCGCCGCGGCTCGGCTGAGCTTTGAGAGGGCGCTGAGTATCGCGCAGTCGCTCGTGGCCGAAGATCCGAGCGACCACGCGGCGCGTCGCACGCTCGCGCTCGCGCACGAGAAGATGAGCGACGCGCTGGCGTGGGGCGGCGGCGTACTGGAGGGCGTCGGACACGCGCGTGATGCGCTCGAGCAGTGGGACTATCTGGCGGCGGCGAACCCTGGGAGCGTCAGCGCCATACGCGCGGTGGCGACGAGTCACATCAAGCTCGGCGACCTGCTCGGCAACCCGAACCTCCCGAGCCTCTCCGACGCCGCCGGCGCGACGCTCGAGTACCGCGAGGCACACACGCTGCTCCGCGCGGTACCGGGCGACAGCGCGAAGGAGTGGGCGACGCGGCGGCTGCTGGCGCTCGTGCGGGAGAGGATAGCATCCATGCTCAAGCTCGAGGGGCGGTATGAGGAGGGAATCGCGGAGCTGGAGCAGACGCTGGCGATTCGCGAGGGACTTCTGCGCGAGCGCAGCGCGAGCGCAAACGCGCTCCGAGATCTGGCTGTCACGCACCAACTGCTGTGCGAGGCGAGGCTCGCAGCCGCGGATGCAGCTGGGGCGCTTGAGCAGTGCAGAGAGAGCGTGATGCTGTACGAGTCGCTGCGAGCCGCCGACACCAGTAACGCGCAGAGTGGCCACGACCTGGCGCTGGGCCGGCTGTCACTGCACAGGGTGCTCGCCGCGCGTGGGGAGGTGGGCGGTGCGCTGGCGCAGCTCGACGGAAGCACCGCGCTCCTGCGCGCGCTGCTCTCGACCAACACCGACAACGCTCTGGCGCGGCGCGACCTCGCGCGCTCGCTGCTCTATTCCGGGACGATGCATGCGCGGCTCGCCGCACGGCGCGACGGAGAGGAGACGGAGCGCGCGCGGCACCGTACGAGCGCGACCAGCGCGTACGAGGAGGCGGGGCGGCTTCTGCTCGGTGCGAGCGGGCGTGGGCTCCTGTCGGGCGAAGATTCCGTGTTGGTGAGCCGGGCGCGCTCGGAGCTCGAGCGAGCGCGGCCGCGGCGCTGATTCGGCGGTTCGAGTCCGAATGGTGGCTGGGCGCGGACGGGGCTTGACAGCCGCATGGTAAGTATTAACTTACCGTTAGTGCAAACTTACCAATCACCCCAACTCGACGCGCTCGGCGACCCTACTCGCCGCGCCATCGTCGAGCGGCTGCTCCGGGGGCCGCTCCCCGTTGGACGACTCGCGCAAGGACTGCCCGTGACCAGACCGGCAGTCTCTCAGCACCTCCGCGTGCTGGAGAATGCACGCCTCGTCACCTTCCGCGCCGCCGGCACCCGGCGGATCTATGCTCTCGACCCCACCGGCTTCGCATCGCTCCGCGACTATCTCGACCGCTTCTGGGATGGCGCGCTCGCGGCGTTCAAGGCGGAGGTCGAGCGCTCACACCCAGCAGAGACCAACCATGACAACCACTCATCCCCCGGGCAGCGCTCCACTCGCCGCCGCAGGCGTCGCACCGGTCCGTAAGTCCGTTCGCGTCCACGCGAGCGCCGCGCACGCCTTCGATGTGTTCACCGCCGGCTTCGATCGCTGGTGGCCCCGCGACCATCACATTGGCAAGTCGCCGATGACGCGCGCCGTCATCGAGCCACGCGTGGGTGGGCGCTGCTACTCCGAGCAGGAGGATGGGACCGACTGCGACTGGGGAAGCGTTCTCGCATGGGAGCCGCCGCGACGGATCGTGCTCGCGTGGCAGATCACGAGCGAGTGGTCGTTCGAGCCGGACCTGGCAAAGTCGAGCGAGGTGGAGGTCACCTTCACCGAGGAGCCGGGCGGGATGACGCGAGTGGATCTCGAGCATCGTCACCTCGAGCGCCACGGTGCCGGAGCGCAGAGAATGCGCGACGGGGTCGACTCGGCGAACGGCTGGGGGCTGGTGCTGCAACTCTTCCTCGAGGAAGCCGAGCGGTAAGCATCGTCGCGTGCACGCTGACCTGCATGGCGATGCAGGTCAGCGTGCACGCGATGACGCTCCATCCTCATCGGAGAAGGCAACCGGCGGACCGGTCAACCCATCGCACGGTACAGTGCGTCGCGCAGCGCCTTCTCGCGCGGATCATCGGTCAGGTAAAAGTCCATCCGGTTCATCACGTAGGCATAGCCGAGTCGCGCGTCGGGATCGGCGAACGCGAACGAGCCGCCCGCGCCGGGCGCCCCAAAGGCGCGTGGGCTGGAGCCGAACGCGGCCTCGGGCCCGGGCCGCAGGAAGCCCAGCGAGAAATAGCTCGGTATTCCCAGCACCTCGTCTCTGGGGCGAGCGATCTCGGGCGGCGCGGTGATGCGCGCCAACGTCTCGGGGGTGATACCCAGCTCGGCCCCGCCCTCGGCGAACGCGGAATACGCCCGCGCGATCGCGCGGGCGGTACCGATTCCGTTACCCGCGGGCACCTCGACCTCGAGATAGCTCCGGTCATTCGGGTCGGCGCCCAGACCGTTGAACGACCGGCGCAACAGCGAGCCCGGACGGATCATCTTCAGCGTGACCGCGAGCGGAGTGTAGCGCAGCGCCATGAGGCCGCGCCATGGGGAGAGAGTTCTCAGCCGTGCCAGGCGATCAGCGGGGACCGTCGGCGGCAGCCCGATGTAGAATTCCACACCCAGCGGCACGGCGATCTCTTCGCGGAAGAAGCGCCCCAGCGTGCGGTGACTGGGGTCTGCGCGCCGGATCAGCTCCTGCATGTACAGTCCGAGCGTCATCGTGTGATAGCCGTGTCGCGTACCCGGTGTCCACGCGGGCTTCTGGCGCGCGAGGAGGCGCGCCACGTAGTCCAGGTCGCGCAACTTATCGACGGTGATCTGCTCGTCGAGCACGACCAGCCCCGCCTCGTGACCGAGGAGTTGGCGCACGGTAATGTGCTCCTTGCCGCTCCGTGCGAACTCCGGCCAGTAGCGTCCAACCGGTGCGTCGTAATCGAGCCAGCCGCGGGCGTTGGCCAGCGCCAGCGTCATCGCCGCGAGGCCCTTCGTGATGGAATTGACGACGACCATCGTGTCCTCTTTCCACGGCGCGTCGCCTTGCGGAGTGCGGCGGCCGCCCCAGAGATCCACGACTTTCTCGCCGCGCCAGTATGCTGCTACCGCGGCGCCGATCTCTCCGCGCTCGGCGAAGTTGCGCTCGAACTCGGCGCGCACATCCTCGAATCCCGGCGCGACCCTGCCGCCGATGTGAGTCGTCGCGACCGTGGGAGCGCCGGGTTCGCGCCGGTATCGCGAGTTGCCGAGAGACCGAGTGCTCTCCTGGGTCGGCTTGGTGGCGGTCATCGTGCCCTCCTGGGTGCCGTCCGTGTCAGTAGCACGGGACTGATCCAGGATAACGCGCACGGTGCTTACAGTCTGTCGGCGGGATGTAGCTATTGCATAGGGGAATCGCTTACCATGCGGCGCCAGGCCACCGCGTTCTATGTTGCTGCGCTCGCGTCTTCGGGCGCTTCGCCGCCCGTGACCACGAGTGACTCCACCGCGCCGCACAGCCAGCGCGCGAGGTAGCTCGTCACGCCAGCGAGATCCCTTCCGGCGCACCTGTAGCCGACGTGGCCGTCGGGGCGCACGAGATATTGTGCCGCATCGCGAACGCCGAGTCGTGCGAAGACGGCGCCCGTGGGATCGATGAGCTCCCCGGCCTGGTCGGCGCGAGTGAGAGTGTGGATGGCCAGGAGCCCGGCGTACCGCGAGCGGAGCACGAGAAGCTGGCCAGCGTCCCATTCTCCCGGCGATCCACACAGCAGGAGATGGAAGCGCGGTCCCGAAAGCTCCTTCTGCAAGAATGTCGATTGCCCGTCGCGCAATATTCCGCCGTCCGGCAGACGATCTCCGGCCACAAGACCGGCTTCGAGCTTCGGAGATCCCTCCGCGACCGCGGGACTCTTCCGATAGCGAATGTCGAGCTCCGATACGAATCGAAAGGCGCGCGCGCGAAGCCGGGCGGATACCAGGACCGCGGGCAGGATGCGAGCGGCCACCTCGCGCCGCAGCCACGCCGCGATCGCGCCCGCGGACATGACACGCGAAAAAAGTGTGAACGCGCGATCAGTCGTCCGAAGGAGCAGTCGTCCTACCGGCCAACGCTCGGCTTCGTACGTGTCCAGCAGTCGTGGATCCGCCTGCCCTCGAGCTACGAGAGCCAGCTTCCACCCGAGGTTCCACGCGTCCTGGATGCCGGTGTTCATCCCCTGCGCCCCCACCGGGCTATGGATGTGCGCGGCATCGCCGGCGAGGAAGATGCGACCGGAGCGGTAGCGAGCCGTTTGTCTGTGGTGAAGACGGAAGTGCGTGAGCCACGCCGGGTCGTGCAGCCGCAGCACACCGCTCGTTGCACCATCCACGATCTCCTGCAGCTCGCCGAGTGAGAGCGCACTGGTGAACGGCGCGTCGGTGGCCTTGCTGGCGCTGACTGGCTGCATCGCGATGATTCGCCAGGTGGTCGGGGTTCCGAGCGGGAAGAACATCGCGAAGCCGTGTCGTCCGGCGAACGCGTGCAGGGTGTCGCGCTCGATCGGCCCGTCGGCCTCCACGTCACCGAGGACGAAGTCCTCGAGGTAGTCGCCTCCCACGAACGGGATGCCCGCCTCGTGGCGCACGGTGCTGTGGGCCCCGTCGCACCCGACGACGTAGCGGGTGCGCACCTCTTCCGTTCTCCCGTCGGGATGGCGGAGTACGCAACGGACCTGGTCTTCGTCAGCCTCGAGGCGAGCGAGCTCGAGTCCACGCTCGACCTTCACATCATGCGACGCGAGATATTCACCCAGGAGCGCCTCGGTCTCCGCCTGCGAGACGAAAAGGATGAAGGGGAATCGCGTGTCGGCTGCGCCGAACCCACCCAGTTGGGCGCGCGCGATGCGATCCTCGAAGTGCACCATGATGTTCGTGGTCGTGCGCCCGCGTGCAACGAGCTTCTCGCCGAGGTCGAACTGCTCCAGGATTTCCAGGGTACGCGCTTGCACGCCCAGCGCGCGCGACTCGTGTGCGCGATCGAGCAGGCGGTCCACGATGCGGAAGCGGGCGCGATAGGCTCGCAACTGTGCAGCGAGCGCCAGCCCGGTGGGGCCGGCGCCGATGATCAGTACATCGAGTGCGTCATCAGTCCCGGTCATCCGTCAGCGCGGTGTACACGCGCGTGATGAAGCCGTGGAACTCGGTCATGTAATTGCGCAGGAAATCGGCGGTGGAATCCTCGGTCACCTCGCCCTCACCGGTGATCAGACCAGGAGTGAACTGGATGTACGCCTCGATGGCGTTCATCTGCGGCGAGTTGCAGAAGCCGAGGATGCTCTTCAGGTGCTGCTGGGCCACCGCTGTTCCGATCTTGCCCGGCGACGTGCCGATCACCGCGGACGGCTTGCGCGCGAACGAGTTCCTGCCATACGGGCGGCTGGCCCAGTCGATGGCGTTCTTGAGCGCTCCGGGGACCGAGCGATTGTATTCCGGCGTCACGAAGAGGACGGCGTCTGCCGCTGCGATGGATTCCTTGAGGGCGCGAGCGACCGGCGGATAGTCGGGGTCGTAGTCGTAGCTGTAGAGCGGAAGGTTTCCGATGGGGATCTCGCGCATCGTGAGCGCTTCCGGAGCGAGGCGCGTGAGCGCGAGGGCGAGCTTCCGGTTGATGGACTCCTTCGCGAGACTCCCGACGAAATACCCCACCGTGTATTTGTTCATCCGCCGTCTCTCCGCGCTCTGGATGGAAGTGCTCTGCCGCAGGCGAAGATGGCAAGTTCCGAACCGGACGGTTATGGCAGCGGTGCCCGTCGCCGAGCGCTACTTACCCTCTGAGTCCTGCCACCGCCTCTCCTATCCGCGTGACCGCCGCGTCGAGGTCCGCCTGCGCCGACGCGAACGAGATGCGCACGTGCCCCTCTCCGCGTCGGCCAAAAGCTGCCCCGTCTATGACCGCCACGCCATGCTCCTCGAGCAGTCGATCGGCGAAAGCGCGCGAAGTGAGGCCGCGCTCGGCCAGGAGCGCGGAGAAATCCGGAAAGACGTAGAACGCGCCGGCGGGTACGGGGCAGCTCACGCCCGGCAGCGCGTTCAACCCGCGCACCAGCACATCGCGCCGCGCGCGATAGGCCGCGATTTGCGTCGCCACCATATCCTGCGGCCCCGTCAGCGCTGCTATCCCCGCGCGCTGCACGAACGGCGGGACGCAGGTGTGGCCGTTGACGCACATTGTCACGAGCGGCTCGGCCCACGGGCGCGGCACCACGAGGTAGCCGAGCCGGTAGCCCGTCATCGCGTACGTCTTCGAAAAGCCATCCACCAGCAGAGTGCGCGTGCGCGCGCCGTCGAAGGCGGCGATAGTGGGTGCGCGATCGCCCTCGAAAACGAGGCGCGAGTAGATGTCATCGGTGACGACGCGCAGCTCGTGGCGCGCGACCAGCTCAGCGAGCCGCACCATGGCCGCGGCATCGAGCGCGCCGCCGGTGGGATTGTTGGGCGAGTTGAGGCAGAGCACGCGTGTGCTGGCGGTGATGCGCTTCTCGATGTCGTCCACATCCGGCGCGTTGCTCGCATCGAGCGCGTAGCCCACCGGCGTGCCGCCGGCGAAGCGTGCCATCGATGGATAGATGGGGAAGCCGGGGTCGGGGAGGAGCACCTCGCTCCCGGGTTCCACCGTTGCCAGCATCGCGTAGAATACCGCCGTCTTCGCGCTCGGCGTGACGATCACCTGATCCGCGTCGGCCTCCACTCCGCGCGAGCGTACATCGGCGGCGATCGCCTCGCGCAACTCGGGAATCCCCTGCGGTGCCACGTAGCGAGCGTCGCCCGCGCGCAGAGCGGCCACGGCGGCATCCACCGCGTGTGCTGGCGCATCCACGTCTGGCGCGCCGAGCTCCAGATGCACGATCGAGCGGCCGGTACGCTCGAGCTCAGTGGCGCGGCGGAAAACGTCGAGCGCGCCTTCGCCGGAGAGCTGGTCGACTCGTGCGGCGAGCCACGGTACGTCGTCGAGTGCGGCGGAAGCGGCAGATGCTAGGGTATCGGTCATGGGCACGTCAGAGCAGGGAGCGGATCCAGCCGCCATCCACCGGGATGGAGGCGCCCGTAGTGTAGCTGGCATGCGCGGAGCAGAGGAAGCAGACCATCGCTCCGAATTCAGCGGGCTCACCGAGCCGGCCCATGGGAATCTGGCTCTCCCACACGGCGTAGGCCGCGTCCGGCGTGCTGCCCTGGAGCGACGCGGTGCGCATCGCGAGCTCCTCCACGCGGGCGGTGCGCGTGTAGCCGGGCATCACGTTGTTCACGGTGATGCCGTACGGTGCGACCTCGTTGGCCAGCGTGCGCGCGAAACCGGTCACGGCGGCGCGC
>DATCXR010000199.1:0-33051 GCA_036565685.1 Gemmatimonadaceae bacterium
CTGCCCCCTCAGCCATTGGAAGTGCATGAGGGAGCTCGGAGTGGAGGTGGTGGAGGGGGCGGTGGGCGGTATTTTGGAGGGAGTGACGAGACAAGTGATGGGAAAGCAGGAAGCAGAGAGCAGAAAGCAGTGAACTACAGGGAACAGGAAACAGGGAACAGGTACCTGCTCCCGGGGACACAGCCCTCTACTCCGAGGCAGTTCGTGTTTCCTGTTCCCCGTTTCCTGTTCCCTTCTGCCGCTGAACCCTGAACCCTCCAGCAGTCTCTGCTTTCTGCTCTCTGCTTTCTTCCACTCTCCCCTCCCACATGCCCTCCTCACCCACGAAATACGTCCTCGGCGTAGACCTCGGCGGAACGAACATCGTCGTCGGAGCGATTCCGGAGAACGACGGCGCCGATGTGGGTGTACGGCTGGGGGACACGCCGACGGCGGCCGGTGCCGATGCGGTGGTAGATCGGATCGTCTCGATGATCGAGGGGGTGATCGAGGAGGCCATCGTCGTGCATGGTGCGCGGCGCGAGGACTTTCTCGGCGTCGGGATCGGGGCGCCTGGTCCGCTCGATCGCAGGAACGGCATCGTCATCGTGGCGCCCAACCTCGGGTGGCGCGACTTTCCGCTTCGTGACGCTGTGGCGGACCGCGTGAAGCTTCCTGCAACTCTCGACAACGATGCCAACTGTGCCACACTCGGAGAGTGGTGGCGCGGTGCGGCGCAGGGAACGAAGAACGTCGTGGGGCTCACCATCGGTACGGGCATAGGCGGCGGCATCGTGCTGGACGGGAAGCTGTATCACGGGGCGTCCGATGTGGCGGGCGAGGTCGGGCATACCACCATCGATTCCACGGGTCGGTACTGCCGTTGCGGGAACTACGGCTGCCTCGAGGCCTACGCTTCGGGGCCGGCGATCGCGCTGCGCGCGCGCGAAGCGCTCGAGCGCGACGAAGCATCGGCGCTGCATCGCATGGTGAACGACAAACTCGACATGCTCACGGCGGCGACCGTGTACGACGCGGCCAATCACGGCGATGCTCTGGCGCTCGAGGTGGTGCGTGACACGGCGAAGTTCCTCGGGACTGGCGTGGCGAACCTGCTCAACCTCCTCAACCCCGATGTGGTGGTCATAACGGGCGGTGTCACGCGTGCCGGCGACCGGCTCTTCGAGCCGCTGCGTGCGGAGGTGAAGCGGCGCGCCTTCCGGCCCGCGGTCCAGGCCTGCCGCATCGTACCCGGGAAGCTCGCCGGCACCGCGGGTATGGTGGGCGCGGTAGCGACGTTCAGGCAGCAGAAGCTGGGAGTTCTATGAGCGAGCGGGCCACCGCGACGAATGCCGCGGCTGTGGGAGCGCGGCGCAGGCGGCTGGGCGTGATCGGCACCTTCGTATGGGACACGATTCACGGTCGAGAGCCCCACGGCGCGCCGGTGGAGGAGTGGGGCGGAATCGCGTACGCGCTCAGCGCGCTCGACGCGGCTCTTCCCTCCGACTGGGAGATAGTCCCGCTCATCAAAGTGGGGCACGACCTCGCGGACCGCGCTCGCGAGTTCACCGCCATGCTCGAGCGCATGGCGGGTGATGGCGCTCTCATAGAAGTGCCCTACCCCAACAACCGCGTCGAGCTTCGCTACCAGACCAACGAGCGCCGCGCCGAGCGCCTCTCGGGCGGCGTCCCGGGTTGGAGCTGGCTCGGACTCAAGCCGCTGCTGCAGGGACTCGACGCGCTCTACGTGAACTTCATAAGTGGATGGGAGCTCGATCTCGAGACGGCGCAGCTGCTGCGCCAGCACTTCCGGGGCCCCATCTACTGCGACCTGCACATGCTGGTCATGGCAGTGCGTCCCAACGGCTGGCGCGAGCTGGAGCCGCTGACTCACGTGGCCGATTGGTGCGCGTGCTTCGACTTCCTGCAGGTAAACGAGGACGAGGCGGGCGCCATGGCCGCCGAGCCGATGGCACTCGCCGCCACGGCACTCGGCGCGGGGGTGAGCGCGTTGATGGTCACCCTGGCCGGTCGCGGCGTCGTGTACTTTGCCGCCCCGGGCTTCGAGCGCCTGGCCGACCTCTCCACGCCGGCGCCGCTCGGCGCGACTACAGGTCCGGTGAGAACGGAGCTCATCGCGCAGCAGAGCAGCGTCGCGGACGGCGACCCCACGGGATGCGGCGACGTGTGGGGCGCCACGAATTTCTCCAGGCTGCTCGCGGGTGATAACTTGGTGGATGCGCTGCGCGCGGCCCATCGCGCCGCCGCGCGCAACGTCGAGCACCGGGGAGCCACCGGGCTCGCCCGGCACCTGCGAGGAGAGCTCATCACTCGATGACCACCGTCATAAAGATCCCTCCATCACTGGACGACCGGACCTTCGAGCTCGTGCTCGAGCAGCTCGCGCCGGTTCCCCAGGACGACAAGATCCTCCTCGACGCCAGACACACGCGCTGGGCTTCCCCGTACGGCCTTACCGCGCTGCTCACGCTCGCGCAGGCGCGCGCCGAGCGCCCCGGATTTTACGCGCCCGAGTCCGACGAGACCTGCTCGTACTGGTCGCGAACGGGATTCTTCACCTACGCCTCCGAGCTCTTCGAGGTGCATGGCGCGCCGCACCACTCGCGCGCCGGCGGCGAGTCCGACGTGCTCCTCGAGATCACGCCGGTCGCCCGCAGCGAGGACGTTCACGAGGTTGTGGGGCGCATCCAGCAGAAGTCGCAGAGCATCCTTACCAAGGAGTTGAACATAGATGCGAAGGCCACCATGGGCTTTGCCATGACCTTGAGCGAGGCCTGTCAGAACATCGTGGAGCACGCGGGGCGCGGCGGCTGGGTCGCCGTGCAGACGTACCGCTGGCAGAAGCGTCTGGGCCGCAGGGTGGTGGTGATCGCGGTGTGCGACGCGGGCGTGGGCTTCCGGCAATCTCTCGAGAGCTCCCCCAGCCACAGGGAGAGCGACCGCTGGGACGATGGGATGGCGCTGGAGGAGGCGGTGATCCGTGGCGTCAGTCGCTTCCGCGACCCGGGTCGTGGCCAGGGTCTTGCGGGAGTACGTAGATACATCGGCCGCTGGGATGGCAAGCTCTCGGTGCGCTCGGGGACCGCGCGGATAGCCATC
Organism: Gemmatimonadaceae bacterium; assembly: GCA_036565685.1. Taxonomy (GTDB): domain Bacteria; phylum Gemmatimonadota; class Gemmatimonadetes; order Gemmatimonadales; family Gemmatimonadaceae; genus JADGGM01. Next base: position 3,100 of record DATCXR010000199.1, read on the forward strand.
GTTCCGAGCTGGGACGAAGATGTCCCGCTGCAGGAAGATTTACCCGCATTTCCCGGTGCGCAGATGCAGATCACTATCCCGGAACGGGTTGCCGATAAGTGATCAACCACATCGACCTCAGCTCCGTGCTGCGTCGCACGGTCTGCGATCTCTATTCGGATCTGGTCACCCGTCCCACGGGGAAGGCCGTTCGTGATGGGATCGAGAAGCAGCTGGCCGAGATCGGCGACCGCACGCTCACCGTCATCGACTTCTCTCACGTCGGCCTGCTCGACTACTCGTGTGCCGACGAGATCGTAGCCAAGCTGCTCATGCGATACTGCTCGCCCGTCGGGCACGACTCCCCGCACCGCGACGCGTACTTCCTCTTCCGCGGCGTGAGCGACTCCCACGCGGACGCCATCGAGGCCGTCCTCGAGCGTCACGGCCTCGCCATCGTGGCGCAGGCGGAGGATGGCGCCGTGATGATCATCGGGAGCGTGGACGAGAGCGAGCGGCGCGCGTGGGAGGTGATGTGCCGCATCGGTCGTGCGGTTCCGCTCGACCTGGCGCGCGAGATGGGTGTGGACTGCGCGCAGATCGAGGCGGCGCTCGATGCCCTGTGCAGGCGGCGCCTCGCCATGCGGTTCGACGAAGCCTACGTGGCGGTAGGAGCGGCTTCGTGAAGACAGGAGGCGGCTCGAAAAGCAGGCAGCCGGAGGGGTACAATCCCCCGCTGCGCGTCGTGCGGCTGATAGCGACGCGAATGACCGACACCGAACGTGGGCCGATGATATGGATGCGCAGCGATGACGCCGCGCACCGGATGCTCGTCGATGGAGAGCTGGTGTGGGTTTACGGCCCGCGGCGCCACGAGCTGGCCACGCTGCGCGTAGATGACTCGCTGCCAAGAGGCGACGTAGTGCTGCGAGACATCGCAGGCGCGTCGCCGTCTGAAGAGGTGCGGGTCATCAAGCCCGATCTGGACACGCGCCCCCGCGGCACGCTCGCCTGAGAACTTCCACGGAACTTCCATGACATCGAAGAATCGGCGGCAGGGACTCTCCACGGTTGCCCTCCACGGCGGCCGTGGCGAGCGCGAACCGCAGGAACCGGTTGTGACACCGATCTGCCAGTCGGTGAACTTCGTGCAGGAGGTGGGGAACGCCGGGGGGCTCCGCTACGGCCGCTACGGCAACAACCCCAACGCCCAGTTGCTGGCGAAACGGCTCGCCCTCCTCGAAGGTGCGGAGGCCGCGCTGGTCCTCGCGAGCGGGATGGGCGCTACCGCCTGCGCCATGCTGGCGCTCCTCCGGCCAGGCGATCACCTGCTCGCCAGCGAATGGATCTACGGCGGCACTCACCGGCTCTTCATGCAGGAGCTCGCGCCGCTCGGCATCGAGGTGACCCTCGTCAACCCCGACGAACCGCGCGCCTGGCGGCGCAAGTTGCGCAAGCACACGCGCGCCATCTTCGTGGAGACGCCGGTCAATCCCTCCTGCCGCGTGCTCGACCTGAAGCCCATCTCCTATCTGACACGGAATTCGGGGATCGCGCTCGTGGTGGACTCCACCTTCGCTTCGCCCGTCAATTTTCGTCCGCTCGAACATGGCGCCGACGTCGTCATCCACTCGGCGACGAAATTCCTGAACGGCCACCACGACGTCCTCGCCGGCGTCGTGATGGGGACCGCGCCGTACGTGGAGGAGGTGCGGCAGAAGATGATCGTGTGGGGACAGGCGCCCGATCCCTTCGCCTGCTGGCTTCTCGAGCGCGGATTGAAGACGCTCGATGTGCGCGTGCGGCGCCAGAACGAGAACGCTCTCCGACTGGCTCAGTGGTGCGCCGAGCGCCCGGAATTCGCCCGGGTGCACTACCCCGGCCTCCCCTCGCACCCCGACCACGAGCTGGCGAGCGAGATCATGGAAGGGTTCGGCGGGATGATGGCCGTGGAGCTGGCGGGCGGAGGCGACGCGGCGCGCAGCTTCGTCTCGAGCCTCGCGCTCGTCACCCACGCTGCCAGCCTCGGCGGCGTGGACACGCTGGTCTCCGAGCCGCGCTACACATCGCACGCGCACATCACGCCCGAGGAGCGCGCCGCGATCGGAATCCCCGACGGCTTCGTACGGATCAGCGTGGGGATCGAGAGCATCGAGGACCTCATCGCCGACTTCGCGCAGGCGCTCGCCTGATATCCCGCATGATGGGTCGCGGCTCTGGGCGGACTATCCCGATGCCGCTTCGGTCGTCATACTTGAAGGGAACACCGCACCGACCCCCGCTGTACCTATCGTCCGTAGCTCGCGGCCCCGGCCAGCTCCTCCCGCCACCCTGCCGCCCGCCGGACCCATCGCCAAATGATTCGATTTTCCCACGTCATCAAGGAATACCCGCGCACAGGGCGAGCACTGAACGACGTCTCGTTCCACATCGCCAAGGGTGAGTTCGCGTTTCTCACGGGCCCGAGCGGCGCGGGGAAGTCTACGATCCTGAAGCTCGTGTTCATGGAGGAGCGCCCCACGAGCGGCGAAGTCCGCGTGAGCGGTTTGCAGGCCACCAAGGTCGCGCGTCGCGAGATCCCGATCCTCCGCCGCCGGCTCGGCATCGTCTTCCAGGACTTCCGCCTCCTCGACGACCGCACCGCGGCCGACAACGTGGCGTTCGCCCTCGAGGTCACCGGCGCTCCGCGCGACAGCATCCCCGCGAGGGTGAGCCGGCTCCTCACTCAGGTGGGACTCGCATCCAAGGGCACCAGCTACCCCCGCGAGCTCTCTGGCGGTGAGCAGCAGCGCGTCGCGATCGCGCGCGCGCTTGTGAACGACCCGATGGTGCTCGTGGCCGATGAGCCCACGGGCAACCTCGACGACCGCGCCACGCGCGGTATCTTCCAGCTCCTCCGCGACATCAACGCCTCGGGTACCGCGGTTCTCATGGCCACGCACAACCTCGAGCTCGTGCGGCGGTCGCCCTATCGCGTGATCGAGATCAATCGCGGTCAGATCGTCTACGACTCGACCGATTCCGTCGACTCATCCGCACCGGTCTCCTCGCCCCAGCCGTCCAACTGATGCGCCTCACCATCAGAGAAGTCGGACTCGGCCTGCGACGCGCCCCGCTCCTCAGCGCGTTGAGCATCGTAACCATCGCGTTCAGTCTTTTCGCCTTCGGGCTCTTCGGACTCGTGGCGCTCAACGTCAGTCGCGCGCTCCAGGACGTGGAGGAGCGCGTGGAGATCCGCGCCTTCATCTCCGACGGAACGCCGGTAGAGGCGGTGTCCGCCGCGGTGGGCGACATCGCCGCCTTCCCGGAGGTGGCGCAGGTGGACATCCTCTCTCCCGAGCAGGCGCTCGCCCGCGCCCGCAGGGAGCTGACGGAATTCAAGGATGTCTTCGACGCAGACTTTCTCCCCGCCTCGCTCGAGATCCGCCTCAAGCCCGGCTTCCGCGACCCCGAGACCGTGCGAGCCGTTGCCCAGCGCCTCCAGACGTACCGCTTCGTCGACGACGTGCGCTACGGCGAGGACTGGGTGCAGAAGCTCTACAACATTCGCAATATCGCTGGCGCCGCCGGCGTAATTCTCGGCATCGCCTTCGCCGCAGTCGCAGTCATCATCATTGGCTCCACCATCCGGATGGCCGTCCTCGCGCGCGAGCGCGAGATCTCCATCATGCGCCTCGTCGGCGCCACAGACGGCTTCGTGCGCCGCCCATTCCTCATCGACGGCTTCCTCAAGGGACTCGTCGGCGGCACCATCGCCCTCCTCCTCGCCTGGCTGGCTCACGCCGCGATCAACCGCTACCTCATCGAGATCTCTTTCTTCGCCCCCTCCCTCGCCGTCCTCGGCATCCTCACCGGCGGCCTGATAGGGCTCGTAGGTAGCGCGGTGTCGGTTGGGAGGCATCTGAGGTGAGGATGGTGAAGAGGCGAACTGGGAAAGGGAGACAGGGAACAGGAAACGGGAAACGGGTAACTGCCTTGGGGGTGAGGGCCCTCTCGCCAGGAGCTCGTGCCTGTTTCCCGTTTCCTGTTTCCTGTCTCCTTTTCCCTCTCTTCTGCCTTCTCCTCACTTTCACTCCCGTCGCCGCTCAACAGGGGAGCGAGAGCGCGGATGTAAAACTCCGGGCAGAGAGGCAGCGGCTGGAGAAGCTCAGGAGCGAACGGGAGGCGCTGGAGAGGCGAAGAGCCAATCTCCAGAACACCGTGCACGACCTCTCGGAAGAGGTGGAAAATATTCGGCGCGAGGCGGAAATGACTGCCAGCGTCGTGCGGTCGCTGGACAGTCAGCTCGAGACGATCAATGGAGAAGTTGCATCCACCACCGCCGACCTCGTGGCGGCGCAGGATGAGCTGACGCTCAAGCGCGTGGCGCTGCGCCAGCGGCTGGTGGACATCTACAAGCGCGGGCCGCTCTTCACCGTCCAGGTATTGCTCTCGGCTACCAGCTTCGGCGACCTCGTGGCGCGCTACAAGTATCTCCATCTCCTCACGCTCCGCGACCGCGCTCTCGTCACCCGCGTCGAGGACCTTCGTAATCAGATAGACAGGCAGCGCGGCAACCTCGTGCGCTTCCAGCGCGACATCGAACTCAATCTCAGCGAGAAGGCCGAGGAGGAGCGCCGCCTGCGAAGCCTGCAGGAGCAGCAGGCGCGCAGCCTCACGCGCGCGCAGCGGAGCGCGCGCGACACCGAGGAGCGCCTGAGGCAGATCGGTCGCGACGAGAAGCGCCTCGCCGACGTGATCGCCTCGCTCGAGGCGGCGCGCAAGCGCGCCGAGGCCGGAACGCCAGCCGCCAGCCGCGCTCGCGGCGCCTTCGCCGGCGTGCGGCTCGACTGGCCGGTGGATGGCTCGCTGATCTACAGCTACGGGCGCGTGGTGAATCCCAACAACACCACCGTCAGGTGGAACGGGATCGGCATCAAGGCGGCCACTGGCACGCCGGTGCACGCGGTAGCGAGCGGCAAGGTGCTCGTCGCCGAGCCCTTCGGAACTTACGGGCTTACCGTGATCATCCAGCACGTGGGTGGCGATTACTCCGTGTACGGCTCGCTCAGCCGCCTCGCGACCTCCAAGGGCGACGTGGTGAGCAAGGGTCAGGTGATCGGCTACGTCGGCGCGTCCGACCCCGAGCTCGGCCCCCACCTGCATTTCGAGCTTCGCCCCGGCGGCCGCGCGGCCGACCCACTCGACTACCTAGGCGCTCAACCATGAACGACCTGCTCGGCGCTCACGTCTCCACCGCTGGCGGCATCCGCTCCGCGCCACCGCGCGCCGGTGCTATCGCCGCCACGGCGATGCAGATCTTCACCAAGCAGCCCAACCGCTGGGCGGAGCCCTCGCTCGCGGACGACGAGTACGACGCCTTCGCCGCAGCGCTCGCGCTCACGTCGGCCACCGCCACCGTCGCGCACGATTCGTATCTGATCAACCTCGCGAGCCCCGATCCCACGCTGCGCAAGCGCTCGGTGGCGTCGTTCGAGGCGGAGCTGGCGCGCTGTGAGACGCTCCGGCTCACCTACCTCGTGTCGCACCCCGGCAACTACATGGACGAACGCGAGAGCGGCCTCGCGCGCAACGCCGACGCGATAGCCGAATCGCTGGAGCGGGTTCCGGGCAACACGATTCTCTGCCTCGAGGCCACCGCCGGTGCGGGGACGGTGCTCGGGTCCACGTTCGAGGAGCTCGCGGCGATAATCGAGCGTGTTCCCGTGGCGCAGCGCTCACGGGTGGGCGTGTGCGTGGACACCTGCCACATCTATTCGGCAGGCTACGATCTCGTCAACGAGTACGACGACGTCTGGAAGCGCTTCGACGACGTGCTCGGGCTGGGCTCGCTGCGCGTCCTCCACCTGAACGACTCCAAAACGCCCTTCGGCTCGCGCAGGGACAGACACGAGCTGATCGCGGAAGGGAGCCTCGGCGAAGCGCCCTTCCGGAGGCTCATGACGGACGAGCGTTTCCACTCCGTACCCAAGGTGATCGAGACACCGAAGGGCGACGACGCCACAGCCACGGATTCACGCATGCTCGCGCTCCTCCGCAGCTATCGAAACGGCACCGCGCAACAAATGGACTGACTGGGGCGTACAACATCGTATGCCCGGCCAACCTGCCACACGCTCCAGATTCCTGCGCTTCGCGGCGATGCTCCTGCTCGTCGCGGAAGTGGTGGCCATCGGCCTGGCTCCGATCGCGGAAGGACGGGTCTCGGCTGACTTCCCCACGCACATCGAGGCAGCCGGCGCACCGCCCCATGCGGGCCACCACGCCGACATCTGCGCGTTCTGCGTGCTGCGTCACTTCAGTCCCCTGCCAGCGTACCCCTCGGGACCGCTGCGCCAGGTGGCGGTGCACCAGTCCATCCGTCCAGAGCCGCAGCTGGCCCTGGTCATCGTCGGACATGACCGCCCCGACCCGGCCAGAGCGCCGCCCTCCCTCCCCTACCTCACGACAATCTGAGGCAGCACGGCACAAGGCCGTGCCCCTGTCCGCGCAGGCGTAGCCGCGCCGGCACGCTGCAGCGGCGTGCGGCGACAGCATGGCGGTCGCCCAGCGCGCGGACGGAGCCGTGACGTTCTACATCGACTCCGAGGGGAGGAATGCACCTGTACCTCACCGCGGCGGCGCTCCTGGCGCTCGCCGCAACGGTAGCACCCGCCCAGCAGATGGGCGACAGCACCCGCACCGACTCCGCTGCTCGCGCCGACTCCGTTGCGCGAGCGGACTCCGTAGCGCGCGCCGACTCGATTCGCATAGTTCGCGAGCTGGAGGCGATGAGCGCCGGCGCGCCGGCCGACACGACGCCACCCGTGGCCGCGGGCAGCGGCCGCTCCGGGCCCGTCAACCCGCGACTCCTCCCGGATATCAGCGCCGTGGGCGACGTCGTGGGCGACTTCACTCCGCGAGGGAGCACTCAGGAGGACGGTACCAGATTCGCCGTCCGCGAGATCGAGGTGGCGCTCCAGGCTGCCGTGGATCCGTACTTCCGCGGCGACATCTTCCTCGGCATCAACGATCTCGAGAAGATCGCCATAGAGCAGGCGTATCTCACCGCCACCGCGCTTCCGGGTGCGCTGGAAGCGCGAGTCGGCCGCTTCCTCATGCCAGTCGGGAAGCAGAACACGACGCACCGCCACGACCTCCACACAGTGGAGTATCCGTGGGTCATCAAGAGCTTCTTCGGCGACGAAGGACTCACGGGCACGGGGATCTACCTGAGCAGGATCTTCGCGCCCTTCGGCTTCTACCAGGAGATCCAGGCGTCGGTCGTGGATCGCTTCGGAGAGGACGCCGAGGGCGTACACACCGTGGAGCCGGTCAACAAGGAACTCTCCGGGCTCGGCTACTCGGCGCGGCTGCGCAATTACTGGGATCTCTCCGAGGCCTCGAACATCGAGCTCTCGGCGACCGCGATCACGGGCAGGAAGGCGCAGCCAGTGGAGTGCAACCTCGGCTCGTACATGTGTCCGATCGACCGTGACGAATCGCTCGGGGTAGCCGCCAGGCAGACGGTGGTCGGTGTGGACTTCACCTACCGATGGCGTCCTCTCCAGCAGGGGCTCTACGAGTCACTCATCCTGCAGGCGGAGTGGATGCACCAGATCAACGAGGACGATCCGCGCATACCACCCGAGGTGGGCACCTACGAGGTCCGTTATGCTGGCCCGCGTGGCTCGCGCTCCGGCTTCTACGCCTTCGGGCGCTACCAGCTAACGCGACGCCTCTACGTGGGCGCGCGCGTGGATCATGTGGGCTCTCCCTCAGGACACGAGGAGACGGGCGGTTCGTTGACGGCGCAATCCGCCTACGTCGAGTTCTTCCCGAGCGAGTTCTCGAAGCTGATGGCGATGTTCGAGCACGCTCGACAGAGCGGAGCGCAGTTCCCCTTCCCCGATCTCGGTCCGTCGCGTCACGCCAACAGGATCCTCCTGCAGGCCACCTTCGCGATTGGTCCACACAAGCCGCACCCATTCTGAGCCGGTGCGTACACGACATGAAGACTGACCAGCTCATCGAGCTGACGAGGACTTTCAAGATGCGATATCGAACCATCGCGGGCGCCGCACTCACGTTCATCACGCTCGCGCTCATGCCGCTAGCGGCGCAGGCGCAGAAGCTGAAGGTCGTCACCAGCACCACGGATCTCTACGACATCGCGAAGGCTGTTGGCGGGAGCCGCATCGACGCCTCGCACATCGGCGAGGGTTATCAGGATCCACACTTCGTGGAGGCGAAGCCGAGCTTCGTGCTGAAGCTCCGCGATGCCGACGTGTGGGCGTTCGTCGGGCTCGATCTCGAGATCGGCTGGATGCCGCTCCTCGTAAACGGCGCGCGGAACGCGAGAGTGCGCCCCGGCGGAAGCGGGTATCTGGACGTGTCCTCTGCCATCCCCCTCCTCGACGTACCGCAGGGGAAGGTGGACCGCAGCCAGGGCGACGTGCACCCGCTCGGCAACCCGCACTACTGGCTCGATCCGGAGAATGCGAAGCGCATCGCGCACCTCTTTCGCACGCACTTCTCCGAGCTCGACCCGGCGGGTGCCGCGCACTACGCGGCGAACGAGAAGGCCTTTGCGGACCAGCTCGATGCCGCGGCGCGCGGTTGGGCCGATGAGCTCGCGGCGATCCGCGGGAAGCCCGTGGTCGCGTGGCACACGAGCTGGCGCTACTTCGCCGAGTACACCGGGATGAACATCGTGGGCTTCATGGAGCCCAAGCCCGGCGTGCCGCCGTCGCCATCGCATCTCGCTGGTCTCATCCAGACCATGAAGCGCACCGGCGCCAAGGTGATCATCATGGAGCCGTTCTACGACCGCAAGATGGCGGACTTCGTGGCAAGGAATACCGGCGCCACCGTGCTCGTACTTCCTCCGTCAGTGGGCGGCGAGAAAGGCGTGGACGACTACATGAAGCTGATGCAGCACGACATCTCCCGGCTCGCGGAGGCCGTTTCATGACCGCGCTCATCACATTCGACCGGGTGACCCTGGGCTACGGCCGGCGCGCGGTGCTCACCGATCTCAGCTTCGGGATACCGGAGGGCGACTTCCTCGGCCTGGTCGGTCCGAACGGCGCGGGGAAGACCACCATCCTGAAAGCGATCCTTGGCTCGCTCTCGCCCATGGCCGGCACGATAGCTCGCTCCGACGGACTGCGTTTCGGCTACGTGCCGCAGCGCGACCAGGTGGACTACAACTTTCCACTCGAGGTCATGGACGTGGTGCTCATGGGGCGCTACGACCGGGTGGGGCTCGCGCGCAGGCCGGGGAAGCGCGATCGCGATCGCGCGCGGGCTGCGCTCGATCACGTGGGGATCGCGCACCTCGCGGACGAGCCGCTCTCGGCGCTCTCGGGCGGGCAGCGTCAGCGTGCGCTCATCGCGCGCGCCCTCGTGGGCGAGCCGAACCTCCTCATCCTCGACGAGCCCACCAACGGGATGGATCTCGTGTCCACCACGCAGATCCTCGCGCTCGTGCGCGAGTTGCACGAGCGCGACGGCCTCACTGTCCTGATGGTGAGCCACGCACTCAACGAAGTCGCCAACTACGTGCGCCGGATCGCGCTGGTTCTCGAGGGCGCCTTCCGTGTCGGCGAGGTGGACGAGATCATGACCGAGGAGACGCTGAGCGAGATGTACGGCGTCCCGGTAGAGGTGAGCTGCTTCGACGACTACCGCATGGTGTTCGCTCGGCGGGGAATCTCCACTGTGGTGGCGGACGATGCTTGACGCCGTACTTCTCTTTCGCGAGGCGCTCTACGGTGCGCTGGTGATAGCTGTCGCCTGTTCTGCGCTCGGCGTGTACGTGGTGCTGCGCAGGATAGTGTTCGTCGGCGCCGCTCTCGCGGAGCTCTCGTCGGCGGGGCTTGCGCTCGGTCTCTGGCTCGCTGGGATGGGCGCGGCGGCCACGCTAACCACCCATCCGGTGGCGCTCTCCGTGCTCGTCACGCTTACGGGAGCGCTGTTCTTCGGTCTGAGCAGCGCGCGTTCGCGCGTGCCGGCCGACGCCACCATCGGGGTCGTCTACGCCGTGGCGGCCGCACTCGGGATCCTGCTCATCGCGAAGGCAAAGACCGGCGAGGCGCACGACATCTTCCTGCAGGGCAACATCCTCGGCATCACGCACTCGGACACCACCGTGCTGCTGGCGGTGGCGATCCCGGTACTTCTGGTGCACCTGGTGTTCTTCAAGGAATTCCTCTTCGTGTCGTTCGACAGGGAGACGGCACGCACGCTGGGCTACAACGTCGTGTTCTGGAACCTCCTCCTGTATCTGACCATCGGTCTGGTGATCGCGTTCGCGATGCAGTTCGCGGGAGTGATGCTGGTGTTCAACTTCCTCGTGCTGCCCGCCGTTACCGGACTGCTCCTCTCGCGCAAGATGGCCGGGATGTTCGCGTGGTCGGTGGCATCCGGCCTTCTTGCCGCGCTGATCGGTTTCTCGCTCTCCGTCCCTTTCGACCTTCCATCCGGCCCCGCGATAATCGCCGTGTCGGGCGTGATAGTGCTCGTCGCCTGGCTTCTCCGCAGGCGCTGACTTCGCCGGGTCCGCGCCTTGCTGTAGCGTGAAGAGTGTTCGTCGATCCGCTCGGGCCGGTTCCCGGATGCGCGAGCGACGAACGGCCACGTCTTGAGCATCAACGGTTTTTCCTGCAAGTTGCGTAATTACCCAGCGGCCGCGGATATCTTTTTTCCGGCCGCCCGCAGGACATCGCCAGGATCCCGGGCGGCAAGCGTCGCCTGGGAGCTTCCCGGCATCGCCATACGGCTGCTCCGGCCGCCGGCGACCTCAGGGTGAGGAAGCGACCCAAGACCACCAGCCACGAGTAGTGAAACACTGTTCATCGCTCGCGCCCGGCGGTTCACGGCTAGATGCATGGAACTCGAACAAGGAACTGAATAGTCATGGCCACGCAAACGACACCACGCGCCGAGGCGGTGGAACGCAAGGGGAAAACAGGACTGGAGCAGCAGGGCCTCGCGCCGCGCGGGAAGCTGCACTGGAATCAGGTGGCGCCCGAGCTGATTCAGGCGGCGGTGCGGCGCAACGAAGGTACCCTCGCGGACATGGGCCCGTTCGTCGGCATCACCACGCCGCACACTGGCCGCTCGCCCAAGGACAAGTTCATCGTCAAGGAGCCGGGGAGCGAGAAGGACGTCTGGTGGGGGAAGATCAACCAGCCCTTCGAGCCCGCCAACTTCGACAAGCTCCTCGCCGATGTGCAGGAGTACCTGAACGGTCAGTCCGAGCTCTTCGTAGAGGACCTCTGGGCCGGCGCCGATCCCAAGTACCGCCTCTCCGTTCGCTTCGTGTCGCCGAATGCCTGGCAGATGCTCTTCGCGCGCAACATGTTCGTCCGCCCCGAACTGAGCGACCTCCCCACCTTCGCGCCCGACTTCACGGTTCTGCACACCCCGGAGTTCCAGGCCGATCCGGCGAAGCACGGCACCCGCTCCGGCACTTTCATCATCATCAACTTCCAGAAGCGCATCATCCTGATCGGCGGCACGCGCTACGCCGGCGAGATCAAGAAGTGCATCTTCACGGTGATGAACTACGTGCTCCCGAAGCAGGGCGTCCTCTCTATGCACTGCTCGGCGAACATCGGTGAAGCCGGTGACACCGCGCTCTTTTTCGGTCTCTCCGGCACCGGCAAGACAACCCTCTCCGCGGATCCCGAGCGCTTCCTCATCGGCGACGACGAGCACGGGTGGAGCGATGAGGGCGTGTTCAACTTCGAGGGCGGCTGCTACGCGAAGGTGATCAACCTCTCGGAGAAGGGCGAGCCCGACATCTATCGCACGACGCAGATGTTCGGAACGGTGCTCGAGAACGTAGTTCTCGATCCCAACTCGTGCCGCGTGGACTTCGGCGACCAGTCACTCACCGAGAACACCCGCGCGTCCTATCCGCTGCACTACATCCGCAATCACGTGCCTGGCGGTCGCGGGGGCCATCCGAAGAACATCATTCTCCTCACGGCCGATGCCTTCGGCGTTCTCCCGCCCATCGCGCGCCTCACGCACGAGCAGGGACTCTACTACTTCCTCTCGGGCTACACGGCGAAGGTGGCCGGTACGGAGCGCGGCGTCACGGAGCCGCAGGCTACTTTCAGCGCCTGCTTCGGCGACGTCTTCCTCGTCTGGCCGCCCACCACGTATTCGAAGCTCCTGGGTGAGCGTCTGCGCCAGCACGACTCGCGCATCTGGCTCGTGAACACCGGCTGGACGGGCGGCCCCTACGGCGTGGGCTCACGGATGAAGCTCGAGTACACGCGCACCATGGTGCGCGCCGCCCTGGCCGGCCTGCTCGACGATGTGAAGACCTTCACGGACCCGATCTTTGGCCTCGCCGTCCCCGAAGAGGTGCAGGGCGTGCCGAAGGAGCTGATGCATCCGCGCGGTACGTGGTCCGACGCCGATGCCTACGATGCCCAGGCCCACAAGCTCGCCTCGATGTTCGCGAAGAACTTCGAACAGTTCGCCACAGCGCGAGCCGAGGTGAAGGCGGCGGGACCCAGGGGATAGAAAGCAGAAAGCAGAAAGCAGTCAACTGCTCGAGGGTTCAGAGTTCAGGGGGCAGGGTTCAGGAAGTGCCTCGAGGTCGAGATCCCGATCGCCGGGTAGTTCCTGCACCCTGAACCCTAGCTAGGGTTTCACTGCTTTCTGCCTTCTGCTCTCTCTCTCGCTACTTCTCACTCTCCCTCGATGACGACCACCACCATCATCCGCGACCCGCTTTGGAACAACATCCGGGTGGATGAGCATGCGTTGAGGCTCATCGATACGGGGGTGTTTCAGAGGCTGCGCTACGTGAGGCAGCTCGGCTTGGCGTATCTGGTGTACCCGGGGGCGACGCATACGCGATTCGAGCATGCGCTGGGAGCGTACCATCTGGCGAGGCGTACGCTGGGGTTGCTCGAGGAGAAGGGGGAGCTTGGCGAGGTGGCCGCGGACGAGTGCGCGGTGGTACGCTCGGCGGCGCTGCTGCACGACGTGGGACACTACCCATATTCGCACGCTCTGGAGGAGATAGGCGCGCTGCACCACGAGGAGGTCGCGCTGCCGCTCATCACCGAGGGGCAGGCAGCAGCGGAGCTCCGCGCAGCGATCGGGAGCGACGCGCCCGCGCGAGTGTACGCGCTCATCCGAGGTGAGAGCGAGAGCCCGCTGCAGGGGCTCATCTCCGGCTCGCTCGATCTGGACAAGATCGAGTACCTCAAGCGCGACGCCTTCATGTGCGGGGTGCCTTACGGCGAGATAGACGTGGACCGCCTCATCAACTCGCTCACCATCGTTCCCGACCCCGTTTCCGGTCGCCCGTCGGTGGGTGTGCTGGAGAAGGGACTCTCCGCTCTCGAGTCGCTCCTCTTCGCCAAGTACCAGATGTACCGCAATGTCTACTGGCACCACGCTGTGCGCAGCGCAACGGCGATGTACAAGCGACTGGTAGGCGATGCCCTGCGCACCGGCGCGCTCGACCCGCGTGCCCTCGCGAGCTACACCGACGAGGGGCTCCTGCACCAGCTCGACTCGTGCGGTGCGCCGCCCCTGCTCGCAGCCCTCCGGGAGCGTCGCCTCTACAAGCGCGTCTTCGAGTGCCCCGCGGGCGACCTGGCCGACGGCACCGGCGACTGGATCTCGTTCGATCACGAGCGCACGCGCGCCGCCGAAGATGCCCTGGCCTCCGAGCTCGGCCTCGCCCCCGCCGAGCTCCTCCTCGACTTCCCAGCCAAGCCGCAGATGCTCGGCCTCGACATCCCCGTCCGCCGCCGCGACGGCCACGTCCGCCGCCTCACCACCGAGGGCTGGCCCGGCGCGATCAACCTCCCTCTCCTCTCCGAACAGCTCTACCGCTCCGCCCGCGTCCTCCGCGTCTTCGTCGCGAAACCGGTGCGCCTGGACAGGGAGAGGGTGATGGAGTTGGTGGAGGGGGGAATGGAAACAGGGAACAGGAAACAGGAGACAGGCACCGGCTCCTGGGAGTAAGGCCCTCACCACCGGGGCGGTTACCTGTTTCCTGTTTCCTGCTCCCTGTTTCCTTCTCCTTTCTCCCGTCCCCTCGCCTCCGCGAGCTTCCTCGCTATCCCCCGGTAGAAAGCTGCGTCATCGCTCCGGCCCTGGTCTTCCAGGGTGTGGGCGGCTAGCTCGATGGCGTAGAGGATGTTGCCGAGGTAGAGCTCCGCGAGCGTGCCGACCGTCTCGTCGGACATCTCAGCGGCGGCGCTGCGCGCCGGTGATGAAGGGAGTGCGGATCGCGGTGAAGCTGTCGGTAGTGCGCGGCTGCTCGTCGTCGCGAAGGACTCGCACCACGATCGCTGTGATGTTGTCGAGCCCACCACGGCCGTTCGCTTCGGCGATCAGCGCGTCCACGACTCGCTGCGCGGGAGCGCGCGAGCCGAGGAGCTGCTGCAGGCGACGGTCATCCACCATCCCGGTGAGCCCGTCGCTCGCTACCAGAAAAGTGTCGCCCGCCTGCGCCTGGCCGATGTAGATATCGGGCTGCACCTCGGCGCCGGCGCCGACGCAGCGCGTGATCACGTTGCTGTACGGGTGATAGCGCGCCTGCTCGGGCGTGAGCGCGCCCGCGTCCACCTGCTCCTGCACGTACGAGTGGTCCTTCGTGAGCTGAACCAGCCTCCCCTCGCGAAGGAGGTAGACGCGCGAGTCACCCACCTGACCGATGACGTAGTGCCAGTCGTGAAGACCGAGGAGGGAGACCGTGGTGCCCATCCCGTGCTTCTCGGTCTCGGTGAGTGTGCGCTCGTAGATGGCGGCGTTGGCGCGACGGACGGCTTCGTTGATCGCCCGCGTGGCGTCCTCGTCGGGGAGCGAGCGCAGCTCCGACAGGAGCTCGGCGACGATTGTCACCGCCATCTCGCTCGCCACCTCACCGGCCGCATGCCCACCCATCCCATCGGCCACTACGAAGAGGCCTTTGTCAGGATCGGAGTAGAAGTTGTCTTCGTTCCCCGACCGAATCATTCCTGTGTTCGTACCCTGGCCTACCTCGAGCTGCACTGGCGATTCGTCCGTAGGAGAAAGACATGCGTCGTCATCTGGCGGCCACGGCCTTCCGTACGAGAAATCGTCGGACCATGTTTCCGTTCCAGCGGCTGCCTCCTGCCCGTTGACCGTCGCTCTCCAGCATCCGTGGCGCGGCCCTGGCATGACGGTGGCGCAACCAATCGAAGCTATTCCGTGCCAGGGAAGCAGGCAAGCGGCAGAGCGTGGTACGTGGGTTGCGTAATGGGTCGCCCGATGGGCAAGCGGGCCGCTCGGGCGCGCACAACAGGCTTACAAACGGAGGACGTATGGGGATCATCGCATGGATCGTCCTGGGCCTCATCGCTGGTATCATTGCCAAGGCCATCATGCCTGGTAACGACCCCGGCGGGATCATCGTGACGATCATCATCGGAATCGTCGGTGCGTTCATCGGCGGGTGGATCGGCAGCCTCATCATGGGCCGCGGCCTCAACGGTTTCGGCATCTGGAGCATCATCCTCGCCATCCTCGGCGCGATCATTCTGCTCTGGATCTATCGCCTGGCGGTCCGTAGAACTCCGTAGTGGGAAAGAGGCCAGTGACGAGAAAGCAGAAAGCAGAAAGCAGAGAGCAGAAAGCAGTAACGGCTCGTGGCGAGAGGCATCTTCCCCGCTGAGTAGTTTACTGCTTTCTGCTTTCTGCTTTCTCTTCTCTCGTTCCCCTCCCCCGTGCCCCTCTGGCTCCACTGGATCCTCCTCGGTCTCATGGCGGGCGCGCTCGCGAAATTTCTCGTTCCGGGGCGCGACCCGGCGGGGTGCATCATCACCGTGGTGTTGGGAATCGCGGGGGCGCTCCTCGGGGGGTGGATCGGATCGCTGGTCGGGTGGGGTCAGATAAGCCAGAGTCGCTTCGACATCCGCTCGGTGTTCCTGGCCACTATCGGCGCCATCCTCGTGCTCCTCGCCGGCCGGTTCGTCTTCCGCTACCGGCGCTGAGGAAGTGTGTCGGTTTTTATTCGGACCCAGCGGCGCTATCTTTAAGGGATGAAGTCTCAGATAGTCGTCCGCGGCGCGCGCCAGCATAATCTCAAAGGGTTCGATGTCGAGATACCGCGACGCGCTTTCACGGTCGTCACGGGTCCGTCGGGGTCCGGCAAGTCCTCCCTCGCATTCGATACCATCTACGCCGAAGGGCAGCGACGCTACGTGGAGTCGCTCTCGGCGTACGCCCGCCAATTCCTCGAGCGGATGGAGAAGCCACACGTCGACCACATCGACGGACTCTCCCCCGCCGTCGCCATCGAGCAGAAGAACCCCACTCGTACCTCGCGTTCCACTGTCGGAACTGCCACCGAGATCTACGACTATCTCCGCCTCCTCTGGGCGCGTATCGGCCGCACGTATTGCCCGGTCTGCGGGCGTGAGATGCGGCCGGACACGGTCCACTCGGCAACCGACCAGGTGCTTGTGCGCCCGGCAGGCACGCGTTTCTCCGTTGGCTTTCCGCTCCGTCTGAGCGACCAGGTCTCGCACGCCACGGTTGTCGAGAGTCTTCGCGAGCAGGGCTTCGTGCGCGTGCTCGCCGACGGCACGGTCTACCACCTCGACGACCTCGCTGACGGCAAGCCCGATCTCACCGCCGTGCGCGAGCTCATCGTGGTGGCCGACCGTCTCGCGGTGTCGCCCGATGCACGCGGCCGGCTCGCCGATGCGATCGCAACATCCTTCGCGGAGGGCGATGGCGAGTGCGTGGTCTTCGGCGGCACCGGCCCCGAAGAGTTCCGCCTGCGCTTCACCGAGCGCTTCGAGTGCGCCTACGACGGCACTCGAGGAGTGACTCCCACGCCGCAGCTCTTCTCGTTCAACAGCCCGCGCGGTGCCTGTGGCACCTGCAACGGATTCGGCGCCACTCTGGAGTACGACGAGACGCTCATAGTGCCCCACCCCGAGCGATCGCTCCGCGCCGGCGCCATCGATCCATGGACCAAGCCGCGCTACGACAACAAGCGCCGTGCCCTCGCCGAATTCGCGCGCGCCAACGCGATCGACATGGACACGCCGTGGACGGAGCTTCCGGCCGAGCAGAGGGAGAAGCTCCTCCGCGGCAAGGCGCGCGGTTACAAGGGGATATTTCCCTTCCTTCGCGACCTCGAGGAGAAGCGCTACAAGCAGTACATCCGCGTCTTCCTGCGCCAGTACCAGACGGCGCTCGAGTGCCCCGACTGCGGAGGTACCCGCCTGCAGCCCGAGGCCTTGAACGTACAAGTGAACGGCCGCACGATCGCCGAAGTGAGCGCGCTGTCGGTGCGCGACCTCTCCGCGTGGCTCGACGAGCTTCCCCTCTCGTCGTACGAGCAGCGAATCGCCGAGAGCATCCTCGGCGAGGCGAGAGCGCGCACGAGCTTCCTCGTCGACGTCGGACTCGGCTACCTCTCCCTCGACCGCGCCACGCGCACGCTTTCCGGCGGCGAGGCGCAGCGCATAGCGCTCGCAAATTCCCTCGGCTCGCGCCTGGTGGACACGCTCTACGTGCTGGATGAGCCATCCATCGGACTGCATCCGCGCGACGTGGACCGCCTGCTCTCCCTTCTTCGCCGGCTGCGCGACTCGGGCAACACGGTGCTGGTGGTGGAGCACGATCTCGAGGCGATCCGAGCGGCCGACTACATGGTGGAGCTCGGGCCCGCCAGCGGGGAGCGCGGCGGCCAGCTCGTGTACAGCGGCCGGGTAAGCGAGGCGGCGGCCAGCCCGCTTACCGGTGCATATCTCACCGGCGCGAGGTCGGTCCCCCTTCCCGAGGAGCGCCGCGCGCTCGGCCCGCGCTGGCTCACGCTCACGGGAGCGAGGGAGCACAACCTGCGCGGCGTGGACGTGCGCATCCCGCTCGGTGTCATGACCGCCGTGACCGGCGTGTCGGGCTCGGGGAAGAGCACGCTCGTGCACGATGTTCTCTACCGCGCGCTCGAGCTGCGCCTGCACGGCGATCATACGGCCAAGCGGCATCTGGGAGAGCCGGTGGGCGAGTTCGACGAGCTCACCGGGTGGGAAGCGGTCAGCGACGTGGTCCTGATAGACCAGAGCCCGATCGGAAAGACGCCGCGCTCCAATCCGGTCACGTACGTGAAGGCGTTCGACGAGGTCCGCCGCATCTTCGCCGCACAGCCGCTCTCGAGGAAGCGGCGCTACACGCCGGGCACTTTCAGCTTCAACACCCCGGGCGGCCGCTGCGAAACGTGCGAGGGCGCCGGCCAGCTCCAGGTCGAGATGGTATTCATGGCCGACGTGTACGTTCCCTGCGACGAGTGCGGCGGGAAGCGTTTCAAGCCCGAGGTGCTGGAAGTCGCCGTGAATGGGAAGAACATCCACGACGTGTTGAACATGACCGTCGACGAGGCGATCCGCTTCTTCCCGCGCGAGGAGAAGCTCGGCCAGGCGCTCTGGCAGCTGCAGCAGGTGGGGCTCGGATATCTGCGACTCGGCCAGCCGGCGCCGACGCTCTCGGGCGGCGAATCGCAGCGCATCAAGATCGCCCGCGAGCTCGCGCTCGCCGGGCGTCGCCAGGGGCGCAAGGTCTACGTGATGGACGAGCCGACGACCGGTCTCCACCTCGAGGATGTGCGCAAGCTCGCCCTGGTGCTCGAGCGTCTGGTGGAGCACGGCCACACCCTCGTGATCATCGAGCACAACCTGGACCTGATCAAGCTCGCCGACTGGGTTATAGATCTGGGACCCGAAGGCGGCGCCGGCGGCGGCTCGGTGGTGGCAATGGGCCGGCCGGAGGATGTGGCCCAGGTAGAGGGGTCGTACACGGGACAGTGGCTTCGGAGCGTGCTCGCTCCGGCCGCGAGTACGCGAGCGGCGAGGGTGGCCGGCTCGCGCGCTGCGCAGCGAATCGCGGCGTCGTGAGCGCCGCTCCCGTGTCCTCGCTTTCTTGACACTCACGCTCTGCCTTGCTTAGCTTTCAAGGTTCCGTAGCATCAGCGCGGTATCATTCGCGAGTAGCTCAGTCGGTAGAGCAACGGACTGTTAATCCGTGGGTCGTGGGTTCGAGTCCCACCTCGCGAGCTCTTCCCCAGGGAAACGCAATATCATCACCCGATCTTCTATGAGAGGTCCACTCGCGGCGCGGGTGGGCCTCTCTTCTCAATGTCGTCGCATCCAGCGAGAATATCACATGGTATCAGGGGAACGGAGCGAGGGAAGCGGCGAGTCGCCGCTGGTGGGAGTGATCATGGGGAGCCGGAGCGACATGCAGTACATGTCCGGCGCCGCTGAGCTGCTCGACGAGCTCGGAGTCCCGCACGAAGTTCGCATAGTCTCCGCCCATCGAACGCCCGACTGGATGACGCGTTACGCGAAGACCGCCGAGGAGCGGGGGCTCCTCGTGATAATCGCTGGCGCTGGCGGCGCGGCGCACCTCCCCGGGATGGTGGCGGCCAACACCCTGCTCCCGGTGCTCGGAGTACCGGTGCCCGCCACGATGCTCAACGGCATGGACTCGCTCCTCTCCATCGTGCAGATGCCGAAGGGCGTGCCGGTAGGAACGCTCGCCATAGGCAAGCCGGGTGCGGCGAACGCCGCGCTCCTGGCCGCGTCCATCGTGTCGCACGTACGGCCCGAGCTGCGCGAGCGACTGCGCGCCTGGCGCGAGGCGCGGACGCGCGAAGTGCTGGAGCACGAGAAGGAGAGCGAGAAGTGACGCCGATCCTCCCTGGCTCCACCATCGGTATCCTCGGTGGCGGCCAGCTCGGACGGATGGTCACCGCCGCCGCGCGGACGCTCGGTTACCACGTGATAGTGCTCGACCCGAACGCATCGTGTGCGGCGGGTCCGGTGGCGGACAGGGTGATCGCAGCGCCCTTCGACGATGTAGCGGCGGCGGTGGAGCTGGCGCGCGCGTCGGACGTGGTCACCGTGGAGATCGAGAAGATCGGCGTGGACGCCATGCGCGCCGCCGCCGAGCACGCGCCCGTGAGACCCGGCGCCCACGTGCTGCACATGGTGCAGGACCGCGGCCGCCAGAAGCGCTGGCTCACCGAGCATGGATTCCCCGTGGGCCCTTACAGCGAAGTGACCAGCGAGAAGGAGCTACAGCAGGCCGCGCTGGAGGCGGGCGGCGACGCCTTCGTGAAGCTGTGCAGAGGCGGCTACGATGGCAGATCGCAGTTCCGCATGACCAGCACCGACCAGGTGGGCGAGGCGTGGCGCTCGCTCGGCGGCGGCCCGAGCGTGGTGGAGCACGCGCTCGATCTCGAGATGGAGATCTCCGTGCTCGTAGCGCGGCGGCCCGGAGGCGAGAGCGTGGTGTACGCTCCATCGTGCAACCAGCACGAGAACGGGGTTCTCGAGTGGGCGGTGATTCCCGCCCCCGTGTCGGACGATGTCGCTCGGCGCGCCACCGAGATCGCGGCGGGGATCGCCGAGAAGCTCGACGTCGTGGGACTGCTCGTGACCGAGATCTTCGTCCTGCGCGACGGGAGCGTGACGGTCAACGAGCTCGCGCCCCGGCCGCACAACAGCTTTCACCACACGGAGCTGACGGTGCTCACCAGCCAGTTCGAGCAGGCGGTGCGATCGGTGTGCGACCTCCCGCTCGGATCACCTGACGTCGTGCGGCCGTGCGCCATTGCGAACCTCTTCGGAGATCTCTGGCTCGGCGAAGCGCCGCCCCCCTGGCCGCTGGCACTCGAGATCCCCGGCGTCAAAGTGCACCTGTACGGGAAGTCGCCCCGCCCCGGGCGGAAGATGGGCCACGTGGGCGCCGTGGGCGACACGACCGAGCGCGCAGTAGCGCTGGTCCGCGAAGCGCGCGCACGCTTGCGGGGCGGACCTCGCTGAATGCGGAACCCGCCTGGCGCGTGGTCGTCACCATCGCGCCTGCGGTGCGCGCCTTGCAAGCAAACGACGGGGTAAGGTCTGTAATCGTGAATTGATACGGCCGGTGAAGTGGCTGCACACAACGTCGTCATTCCCGCGCAAGCGGGAATCCATGTTACTCGACCGAAAATGGATCCCCGCTTTCGCGGGGATGACAGGGGATACGATTCCAGACCTGACCCCGTCGTCCACGAGACCCCAACCCAACTTTCCATGCGAGCACTACATCTCTCCGCCGTACTGGCCCTCGCCGCGGCGCTCGGCTGCACGAGAGGAGCAGTCGTCCAGACGGCTCCCGCGCGCAGCAGCGCCCACGCGGATCTCTCCGACGCGTCGGGCCAGCCGGTAGGGTCGGTCACGCTGACGCAGACCCCGCACGGCGTTCTGCTAACCGCGCGGCTCCACGATCTGCCGGCCGGGCAGCACGCCTTCCACATCCACGCGGTGGGTGAGTGCACGCCGCCCTTCACGTCTGCCGGCGGACACTTCAACCCTGCCAACCGACAGCACGGTATCGAGAACCCCGCCGGCATGCACGCGGGCGACATGCCGAACATCACCATACCCGAGAGCGGAACGATCGACTTCCAGGTGCTCAACGAGATGACATCCCTCTCCGAGGGCGGCAACCGGATCCTCGATGATGACGGCGCGGCGGTCGTGGTCCACGCCACCGCCGACGACTACATGTCCGATCCCGCCGGCAACGCGGGAGCGCGGATCGCCTGCGGCGTCATCACTCGCGGCTAGGATTCGACCGGGCGGCGCGCCGCTTCCTCGCGAGCGCCGCCCGCCTCGCGCAGAGCCTCCGCGAAGCGCTGCACGATTTCGCCGGCCGGCTCCACGGAGTGGATGCCGGCCACGCTCTTTCCCGCCTGCCAGTAGTCGTGCGATGACTCGCCGAGTGACGCGCGCTTGAGCTGTCGGAAGGAGCGGAGCGTGTAGAAGGTGCGCATCCAGTGCTTGGTGCGCCGGTTGCGCAGCAGCCACCTCGCGAGAGGACCAGCCTTCGTTCCCATCCGCTCGATGTAGGGCGTGCGTATCACCGAGACTGGCACGCCGGTTATCCTCTCGGTGAGAACTATGTCGTCCGGATCGGCCTGCACGATCGCACGCTTGTACTCGTCCGTGGTATGGCACTCGGTGGTGGCGATGAAGCGCGTTCCCATCTGTACGCCGTCGTAGCCCGCCCGCAGCACGCGCACGAAGTCATCCTCGTCGCCCACACCGCCGGCGCAGATGAGCGGCACGCCCAGGTCGCCCAGCTCATCCAGCAGCTCCTCGGCGCTCCTTGGACCGGCGTGCCCGCCGGCGCGATCGTTCACCGCAACGAGTCCGTGCACGCCACCGTCGAGCGCCTTGCGCGCCCACTTGCGCTCGGTCGCGTCGTGGTATACTACGCCGCCCACCGCGCCCACCCGATCCACGACCCAGCGCGGGTTGCCAAGAGACGTGATGAAGAAGCGGACCCCTTCCTCCAGCGCTATGTCTATCCAGCGCTCCATCCGCTCGCGATACACGCGCGACGACTGCTCGATGAGTGCGTTCATCCCTATCGGTCGGTCGGTGAGCCGATGTATGAAGCGCAGCCCCTCGCGAAAATCGTGGCCGTGCACGTAGATCATCGACACCGGCTGGACGATTCCCAGTCCACCCGCGTCGGAGACTGCCGCCACCAGCTCCGGGTTGCTGCATGGGTACATGGCGCCGCATATGAGCGGCACCTCGACCCCGGCGTGCGCGGTGAAAGGCGTGGATAGCTCCATCGGCTTCGGCTCAGGCACCGCTCGCGCGCCGCGCCGAGTCGCTCCGCGCGGCAGCTTCGCTTCGCGGCGCCACGTTCGCGTCGGGCGCAGCGTCACGATCTTCCCGCGGCCCTACCAGCCAGCGCGCCGTCGCCTTCACCACCACGTCGCCCGCGGAATCGCGTACCACTGACTCGATCGCGTGCTCGCGCTCGACCGACGCGTCCACCGAAGACGTGGCACACTCGGCGCTGAGTGGGCCGCGTGCCTTCTTGAGGTACTCCACGGCGAAGCCGGTCACGATGGACCGCGAATCGTCGGGCAGCCCGACGATCATCGCCAGACCGCTCGTCACCTCGGCGAGGTTCGCGAGCGCGATCGCGTGGATCGAATGCAGGTGGTTGCGAACCGCTCGACGGTCGCGCATCGAGACCCGCGCGTACCCGGGGCGCAGCTCCTCCACCCTCGGCCGCACGCTCCCGGTGTACGGGACGGTGAAGCCGAGCAATCGGCTGAACATCCACTTCCCAGCGGGGAGCGGACTCAACGTGCGCCAGAGTCGCAGCAGGCGCGCTCCGGGCGCGCGGGAGGATGACATCGGCAGAATGAACGACGAGGTCAGCTCTGGAATGGTGAATCGATACGGCCGGCGTAGCGGCCGTATCGATTCACCATTCCAGACCTGACCCCGATCTCCCGATCACGATGGCGGGATCGTCAGGACGACCTCATCGCCCGCCGTCACATTTATCTCCTCGCTCACCGGCAGGCGATTGCCACCTATCGGGTCGGCGAGGAAGCGGAGCGGCTGGATCCCGTAGCCGATCAGATAGGCGGGGATGGTGAACTTGCTCTTCGAGCTCCCCGTCGCCTGCCCCAGCCGGATGCGCTGCCCCCCGGAGATCACGTACACCGTCATGTCCAGAAAGCTCTGATTGTCCACGGTAACCGTGGTCTTCGGTGGTGGCCCTCCACTGGTGCTCGGCTTCGCGCGATGACTGCACGCGACCACGCTCACACAGAGCGCCGCCGTACCGAGGGCTCGCATGACTGTCCCCACTTCCACCTCCCTGAGATCCGTGGCCATTGACGGTATGCCGCGCGATGAATCCGCGCCTAACTTCGCACACCGCGGCTCCGCCCGCCACCGGTACCCCGAGCCGGCGCGGGTGGAGCTCCATGGTTCTACCCCGGCTCGCCGATGGAGGTCGGCCCCCAACCCGGCGCGTCGCTCGCCGGGAAGCTCTCCTGCGACGTTTCGTCCACCGTCCTGTCCTGCGCCGACTGCACCAGCAGGTCCACCAGCTTGGAGCAGAACTGCCGTACGTCACCCGCTCCCTGCGCAGTGAGCAGCCGCTGATCCACGGTAACCGATTCATCCACCCAGTTCCCGCCCGCGTCGCGAATCTCGTCTGCAACGGCGCGCGACGAGGTGAGCGTGCGTCCGCGCACGGCCTCGGCCTCGACCAGGAGCGCCGGGGCATCGTCGATCGCCGCGATTGCCTTGTCCGTGGCGACGAAGTCACGGATGAAGCGAAGCGCATCCGTGTTGGTCCGGAGCGCGCGAACGTTGGCATCGCCGCCCGGAAGGATGAGCGCGCCGTACTCGCGCGCTTTCGTATTCGACACCGCGCGATCTGCCTCGAGCTTCTCACCCACTTCCCCGTTCTGCACGGTACGAAGCGCGTCACCAGACGGTGTGATGATGTACACGTTCGCGCCGGCCACTTCCACGGCACCCATCGGCGCTTCGAGCTCTACCTGTTCGACGCCGTCGCTGGCCAGCACCGCCACCTCGAGCTGCTCGAGCGGCGACTCTCTCTCCGCGCGCTCAGCCACGGTGCCTCCCCGCGCCGCCCTTCGCCTTCGCCTTCGGTTTCGAGTCCGACTTCGGCGGAGCGCTCGGCTTCCCGCGCGACTCGTGCTCCGTTTCACCCTTGCGCGCGCGCAGTTCGGCCCTCACCGGGTTCTCGTTGGACTCCGGGATGTAGCTCTCCTCGCGCCGTTCGGTCTCCGCGAAGCGTTGCTTGTCGGCGTCGTGCAGCTTCTCGCCGCGGTCGCGGAATTTGTAGTCGGTCGCGCCCGCCTCACCGGGATCGATCTGATATTGATCGGGTCGTTTACCACCCATCGGCTCCTCGCTCTCATGAGGTTCGTCTCTCACCCCGTCACGAAGCATGCCGCGCGGGTGCGTCCGCCACGCCCGCACCCTCGCTGGGCCCGACAGTTGCACCGTCGCATACGTCCCGTTCGCACGATCCCGATCTCCGGGGATGGGCCGAATGAAGCGACGCGAGCGCGACGTGGGCGGGCGGCGCGCATCGTGGTTCGATGGAGGAGATGATGGCCGAGAAGAAGAGCATGCGCGCGTCACCAGCAACGAAGTCCCGCGAAAAGGGCGGCCGCAAGACTGGCTCGCGCGGCGGCAGCGGCGGTTCGCGCAGCAACGTCCGCGCGGAGACTCGTGCCGTATCACGGAAGGCGCAGGAGCGCGCCGAAGAGAAGCGCGAGCAGAAGCAGAGCTCTGGCAAGACGCAGCAGAAGAAGGAGCCCGCCGCCGCTGGCGCCATGCGACAGCCGGCGCCTCCCTATCCGGAGCAGCACCAGAGCCATCCCGGAATCGAGGCGGAAATGGAGCCGCGGCCGCGCTACGAGGCGCCGAGCTACCTCGCCGCGGGGAAGCTCGAGGGAAAGTGCGCGCTCATCACCGGCGGCGACTCCGGTATCGGCCGCTCGGTGGCCGTGCTCTACGCACGTGAAGGCGCCGACGTTTCCATCGTCTACCTCCCGGCCGAAGAGGAAGACGCGCTCGAGACACAGAGTGCCGTCGAGGCCGAGGGCCGACGCGCGCTCCTCATTCCCGGCGACGTCACAGACCCGGACTTCTGCAGCGACGCCGTGGAGCAAACGGTCAACGAGCTCGGGAAGCTCGACATACTGGTGAACAACGCCGCTTTCCAGCAGCACCAGGTCTCGCTCGAGGACATCACGAACGAGCAATGGGACCTCACCTTCCGCACGAACATCTACGGCTACTTCTACATGGCCAGAGCCGCGCTCCCGCACCTGAAGCCCGGCTCCACGATCATCAACACGGGCTCCATCACTGGTCTCGAGGGCTCAGAGCAGCTTCTCGACTACTCGGCTACCAAGGGCGCAATCCTGGCCTTCAGCAAGGCGCTCGCGCAGAACCTCGTGCCGAAGGGAATCCGCGTCAACAGCGTCGCCCCGGGCCCTGTGTGGACCCCCTTGAACGTGGTGGACAAACCGCCGGCTAAAGCCGCCAAGCACGGCGCCGACACCCCGATGAAGCGCCCCGCTCAACCCGAGGAGATCGCTCCCACCTACGTCTTCCTCGCCTCCACCGCCGACTCCAGCTACATTACCGGCGAAGTCGTGAGTCTGCTCGGCGGCGAGACTACCGCGGGATAAGAGATGAAAGGAAACAGGGAACAGGAAACAGGAAACAGGTAAGAGCTCCTGGCGGTAGAGCTCTCTACCCCGAGGCAGTTACCTGTTTCCTGTTTCCTGCTTCCTGCTTCCTGCTTCCTGTTCCCTGTCTCCTTGCCGTTCCTGCTCTCTGCTTTCTGCCCTCCGCTCTCTCTTCACTCTCCCAATGCCCCTCCTCCCACTCTACGGCCACACACAACTGCGCGAGAAGTTGGGAGCTGCCGTCACGAGGGGGGTGCTGCCGGCGAGTCTGTTGCTGCATGGACCGCGTGGAGTGGGGAAGCAGCGGCTGGCGCTCTGGCTCGGACAGTTGCTGCTCTGCGAAGCGAGCGACAGTGGAGCGCGGCCGTGCGGAGTGTGCAAGTCGTGCAGATTTGCGCTCGAGCTCGGGCACCCTGATCTGCGCTGGTTCTTTCCGAGGCCGCGACTATCCGGCGCCGGTGCTTCGTCCGATGAGGTGATGGACGATTACGCCGATGCGATCGCGGAGCGGGTGAAGAGCCGCGGGCTGTATGCGCCGCCCGCTGGCACCGAAGCGATCTACGTGGCGAGCGTGCGGGCGCTGGTGCGCCTCGCCGCCTTCACTCCGACAATGGGGCGCAGGAAAGTTTTCGTCGCCGGCGACGCCGAGCGCATGGTGCCGCAGGAAGGTGCGGATCAGGCGGCGAACGCATTCCTCAAGCTCCTCGAGGAACCGCCCGCCGACACCACGCTCATCCTCACATCGAGCGAGCCGGGAGCGCTCCTTCCCACCATCCGCTCGCGCGTGGTCTCCATTCGTGTCGCTCCGCTCCCCGAGAGCGACGTCCGCGCATTCCTCGGCAACGAAGACGTACACGCTGCGCTCGATCGGGTGGGTGTCGTGAAGGGAACGGAGGATCGCGTAGCACTCGCGGGTGGAGCGCCCGGCGCGCTCCTCGCCGCAGGCGCGCGAGGCGATGCGCACGAAGCCGCTGCTGCGTTCCTTGCGGCGCTCGACTCGGGACGTCAGGAACGCATCAACGCCGCCTTCACGCTCGGCGGCTCCAGGGCGCGCGGTTTCTTCTCCGAGGTGCTCGATGCGCTCACGCTCCTCCTGCACCAGCGTGCGCGCGAGGCAGTGGCGCGCGGCGACCGGCGCGATGCAATGCGAGCCATAGATGGCGTGGACGCAGTGGAGCGCGCCAAGGAGCTCGCCTCCGGAAATGTCAGCCCGCAGCTCCTGGGTGCAGCACTTCTCCAACGGATGCGAGGTCGAGCCGCATGAGTGGTCTGAGCCATATCGGTCCCGACGGAGAAGCGCGGATGGTGGACGTGTCCGACAAGGAGGTCACCAACCGTCTCGCGCGTGCGGCAGGATCCATACGAATGAAGCCCGAAACGCTCGCTGCGATCGAGGAGAAGTCCACAGTCAAGGGGGACGTAATAGCCGTAGCAAAAGTTGCCGGGGTGCTGGCGGCCAAGCGTACGGCCGACTTAATTCCCCTTTGCCACTCGCTGCCCCTGACGGACGTGCAGCTGGCGATCGAGCCCGATCATTCCCTTCCTGGGCTCCGCGTTGAAGCGACGGTCAAAACAACCGGCAAGACCGGCGTCGAGATGGAGGCGATTACGGCCGTAGCCATTTGCCTCATAACCATCTACGACATGGCCAAGGCGATCGATCGCGAAATGTCGCTGGTGGACATTTCGTTACTGGAAAAATCTGGAGGGCGCACGGGGCGATGGCACCGCTCGTAGCGGCACGAGCGTTGCTTGGACCATGGACGGGAGCACAGCGGTAGGGCTCCCGTTCGCATATCCGGCATCCTCCCTCAGGAGGCTTGTGTTGAATATCACAGATAAGCGCTATTCCCACCGCGGTGATGCCAAGAGACGTAGACAGCGTATCGGCAAGTTCGTGCTGCTCACTTGTCTCCTGGCCGTCGTGGCGTACATACCGCGCCAGCGACCGAAGGACGCCGAGGCATCGACGTTCGGATCTTTCACCTTCGCTGGCTCTCAGGAGGCTGCCCGCCTTCGCGCCGAGCTGGATGCGACGAAGGGCGAGCTGGCCCTCGCGCACGCGCAGCTCGAGCGCGCGAAGGCGATCATGGACTACTCCAGCCGCTTCAAGGTGAACGCGAGCATCGCGGAATCGATCTACGATGTGGCGCTCGCCGAGGGTATCGACCCGGATCTCGGCTTCCGCCTCGTGCGAGTCGAGAGCGAGTTCAACCCGCGAGCCGTCAGCTCGGTTGGCGCGGTCGGCCTGACGCAGCTCATGCCGTCCACCGCGCGCTACTTCGACAAGGAGGTGACGCGCCAGGAGCTCTTCGAGCCGCGCACTAACCTGCGCATCGGCTTCCGCTACCTCCGCTCACTGATCACCGAATACGACGGCGATGTTCGCCTCGCACTCCTCGTCTACAACCGCGGCCCCGTCGCCGTCGAGACGCTCCGCTCCCTCGGCGTCGATCCCGGGAATGGATATGCGAAGCTGGTGATGAAGGGTTGGAAGGCGGGGAAGTCGGGGGACTGAACGGCTAGGGTTCAGGGTTCAGGGTGCAGGGTTCAGCAACTGCGGAAACAGGAAACGAATATCAGCTCCTGGGAAGAGGGCCCTCTACCCCGAAGAGGTTTGCTGTTTCCTTGTCCCTCTGAACCCTGCCCCCTGAACCCTGAACCCTAGCTTCTCACCACGATCTTCTGCCCCGCCCTCAGCCGGTCGCTCGCCAGGCCGTTCAACTTCTTGAGCTCCTTCACCGTCGTGTCGTACTTGCGGGCGATGGACCAGAGGGACTCGCCGGAGCGGACTACGTGGACATCGCCTGACGAAGCCGATGCGGTGCGGGAGCGCGTGGAGCGCGACGAACCGCGAACCACGAGCACCTGGCCCGGATAGATGATGCTCTTGCGCAGGCCGTTGAGCCGCATGATCGACTTCACGGAGGTGTGGTAGCGCTGTGCGATCAGGCCGAGCGATTCGCCGCGCTTGACTACGTGCGTGGTGCGGCTCGATGAACCGTAGCGCTCGATCGAGGGGTCGGGGACGTTGAGCGCGGCTGCCACGACGTCCTTGCTGGGGAACATCACGGTGTGGCCCGACGATACGTGGCCCGAGCGTGTGACGCGCAGCGATGGGTTGTACCAGCGCAGCTCCTTGCTCGAGACTCCAGCGCGCCGGGCCAGCTTCGTGAGCGTCTCCCCCTTCTTCGTGGTGGCGCGAGTCCACGCGGTGCGCTCCTCCTTCGGGAGCTGCGCATATGTGGAATCGAACGAAGCGCCGGCGCCGAGCGGAATACGCACGGTGAACGAATCCCGCGGCGGCGTCATCCCGCGCAGCAATTCGGGATTCAGCTCGATGATCGTCGAGACGCTCGTCCCCGCTGCCTTCGCCACAGCCGCGAGAGGCGTGGCCGGACCCACACGCGCCGTATCGTACACGAACACCGAGTCGTAATCGATGTCGAAGCCGTAGCGCGTCGGGTCCTTGGCTATCAGCGCGGCGGCTATGAGACGCGGCACGTAGTCGCGCGTCTCACGACGCAGATAGTCGGTTTCGGCGAGCGCGAAGAACGCATCGTCTCCGGTTTCGCCATCCAGCTCATCGGCATAGCGCGTGAGGCCGCGCTGCACCCTGCCCGGGCCGCCGTTGTACGCGGCCGCCGCGAGATAGAGTGACCCGAACTGCTCGTTCAGATACTTGAGGAACTTGATGGCACCGTCGGTGGAGCGCACCGGATCGCGCCGCTCGTCCACCCACCAGTCCACGCGCAGCCCGGTGCTCTTGGCGGTGCTGGTCATGAACTGCCACATCCCCACCGCGGCAGCGCGAGAATAGGCGTTGGGATCGTATCCGCTCTCGATCAGCGCCAGATAGGTGAGGTCCTCGGGGAGGCCTGCGTCGTGCAGCTTCGAGCGGATCATCGGTTCGTACCGGCCGCCGCGAGATAGAGTGA
>DATCXR010000201.1:0-17776 GCA_036565685.1 Gemmatimonadaceae bacterium
GGCGGGGAGCCGCTCCTCGTGCGCGACCTCGGTGATCCACGCCGCCTCTTCCTTCGCGCGGTGGTCGCACCAGAGGTAGTAGTCGTCGAGCGGTACGAGTCCGTCGCCAACCGGGATGACCGTAGAGCCCGTGGTGTCGAGCGCCATCGCGCGCACGCGAGCGCCGTCCACGCCCGCCGTTTGCAGCGCGAGCCGCGTCGCATCGACGAGCGCGGACATGTGCGACTCGTGCGACTGCGTGGCGAAGTCCGGATCCTTCGGATGGTGCACTACCGGATAACCCGCCACCCCGTACCCCACCGTGCCCGATGCGCTGTCGACGATCGAGACGCGCACGCTCTGGGTGCCGAAGTCCACTCCGGCCAGGAGCATGCTTTCCATCACCGGTGCCAGTTGACGTCCCACCCCAGGTAGCGGGTGGTGGCCTCGTGCAGGATGGACGCGGACTGATCGAGGTTGGCCGCCACGTGGTGCTCGAAGCCGTTGGCGCAGATGAAGTGGAGGAGGTCCTGCAGGCGGGGAATCTCCACCACGCCCGCGCCGCCGAAGGTGGTGAGCGGATCGGCCGTGAAGGCTCCGTCGCCCACGTAGCCGCGGATCTGCCCCGTGCGATCATCAGTAGTGAAGCGGGCAAAGCTCATCGGACCCGCCTTCACCCGCCCGACACAGGTGCCGTAGGTGTTCTCCTTCCCCACCGTCCCGGCGATGATCTCCTGGAAGTCCATCCTGACGTCCTCGAAGAAGTGCTTCGGCAGGTTGCTGCAGTGGAAGCAGACCGCCTTGTTCGGGTCGTCGCCGTAGTTGTTGTTCCAGTCGAGGAGCGCGCTCGGCGTCTCGGATGCGAGAGTGAGCGCGTACATGCTCACCGTGCCGCAGACGTCCACCTCGCAGGCGCTCGGGAAGAGGTTGTTGCTCATCATGCTCATGACCGTGCACGGCACCACGCCGAAGAAATCCTCCATGGCGGTCCAGCACTGCACGGCGCTGATGTTGACGTCCACCTCCGCCATCCAGCGGTCTATCACGACACCGAGCTTCGACATCTTGATGAGCGCAGGCTGCGGGATCCCGTCGGTGGGAACGTAGGCGACGATCCGGTCGAGGAACTCGCGCACCGCGTCGTCGTCGTCGCTGAGGCGGTCGATGCGGCCGAGTATCTCGGAAAGGTCCACCGGCTCCACGGAGATTCCGTTCGACTCGAGGATCTTCTCGCTGTATCGCACCGTCTTGAACGCGGCGGGGCGAGCTCCGATCGCGCCGATGCGCGCCTTGCGGAGGCCGTTCACCACGCGGCAGACGCCGGCGAAGCGGCGGAGATCGCGCCGGAAGCTCTCCGACCCGGGCTCCTGCGTGTGCAGCGAGGGGAGCGTGTATCGGATCCCATACTGCGTGAGCGCGTTGCACACCGACATCTTCCCGCAGAACGAATCACGCCGGAACTTGATGCCCATCTTGCTCGGAGTGTCGGCGCAGGCGTGGATCAGGACGGGAACATCGAGCCCAGCCAGACGCAACGTGTCGGCTACAGCGGCCTCGTCACCGAAGTTGGGGAGGGTGACGATGACACCCGCTATGCGGTCGCGGTTGGCTCGGAAGAGTGCCGCGCACGCCTTGGCCTCGTTCCTCGATTCCACCGCACCGAACCTGGAGTCTGCGGGGTCGAGCGCGACTACGTCGAAGCCCTCCTCGGCGAGGACGGCGAGCATATCCTTTCTCCCTTCCTCGGCGAGGTGGCCGGGAAAGAAGCCGCGATTACCGACGAGGAGCCCGAGCGTCAGCCGTTGCTTCCGGGGAGTGGGAGCGGGTGAGGGCGCCGGTGCCGCGGAAGTACTCGGGGTGGCGGACGCCGTGCCGCCGACGTTCGAGTGAAGCTGGTGGATACGCATCCCGTCCTCGTTGGTGTAAGCGCTTACACTATACGGAATCAGTGTGCCGGGCGAAAGGGGCGGTGAGTCAGGAAGCCCTCTTCGCGCGCTGGCGGGTGCTGGCTGCCCTTTTCCTCGAAGCGCGGGTGGACGCCGGCGCCGTGGACTCCCGGACCACGAGCGTCGTCTCGATCCTGATCTCCTTCCCCTCCACCGGGCCGCGGGACCCCGGGATCAGCGCCTCGCCTATCAGGTGTCCGATCTCCTCGCGCGGAATGTGCGCGGTGGTGAGCGCGGGGGAGACGAACTCCGCGAGCCCGATGTTGTCGAACCCGGTGACCGATACCTCTTCCGGCACCCTGATCCTTCGCTCGTGCAGCTCACGAAGTACGCCGAGTGCCATGAAATCGTTAACGCACACTACGGCGGTGGGCCGGAAGCCGGAGGTGAGAATCTCGCGCGCGCCGTTCTGCCCGCCGATCGGGCCATCGGCGCTGGCGACGGTCATGACCTTGAGCCGCGGGGCGTACTCCGCCGCGACCTCCAGGAAGGTGGCCTTCCGGTCGCTGAGCGGCTCGAGCGTGGTGTGGTGGCCGATGAACGCCATCCGGCGGTGCCCCAGACCGTACAGGTACTCCACGATCCGCTGCATCCCCATCCGGTAGTCCACCTTGATGTTCGTGATGTTGGCCTTCGCCGCGCCCACGTCGTAGAACACCACCGGCAGGTTGCTCTCGGAGAGCTCGCGGATGAGCGATGGCTTCTTCTCCGAGACCACCACCGCCAGCCCCGAGACGCCGCGACCGAGCATCATCTTCACAGTGGAGACGAGCTGCTGCGGGCGGTAGTCGGTGTTCGCCACCAGCACGTCGTAGCCGCGCCGGTGGGCATCCGCCTCGAGGGTGCGGAAGATGTCGAGAAAGAAGGGGTTCTCGAGGTTGGAGACTATCATGCCGAGCGTGCGGTTCGGACCGCCCGCCAGCATCCTCGCGTTGAGGTTGGGATAGTACTTGAGCTCCTCCACCGCCTGCATAACGCGCTCGACGGTGCTGTGCTTCACCTGGCCGACGTTATTCAGGACGCGCGATACCGTGGCGGTGGACACCTTGGCACGCCTGGCAACATCTTCGAGAGTCATGTATGATCGAAGCGTCAGGTCGGGGGCAGGCGGGAGCCGATTGTTCCCGCCGGCCTAGTATCTCATCGACTGGCGTGCCGCACAAGGAGCGGCCTGCGTTGACAGCATAGGTGCGCGACCGTAATGTTGCAAGCGCTTACAGTCGGCGGACCGGGCCGCACGGCGACCGACCACCCCCCACGGTAATCCGCATGGAGCACCTCACGCAGACGGTACGCGAGAAAGCGGAACGACCCCCGGTACTCCCCCGCGCCGCGAATCTGTTGCTCGAGTCGCAGCAGGTGGGACTCGTGGTCGTGCTCCTCGTGATCGGAACGGCACTCACCATGAGCGCCGGCTCCCACACCAACGCCGTGACCGGCGAAACGGTCAACAACTTCCTCAACAAGTACACCCTCATCCAGATGGCCACCGACGCCAGTGCGTTCGCCATCATGGGTGTTGGTGCCACCATCGTCATCATCGCCGGCGCCATCGACCTCTCCGTCGGCGCCATCTACGCGATAGCCGGCGTCACCATGTCCATGGTGCTCCGCGCCCTGGGACCAATGGACCCGGCCACCACGGTGCTCGTGGGGCTCGGTACCTCCCTCGGCGTGGGCCTCGTCTGCGGCCTCGCCAACGGCGCGATGGTGATCGGACTGGGAGTCCACTCCTTCATAATCACCCTCGGCACGATGTGGATCTTCCGCGGCCTGGCCTTCGTCACCAGCCACGCGGAGAGCATCCTCGTCCCGCCCGCGCTCACGTCCGTGGCCAAGGCGTCGCTCGGGATGGGCACGGCGCTATATCCGGTGCCGCTCCTCACCATGCTCCTCGTCACGGTGCTCGGGAGTCTCTACCTGGGACGCACGGTCATGGGACGGCACGTCTTCGCCATCGGCGGCAACCCGGAAGCCAGCCGCTTCTCGGGACTCGGCGTCCGTCGCATCACCCTGGGCGTTTTCGTGGTGTCGGGGCTCACCGCGGGGCTGGCCGCCTTCCTGGGCGCTTCCTTCTACGGCTCCGCGTCTTCGTCGGATGGAAATGGCTACGAGCTGTACGTGATCGCCGCCGCCGTAGTGGGCGGCGCCAGTCTCATGGGCGGCAAGGGGAGCGCGGTGAACGCCACGCTCGGCGCGATCCTCATCGTGCTCATCCGCCAGGCGATCCGTACGCTGCATCTCGATCAGAACTACGAGTGGATCATCATCGGCACGGCGATGATCCTCGCGGTCGTGCTCGACCAGGGGGGCACCAGGCTGCTCGCCCGGCGCCTGGCACGCACCGCGGGGAGCTCGTCGCCGCGTCAGACAGACAACACTTAATCCTGGGAGCCTTGGGATGCGGGGAACGAGGAAGCTGTTCAGGTATCTGGCAGGCGCGACGTGCGCGGCCGGCGTGGTCGCTTGCGGTGCCGGCAAGGATTCCGGCGCGGGCGCGCAGAATGGAGGGGGCGGCAACGGCTCGACCTTCACGATCGCCATGATCGCCAAGAGCTCCACCAACCCGGTCTTCCTCTCGGCGCGCACCGGCGCCGAGGCGGCCGCGGCGGAGCTCACCAAGGAGCACGGCGTGAACGTGAAGATCAACTGGCTCACGCCGCCGAGCGAAAACGCCGAGCTCCAGGCGCAGCGCATCGCGCAGGCAGTGAACAGCGGCTCCAACGCGATCCTCGTTTCCGCCAGCGATGCCGGGAAGATCACCGGCGCCATCAACGAGGCCGTCGAGCGCGGTGTCCCGGTGATGAGCTTCGACAGCGACGCTCCCGACTCCAAGCGCTTCTCCTTCTACGGCGGAGACGACCACGCCATGGGGAGCCAGGTGATGTCGGAGCTGGCCAAGCAGATGAACGGGAAGGGTAAGATCGCCATCCTGTCGGGAAACCAGAACGCGCCCAACCTGCAGAAGCGCGTGCAGGGCGTCCTCGACGAAGCGAAGAAGTATCCCGGGATCACGATCCTCAACACCTTCTACACGATCGAGACGCCGCAGGACGCGGCCGCCGAAGTGCTGCGCGCACAGCAGGCGTATCCCGAGATCCAGGGATGGGCGATGATCGGCGGCTGGGCGCTCTTCACCCGCGCGCTCCTCACCGACCTCGATCCCTCGAAGGTGAAGATCGTCTCGGTGGATGCGCTCCCGGTGGAGCTGGCATACGTCGACGCCGGGCTCACCCCCGTGCTCCTCGCGCAGCCCACCTACCTCTGGGGGTATCAGTCGGTCCACACGATCTTCGATCACGTGTACCTGAAGAAGGAAGTCCCCGCCCACGTGCAGATGGAGCTGGTGCGCGTCTCCAAGGAGAACCTCGGCGACTGGGCACGGCAGCTCCAGGAGTGGGGCTATCCGGACGTGGACCCGAAGTACCTCTCGCTCGGTAAGTAGCACGCCATCATGGCACCAGGCGCCGTCCGCTTCGAGGGAATAACCCGGCGCTTTCCTGGTGTAGTGGCGCTGGATGATGTGTCGTTCGAAGTGGAAGCGGGGAGCTGCCATGCGGTGTGCGGCGAGAACGGCGCCGGCAAGAGCACGTTGGGGAAGATCCTCGCCGGCATCCAGCGCGCCGACGCCGGACGGATTCTGATAGACGGGCGCGAGGTGAGCTTCGCGAGCCCGCGCGAGGCGCACGAGGCCGGAGTGGCGATGGTGCATCAGGAGCTCGCCTTCTGCGAGAACATGACCGTCGCGGAGAATCTCTCGTTGGGCCAGCTCCCCTCGCGGTGGACCTTCGTGAACCGGAGTGTGCTCCGTCGCCGCGCCATCGAGATGCTCGCTGCCGTCGGCGCCACGATAGATCCCACCCGGCAGATGAACACGCTGAGCGTGGCCGAGCAGCAGCTCGTCCAGATCGCGGCGGCGGTGGGGAGCGGCGCGCGGGTCATCGTCTTCGACGAGCCCACGAGCAGCCTGAGCGAGGGCGAGGCAGAGCGACTCTACTCGCTGCTCGGAGAGCTCAAGGAGCGCGGAGTCACGGTGATCTACGTGTCGCACCGGATGCCGGAGATCTTCCGCCTCTGCGGGAGCGTCACGGTGCTGCGCGACGGCCGTCACGTGAGCACGCAGAGCATCTCCGCGCTCGACGAGGGCGAGCTGGTGCGCCTCATGATCGGGCGGCAGCTCGAGCAGTACTTCCCCGAGCACGTGCGGGCGACGCCACGCGAGGAGCTGCTGCGCGTGGAGCACCTGTCGCGCCCCGGGCGATTCCACGACGTGTCGTTCTCCCTGCGCGCCGGAGAGGTGCTGGGCTTCGCCGGTCTCGTTGGCGCGGGCCGCTCGGAGCTGGCGCAGGCGCTCTTCGGGCTCGATCAGGATGTCACTGGATCGGTGTACGTGCGCGGTCGTCGCGCGCGCATCCGCAACCCGCGCGACGCCATGGCGCTCGGGCTGGGCTTCGTCCCGGAGGATCGCAAGCGGCAGGGGCTCGTGCTCCAGATGCGCGCGCGGGAGAACACCACGCTACCTACGCTCGAGTCGCTCGCCCGCTTCGGCTGGGTGCAGAGGTCCGCCGAGCGCGAGGTGGCGCAGAGCTACATCGACCGCCTCCGCGTGCGCACCCACTCCATGGATGCAACGACGGCGGGCCTCTCGGGCGGCAATCAGCAGAAGCTCGTGCTGGCCAAGTGGCTCGCGGCGAAGAGCGACATCCTCATCCTCGATGAGCCCACCCGCGGCGTGGACGTGGGCGCCAAGGCGGAGATCCACGCGTGGATCGACCGCCTGGCATCGGAGGGCGCGGCGATACTGCTCATCTCGAGCGAGCTCCCCGAGCTGCTCAACCTCTCCAGCCGCCTCCTCGTCCTTCGCGCCGGGAGAGTGGTGGGCGAGGTGTCGCGCGAAGACGCCACGCAGGACGGCTTGCTCCGTCTGATGGCCGGCCTGGATGCGGGCGAGATGCGGCGTGAAGCAGCCGGAACGACCAACGGGTCCAAGAGAGGAACCCTGCAATGACCGACAACTTTTCCCGCCGCGCTTTCGTAGCCAGCGTAGCGGCCGCCGCCGCTGGCGTGGCGCTCCCGCTCTGGCCGCGCAACGCGTTCGGCGCTCTGCTCGACGCGAAGCCGGGAATGAAGCCGAGAGTGCGCCCTGTAGACGTTCGACAGGTGCGGCTGGGAGCTGGCCCGTTCCGCGATGCCATGGAAGTGAACCGCCGCTTCCTCATGGCGCTCGACCCCGATCGGCTCCTGCACATGTACCGCGTCACCGCCGGACTTCCCTCCTCCGCCGAGCCGCTTGGCGGCTGGGAAGCACCCGACAACGAGCTGCGCGGGCACTACCTCGGCCACCACCTCTCGGCGTGCGCGCTCATGGGCGCGAGTCTCGGAGACAAGGAGGTGGCCGCGCGCGGCGTGCAGATCGTGGGCGAGCTGGCCAAGTGTCAGAAGGCGCACGGCAACGGCTACCTGAGCGCATTTCCCGAGGAGTTCTTCGACAGGCTGCGCGACGGGAAGCCAGTGTGGGCGCCCTTCTACACGCTGCACAAGATCATGGCGGGGCTCCTCGACACGTACACGTACAGTGGGAGCGAGCAGGCGCTCGATGTGCTGAGCGGGATCGTGCGCTGGACCGGGGCGTGGACCGGGCCTCTGAGCGCCGCGCACATGCAGCGCGTCCTCGAGCGCGAGTACGGCGGAATGAACGAGATCCTCTACGAGCTCTCCGCCGCCACGGGGCGCGCCGAATACCTGCCGCTCGGGCACCGCTTCGACCAGGAGATCTTCTTCGCGCCGCTCGCCGAAGGGCGTGATGAGCTGGACGGGCTGCACGCAAACACCAACATCCCGAAGGTCATCGGCGCAGCGCAGCGCTACGAGCTCACCGGCGAGACGCGTTACCGCGACATCGCCGAGTACTTCTGGGAGACAGTGACCAGCCGGCGTACGTACTGCACGGGCGGCACGAGCGACGACGAGGGATGGCACGACGCCGATACACTTTCGAAGCAGCTCGGCGGCTACACGCACGAGTGCTGCTGCACCTACAACATGCTAAAGCTCACGCGGCATCTCTTCGGCTGGACGGCCGACCCCGCGTACGCCGACTACTACGAGCGCGCGCTCTTCAACGGGATACTCGGCACGGAGCATCCAGCCGATGGCCAGAAGCTCTACTACGTGGCGATGCAGTCGGGGTACTGGAAGCTCTTCGGCACACCGTTGCACGCCTTCTGGTGCTGCACCGGCACCGGCGCCGAGTCGTTCTCCAAGTTCGGCGACAGCATCTACTTCCGCGACGACGACGGCGTCTACGTGAACCTCTTCATAGCCTCGGAGCTCGACGTGCCCGAGAAGGGCGCGAAGCTGGTGCAGGCGACGAAGTTCCCAGAGGAGGACACCACCACTTTCACCGTGCGCTGCGAGCAGCCGGTGAAGATG
The DNA here is from genome assembly GCA_036565685.1 of Gemmatimonadaceae bacterium. GTDB lineage: Bacteria > Gemmatimonadota > Gemmatimonadetes > Gemmatimonadales > Gemmatimonadaceae > JADGGM01. Next base: position 8,358 of record DATCXR010000201.1, read on the forward strand.
CCGCTCCGCATCCGTGTCCCCTACTGGGCCACGCGGGGCGGGAGCGTGACGCTCAACGGCAAGACGCTCGAGGGCTTCGCATCGCCGAGCAGCTACCTCGTGCTCGACCGCACCTGGCGCGACGGCGACGTCGTGAAGCTGACGCTCCCCATGAAGCTCCACGTTTGCGCGATGCCGGACGATCCCACGGTTCAGGCGTTCATGTACGGCCCCGTGGTGCTCGCCGGCCGGCTGGGGACCGAGGGGCTCACCGAGGCCAACATCCGCGCCGAGCCCACCAAGGTGCGCGACATCCCGCACTATCTGACCAAGCCGATCGCGACGCCAGCACTGCAGCCGGCGAGTGACGACCCGGCGAGTTGGATCAAGGCAGTGCCCGGGAAGCCGCTGGAGTTCCGCACCACGGGGCAGAGCGAGGACATCACGCTCGTCCCCTTCAACAGGATTCTCGACGAGCGGTACGCCATCTACTGGAAAGTGACATGAAAATTCGCCTGGCCCTGGCGGCGCCCGTAGCGGCCGCGTTGCTCAACGTGAACGCAGAGCTGGCGGCGCAGACGCAGGCGCGCGCCACGGCCATGACCGCGGCAACAGTGAAGGTCCCGAGCACGGCAACGACGGCCACGACAGCGCCAGCGGGCATCCGCTACACCGTCGATGCTGGCCCCGTTACGCCGTGGCCGCGCACGATCCCCGTTCGCCTCGAGCCGCGTGGCAGCGGGCGCGATGATCTCATGGTCACCACGCTCGGCGAGGTGAAGACTCCGCTGGCGGATGGAAGCTTCGATCCGGTGGCGGATCGCGTCACCACCTCGGACGGCCGCGTGCTCGAGCACTACTACCGGGATTCGCTCGACATCACTTATTACAAGCCGCTCGACAAGTCCATCTTCCCCGTGCCGCCCTCTGGCTGGTGCACCTGGTACTACTACTACCGGGTAGTCAACCCCGCCGAGGTGATCGCGAACGCGCACTGGATCGCGGAGAACCTCGCGCCCTTCGGAGCGCGCTACGTTCAGCTCGACGACGGCTGGCAGGGGATGGGTGAGCGCGGCGCGGGCGCGTGGCGCGACTGGAGCACCATCGATCCTCGCTTCAGCGCGATCGGGTTGGGCGGGCTCGCCGACTCGATTCGCTCACTCGGGCTCGAGGCGGGTATCTGGATCGCTCCGCACGGCCAGAGCAACTCGCAGGTGGCGCACAGCACGGGCGCGTTTCTCTGGGCGCCTGGTGACTCCAGCGCCTCGACGACATGGGAAGGTCGCTACCTGATGGACCCCACCGCTCCGAAGGCGCCAGGCTATCTGGGCGGGATCTTCAAGCGGCTGCGGGATCTGGACTTCACGTACTTCAAGATCGACGGGCAGACCATCGTCGTCCACGAGTACGGCGACAAGACGCGTTACATGCACGGCCCGGTGCCGAAGGGCACGCCGCGCGAGGTGGGTGCGAAGCTCTACCGCAAGACGTTGCGCACGATCCGCGGCGCGATTGGCGACAGCTCCTACCTGCTTGCATCGTGGGGCACTCCGCTCGAGGGCGTGGGTCTCTACAACGGCTCGCGAACCGGCGGCGACATCGTCCAGGGGTGGGATGGCGTGCTCGGCGCCGTGTCGACCGTGCAACGCTGGAACTTCCTGCACAACATCGCCTGGTACTCCGATCCCGATGTGCTGATAGTGCGGCCGCCGATGCGCGAAGGAACCGCGCGCGTGTGGGCGACGATCATGGGGCTCACGGGGCAGTCGCTGATGAGCAGCGACAGGCTGACCGACCTGCCGGAGTCGCGCGTAGAGCTGCTGCGGCGAGTGTATCCGGCCACGGACATCCGCCCGCTCGACCTCTACCGCCCCGCCAACACCAGGAAGCCGCTCATGGATCTCAAGGTGAGCCACCTGGGCCGCGACTACGACGTGGTGGGCGTCTTCAACTACGACGCCGAGGAGAGCTCCAACCGTCTCCTCTCCTGGAGCGCGCTCGGCCTCGACTCCACGGCGATGTATCACGTGTACGATTTCTGGAACGGCACGTACTACGGGGCGTGGGAGCACGGCGTGTTCATCGATGTGCCGCCTGGCGACGTGCGGGTGATCACTCTCGTACGCGCCACCGACCGTCCGGAGCTCGTCTCCACCAGCCGGCACATCACCCAGGGGTGGGTGGACCTGCGTGCGCTCGAGCACGGCGGGAGCGCCACGCACCCATCGCTCTCGGGTGAGAGCAGGGTAATAGGAGGCGACCCGTACACGCTCACCGTCGGCCTCCCGCGCGGGAAGTCGAGCTTCCGGATCGCGACGGCCCGGGCAAACGGCTCCGCCGACGGTGCACCGGTGCGCGTGAGCTGGTCGAGCCACCAGGGCTACGCCACGGTAACCATCCGCACCGACAGCACGCAGGTCGTACGCTGGGGAATCGAGTTCGAGCCCGCCGCGCCGTACGTCTATCCCGTCACGTCGCCGCAGAGGATCGAGGCCACGACGATCGGACTCGCGAGCGCGATGCTGCACTGGCCGGTGGAGTACTACCCGCGCTCGGCGTACCAGGTGGTCGTAGACGGACACCCCGTGGGCGAAGCGTTCAGCGCGCGCGCCAGCATCGCGGGGCTCACGCCGGGGACGACGCACGAGATCTCGGTGCGCTCGATGTGGGCCGATGGCACCGCGGCCGAGAAGGCCGCGGAGCTCAGCTACACGCCCACGGTGCCCGACAGCATCTACGTGTCCGAGCTCGATCCTCTGTCGATGCTGCAGGATTGGGAACGGCTCGGCGTGGACCGCGCGGTGAGAGGGTCGCCGCTCAAGGTGGGCGGCAAGGGGTACGCGAAGGGGATCGGCACGCTCTCGGAGTCCCAGGTGAGCTACAGGATATATGGACGCTTCGCGACGTTCGTGGCGAGCGTGGGCCTCGACGACGGCGTCCGCCGGCAATCGCCCGCGCGCGCGATCTTCGAGGTACGCGGCGACGGGAAGACGCTCTGGAAGAGCGACACCGTCTCACGAGGCAGCGCAGCGGTGCCGGTGAACGTGGAGGTGCGCGGAGTGAATGAGCTGACGCTCGTGGTCACGCCGGTGGTGCAGCCCAACACCGATCGCGACGACGCTGACCCGGCCGATTGGCTCGACGCGCGACTGATCGCCGCCGGCGGTCAGGAGTGAGGAATCGTTTCGGACCATGCCTATCGATAACGCCGTCATTCCCGCGAAAGCAACCACCGTCATTCCCGCGAAAGCGGGAATCCATTTTGGCCGGACCGAACATGGATCCCCGCTTCCGCGGGGATGACTGCGGATGATGTGCCATTCCTGCTCTCTGCTTTCTGCTTTCCGCTTTCTCCCACTTCACCCATACAGCATTCGAAATGAGCACATTCAATCGTCGTGACTGGCTGAAGGTGATGGGTATCGCGGGTGCGAGCAGCCTGCTCCCCCGCGACATGATAGCGAGCACGCCCGGCGTCCCGCTCATAGTCCCTCCCGCCCCCATCACGCCCGGCGGTGCGCCGTCTGTCATCCCGCTCACCTCCACGAGCGAGATCTTCATCCCGCCGCGCGGGCGCGGGTTCATGAAGTTCTCCTTCGACTTCCCGGAACCGTCCGTGCCGTTCGCCGGCTACACCTTCGGCTTCCTCGTCTTCACTCCCGAGAACACGTACGGGCTCGACCGGTCGAAGATGAAAGTCGAGGGGAGCGGCGATTCGCTGAAGCTCACCTGCGACGGCTTCGTGTGGGCCGGCGGGCAGATGAAGGAGCCCGGCCGGCTCACGGCTTCGCTCCGACGTAAGGGCGAGATGGTCGAGTGGGACGCGGTGGTCGAGATGGACAAGCCCATAAAGACCATCACCTCCATCGTGCGCAGCGTCCCGCGCGGCGAGGTGTCGTTCAGCGGCGGCAGGTTCGACGACCCGAAGGACAACGAGATGCAGATGGGCTACACCTTCGGCGCGGGCGACCTCAACGGGCCGGGTGGAAGCATGACCACCCCGCTGCTCATGATCCGCACTCCCAACGACGTCTTCTACGTCTCCTCGCTCGACGACCGCGTGCGCCCCAAGCGCTACTACCTGGCGCCGGGTGAGAAGAGCTACCGCGTGGAAGCGATCTACGAGCACGATGCCTGGCGCAACGACAAACGCGTCGAGCTCCCCACCTGGCGGCTCGGCCGCGTCGCCTCCGCCGAGGAGGCCACAACGCTGCACATGCAGCACATCGAAAAGGCCTTCGGATTGAAACCGTGGGAGGAGCGCACCGACGTGCCGCCCTGGATGCGCAACATCGCGCTGGCCACCACGCTCCACGGGATGCACTACACCGGCTACATCTTCAACGACTACCCGAAGATGCTCGAGACGCTGCGCTGGATGCGCACGCAGATCCCGGGCGAGCGGGTGCTCGTCTTCATCTCCGCATGGGACGGGCGCTACTACTGGGACTATCCCAACTACGTGGTGTCCGAGCGGATGGGTGGCGACGCCGCCTTCCGCCGGCTGGTGGACGAGGGCCACGAGATGGGCTTCAAGATCATGCCGATGTTCGGCACCAACTCGGCGAACAAGAATCAACCCATCTGGCCGAAGATCGCGGACTCGATCACGAGGAAGATCGACGGGAACGAGTACAACCTCGACTGGGTGGACTGGAAGAACGACCGCCATCAGGACGGCTGGCTCGGCTACATGAACCTCGGCGCCGACGCATGGCGCGAGCACCTCTACGACCGCATCGCCGAGATGATCGAGAAGTACGGCGTCGATGCCTATTTCCTCGACATCGTCGGCGGCCACGTGAACAGCACCACGGGCGACATGCACGAGGGAACGCGGCGGCTGGTGGAGGACCTCCGAAAGAAGTACCCGAAGGTGGTGTGCGTGGGCGAGATGCCGTACGACGCGCTGCACGGCTTCATCCCGATGTTCCAGGTGGGGCTCGGCCGTCTCTGGTCGAAGTACAGCCGCAATTTCCAGCACCTGAGCTCCCCCGCTCCGGGACGCGGGAGCAGCGGCGTGCACGAGTCGGGCTTCGGCCACTTCAACCCCGAGACGCTGTCGCTCTACGAAGGCGCGATCCCGACGCTCCAGGTGGTGGACGACACGTTCAGCAAACACCGCGACGTGATGGCCGCGATCATCAAGAAGGCGAAGGAAAGAGCGGGTGTCTCGTAGCGAGGACGCGTCTCCGCCGGTCAGCCGCCGCGGCTTCCTGCAGACGGCCGGCGCGGTGGGCGCGCAGATCGCGCTCGGCGATTCCGCGCTGGCGCGGATGCTTCCGGATGTCGACGCGAAGGAGAATGGCCGGCCCGTGGGTGGGCCGGCCGATTCACAATTCGCGGTGGAGTTCGACGGGGGCGCGATAGCATCCCTGCGTCGCGTGGGCGATGCCTTCGACACGAATTACGTTCGCCCGCGGGGTCGGCTGGGCGATGTGACGATCCGGTATCGCCGGCCGGGCGGCGAATGGCGCAGCTTCGAGACGGCTGGAGCCGATCGCGAGCGGCGCAGCGCCACCAGCGCGGATGGCGCGTCGCACGAGAGCACCTATACCGTGAGCGACGGCGAGCAGCAGCCCCTCCAGCTAAAGATCGGCTTCACGGTCGAGCGCGAGACGCTCCGCTGGACTCTCGCTTTCGAGAACCTGAGCGACGTGCCGATAGAGATCGGCGACCTGGCGGTGCCGCTTCCGATGAACACGCGCTTCGGCCAGCGCGGCCAGCCGCCCACCGCAGCGGCGCTCAAGCACTGCCTCGTCGCGCGCGATGGGTCGTTCTTCTTCTGGATGCGGAAGAACAGCGTCGGCCCGTATCTCACCATGACGCCGGCGGTGGGGACGCAGCTCGAGTACTGGGAGCCGCGACCGGAGTATCGGGCCTTCGTGCATTCGGTGGTCGCGGGCGCCGAGGCGAGCTCGCGCGGTTGCAAGTGGCGCCAGCCGCATACGAGCGCCACGCTCGAGCCGCTGGGCGAGCGAGGGCACGCGCGGTCTTATGGCTTCGACTTCCACTGGGCACCCGACTACGATGGCGTTCGCCAGCTGCTCGTGGACCAGCGGCTGATCGATGTTCAGGTGGTACCGGGGATGACCGTACCGGTGGACCTCTTCGCTCGCGTGGCGCTCCGCACGAAGGAGCACATCACGGCTCTCGAGGCGGAGTTTCCCGATTCCACCACGATCCGAAAGGTCGGTTCGAAGGGTGACACCCACCTGTACGACATCCGCTTCTCCCGGCTGGGCGAGAACCTCGTCACGGTCCGCTTCGGGAAGGGGAGACGCATGTCGCTCGAGTTCTTCTGCACGGAGCCGCTCGAGACGCTCATCGCGAAGCGGGCCGCGTTCATCGCGGGCCACCAGCACCGCGATCCGAGCAAGTGGTACGACGGGCTCCTCGCCGAGTGGAACATGGAGTCGCACGTTACGCTTGGGCCCGACAATTACGATCGCATTCAGGGGTGGCGCATCTACGAGGTCACCTGCGACGATCCGGGGCTCAGCAAGCCGGCGTTCCTTGCATCGAAGAACGCGGAGTATCCCGTCCAGGCGGAGGTGTCGGCGCTCGACTATTACATCGATAACTTCGTGTGGGGCGGTCTCCAGCGCACTACCGACGAGATCTTCGAGTACGGTATCTACGGGATCCCCGACTGGAAGACCAATCGCGAGAGTACCAACCACGGCCCGAAAGGCCGCCAGCACCTCTGGCGGATCTACGACTACCCCCACGTCACGCTCATGTACTTCGGGATGTACCGCGTGGCGAAGCATCATCCGGAGATCCGGACTGCGTTGAGCGCGGAGGAATACCTGAAGCGCGCCTACGGGACTGCGGTGGCGATGTTCACCGTGCCGCTGGAGATCACGCGCTGGTCGGCGTACGAGACTGGTCTGTACAACGAGCTCGTGATCGTGGAGCTGATCCGCGCGCTCGAGGATGCGGGGATGGAGGATCGAGCGCGTCGGCTGAAGATCCGCTGGGAGCGCAAGGTGCGCACCTTCGTGCGGGGCGACGTGGACCTCTTCCGATCGGAGTACGCGTTCGACTCGACCGGCTTCGAGTCGACGCACGCGCTGGCGAAGTACGCCATGGAGCACGTCGACGAGATGAACGCCGACAATCTGGACGAGGACGACGGCAGGTCGCCGAAGCTCTCCCGCGAGGGCGCCCGGAAGTTCATGGACGCCCAGATGGCCGCGAACCTCTTCTGTCGGGGTACGATCGAGCCGGCGTACTACTACCTGGGTAGCGACTACCGCGGCGGAGGCGGCGATCGATACACGCTGACCTACATGTCGCAGATGGGCGGCTGGTCTGTGCTCGACTACGGTCTCAGCTTCGCGAGCGACCCCGCACCGTATCTCCGTCTCGGCTATCAGTCGTACCTGAGCGCATGGGCGCTGCTCAACAGCGGCACTCCCGAGTCGAACTACGGCTACTGGTATCCCGGCGCGGAAAACGACGGCGGCGCGGGGGGCGGCTTCGAGCCGGCACCGTACGGAACGACCTGGCTAGAGCAGCCGCACCACCGCGGCTCCTGGTACTACTCGTGTGAGATCGACCTCGGCTTCTGCGGAGCTCTCCGCGCCGCCGCCACCGTACTGACCGACGACCCCATCTTCGGCCGCTTCTGCCTCGGCGGCAACTGCCGGCGCGCCGATGGCGCCACCGAGGTCACCCCGAAGGACGGCGTCCGCAGACGCTTCCATGCCGTGCTCGACACGGGCCGGCTCCACATGGTCCTCGACCGCGACCGCTTCGCCTCATCCGCACCGATCGTTCTGGCCGACGACCTGTCGAGCGTAACCTTCGCGCTGGAGAGCGACACTCCCACGCCGCACCCCACCACCATCCGCCTCTCCGGACTCCCAAAAGGTACGTACAACATTCTGAGCGCCGGCAACGAGCTACTGTCTACGATCGCTATCGAAGACAGCCGCGAGGCGGTACTCGAGCTCCCCGTACACTCGGGCAGCACCGCGCCGAGCTTCTCCATTTCACGCGCGTAAGGCCGCCTCCCACTTTTTAAAACGTCATCCCCGCGAAAGCGGGGACCCGTGTTCGGCTGGGCAACACGGCTCCCCGCTTTCGCGGGGATGACTGTTATCTGGAGTGTCGTTCCTGTTCCCTGCTTCCTGTTTCCTGTTTCCTGCCGTCCCCTGCTTTCTGCTCTCTGCCCTCTGCTTTCTCTCTACATCCCCCCGCCCACAGTCGCCACCTGCGCATTATGATCCGGCGGCTCGACACCCAGCAGGTTGTGGACGAAGAAGTCGAAGCGCTTCACCTCGCCGTACTCGCCGCCCGAGCCGTGACCCATTCCCGGCACCACCAGCAGATCGAACTGCTTGTCGGCCTTGATGAGCGCATTCACGAGCTGCATGGTCGACGACGGATCCACGTTCTTGTCCATCTCGCCCACCACGAGCAGCACCTTCCCCTGCAGGCGATAAGCGTTCTCGATGTTGGATGACGCGGCGTACTGCGGGCCGATCGGCCAACCCATCCACTGCTCGTTCCACCAGATCTTGTCCATCCGGTTGTCGTGGCAACCGGCGGCCGATACTGCGACATCGTAGAACTCGGGGTGGAAGAGTACAGCGCCCATCGAGTTCTGACCGCCCGCCGAAGTGCCGTAGATCCCCACGCGCGAGATGTCGTAGTAGGGGTACTTTGCCGCCACCGCCTTGTGCCAGAGGATGCGATCGGGGAAGCCCGCATCGGCGAGGTTCTTCCATGCAACATCGTGGAAGGCCTTCGAGCGGTTCGAGGTCCCCATCCCGTCTATCTGCACCACTATGAAGCCCAATTCCGCCTGCGCCTGCATCCCGGCCTGCACGCCGAAGCTCTTGGGAACGAAGGAGCCCTGCGGCCCGGCGTAGATGTTCTCGATGACCGGATACTTCTTCGTGGAGTCGAAGTTCGTGGGCCGGATGATCACGCCCCAGATGTCCGTCTTGCCGTCGCGCCCCTTAGCCGTGAACACTTCGGGAGGGCGCCACCCCGTCGCGAGGAGCCGCGACGCATCGGCATGCTCGAGGTCCATGACCTTCGAGCGGTCGCTCGTGCGACGGAGCTCCATGACGGCCGGGAGATCGACTCGCGAGTAGAGGTCCACGTAGTACTTGTGGTCGGGCGAGTACGCCACCTCGTGCATGGCGTCCGCATCCGTGAAGGTCGTGAGCCCGCTACCGTCGAAATTGATCCGGTAGTAATGGACGAAGTACGGGTCCTTCCCCTCGTACATTCCGCTGGCGTGGAACCAGACCTGACGCCCGGTGGTGTCCACCCAGTCCACGCCGCGAACCAGCCAGTTCCCCTTGGTGATCTGGTTCTTCACCTTGCCGGAGGCGCCGTCGTACAGGTAGAGGTGATTCCACCCGTCGCGCTCCGACATCCAGATGATCTCCTTCCCGTCCGCGATGTCGTAGCGGTAGAGC
>DATCXR010000228.1:0-1994 GCA_036565685.1 Gemmatimonadaceae bacterium
GTTCTTCTCGAGCGCCCGCTCGAGTGCGTCGTAGCCGGTGAGCGCCCCGCCGTAGTCGGCGATGTTCTCGCCGAGGGTGAGATGGCCGTTCACGTGGAAGGTGTCCACCTGGATGTAGCCGTCGTACTGCTTGGCCATCAGCGCGGCCTGCGCGTCGAACGCCTTCGAGTCGGAGCTCGTCCACCAGTCGCGCAGATTCCCTTCCGCGTCGAAGTGACGTCCTTCGTCATCGAAGCCGTGCGTCAGCTCGTGACCCGCCCAGCTCCCGGCGAGCGAGCCGTAGTTCGCACCGTCGTCCGTCTTCGGGTCGAAGGTCTGCGGTACGAGCGCGCCGGCGGGGAAGACCATCTCGTTCACGCTCGGATCGTAGTAGGCGTTCACGGTGGGGACGGTCATGTGCCACTCGCTCCGGTCCACCTTCTTCCCCGGGCGATCGGACGTGCGGTACCACTCGAAGCGCTCGGCGCTGGCCACGTTGAGCACGAACGGCCCCTCGGTCACGTGGAGCTTCGCGTAGTCGCGCCACACATCGGGGTAGCCCACCTTCTCGCCGAGCTTCGAGAGCTTGTCGAGCGCCTGCGCGCGCGTGGAGTCGGACATCCAGTCGAGCGCGAGGAGCCGCTCGCGGAACGCGGCGCGCACGTTGTCTATCACCTCCTTCGCCTTGGCTTTCGCTTCCGGCGGGAAGGTGCGCGCCACGTACGCCTCGCCGAGCGCCTCGCCCATCTCGGCATCGGTGGCACGGAGGCAGCGCTTCCAGCGCGGGAGTAGCTCCTTCGCGCCGGTGAAGCGCGAGGAAAAGGCGAAGTCCTCGTTGACGAACGCGGAATCGAGCCAGGGCGCGGCGGCGTCGAGCGCGTGGTAGCGGAGGTACGCGCGCCAGTCGTCGAGCGGGCGCGATGCGACGAGGGAGTCGAGCGCCTTCATGTATGCAGGCTCACCCACGTTCACGCGCGCGACGGGAGTGGAGACGCCCACGCTGCGGAAGTATGGACCCCACGGCACGTTGGGCGCGAGCCGCGCGAGGTCCGTCATGGTCATCGGATGGTCCGTGGCCTTGGGATCGCGGCGCGTGACGCGCGGGAGCTGCGCCGTCGCCATCGCCGTTTCCAGCGACAGAACCCGCGCCGCCTCGGAAGCGGCACTCACCGAGTCCTCACCCGCGAGGATGAACATGCGGGCGATGTGCACGAGGTACGCCTTGCGTGTGGAGTCGGCCGACGCACCCGGGTCGATGTAGTAGTCGCGGTCGGGGAGGCCGAGTCCGCCGCGGTCCACGTCGGCTATGTAGCGCTCCGTATCGTGGATGTTCACGCTCGGCGAATAGCTGAAGAGAACGTCGACGCCCGACGTCTGCAGCGATGCGACCACGGGGATGAACGCGTCGCGCGACGTGATCGAGTCTATCGCCGCGAGGGTGGGACGCAGCGGATCGAGCCCCGCATCCTCGGCGGCCTTCGTGTCCATGCAGCTCGCGTAGAAAGTGCCGAGCTTGCGCTCCGTGCTGTTGCCGGGGAGCGACTCGCGCTTCGCCGCCGCATCCTCGAGGACCGCGCGCACCACCAGCTCGTTCCGGTCGGCCATGTCGCGCCCGACGCCGGTGGAGGAGTACGCCGCCGGGATCGTGTCCCTCTTCTGCCAGCCGCCGTTGGCGAAGGAGTAGAAGTCCACGCAGGCGTTGGCCGTGGTGTCCATGTACGAGACGTCCACCACCTTCAGCGGGGGAAGGTCGGGGATGGCGGATGCGGCCGCGGAGTCGTCGCCCCGCGTGCACGATGCGAGGAGCGCGAGGGTGAAGAGGGCGACTGTGGAGATCGCGCGGCGTCCGGATGGGCGTGGAGGCATTGGCGGTGCGTTCGGTGGTGCGAGTGAGATATCGATATCGTAGCTTATGGACATGTCCAACAACACACCAGTCGCCCGCGCGACAACGCCCGCACGTCTGCTCCACTGCCTGGTCGCCTTCGTCATCGCCGGCTGCGCCTCCGGCGGCG
>DATCXR010000237.1:0-2099 GCA_036565685.1 Gemmatimonadaceae bacterium
GGGCCTCGCGAGGCGGAAGCTGGCCACCCGGCATCTGCTGCGGGAACTGAGCGCCCATCATCTGGTACGGAATCCCCTCGCGCGGCATCCCCGCGTGTGTCTCGCCACCCGTCCGAGACGCACGCTTCATGAGATCCGCCACCGGCACCGATGCGTTCTCCGCGAACTCGACCTCCACGATCTCGAGCCGCTTCCCGCAGCATCGGTGAAAGTTGCCGGTCGGCTTCACCGAGCGGATCATCTTCTTCGCCAGGGTGAAGCTCGACGAGCACCCGCAGCCGCGTCCTTCCTGATACGGCGTGATCTTCACGTCGGTCGCGTTGTCCGCAATGGGTTCCACGGTCGCGGTGAACGCCTCGCTCTGGGAGCTCTGGCTGCTCAGGAATTCGTCCAGCTTCATGGAGTCGCTCATTTGCGGTACCCTGTCGATCGGTTCGATGCCTGCGCCGCGCTGGATGATCGGCGATTACCGCAGCACCGCTGCGGTATCCCACACTACTGACGCCGCCACAGAGTATGGCTCTCACCAGGAAATTCCGCCAGAAGGGCGGGGGAGTGTCGACGTCGCATCGGTGCGGCGCACTATACCGGGCGCGACGCGCGTCTCCGGGTGGCGGGGTGCATCCGCTCGAGACCGGTAACGGTTCGTCCCGCGCTTGCGCCGCCTCCTCTGGTATCTCGCCCGCGTGTCGCTACTTTAGCGAACCGAGCAGCCGCGCCGCTATCTCGCCCCTCCGGAGCCACCCGATGCCAGACCGCCGCGAATTCCTCGTCTCCGCTCTGAACGCAGCAGTCGTCCTTCCGGTGCTCAACACGCGCGCCGTGCGCCGACTCGGCGAAGCCGCGCAGATCGCGGGCAGCCGAACGCCTGCCGGCCTCGCGGCCGATGAGGACTACTGGGGCGAGATCCAGCGTGCCTTCGACGTGGACCGCACTGTGATCAACCTCAACAACGGCGGCTGCTCGCCGGCGCCCACGCACGTGATCGAGCAAATGATCCGCGATCTGCGCTTCAGCAACGAGCTCCCCGTGGAGCACATGTGGCGCGTGCTCGAGCCGCGGGTGGAGAGCGTGCGGATGGACCTGGCCCGCGAGTTCGGCTGCGACACGGAGGAGATGGCGATCACGCGGAACGCGAGCGAGGCGAACGAGAACGTGATCTTCGGCATCGATCTCGAGCCGGGCGACGAGATCATCTCGACCACGCAGAACTACCCGCGCATGGTCAACGCGTGGCTGCAGCGCCAGCGGCGGAACGGGATCGTCTTCAGGCAGATAAAACTCTCCACTCCACCTCCATCGGACGAGGAGGTCGTGAAGGCGTTCGAGAACGCCATCACGCCGCGCACGAAGATGATCGAGGTGATGCACGTCAGCTATCAGACCGGCTACATAGCGCCGGTGCGTGCGATCGTGGGCATGGCTCGCCGCCACGGCGTGGAGGTGCTGGTGGACGGCGCCCACGCATTCGCTCACTTCCCCTTCACGCGCGACGAGCTTGGATGCGACTACTACGGCACCAGTCTTCACAAGTGGTGCCTCGCGCCGATCGGCACCGGATTCCTGTACGTGCGGAAGGAGAAGATTCCACACATCTGGTCGATGTTCGCGGGATCGCCCGACGAGGATGCGAACATCCGGAAGTACGAGGAGATCGGGACGCACCCGGCGGCGAACCACAACGCGATCTCGCTAGCACTGGCGTTCCACCGGAGCATCGGCGCCGATCGGAAGATCGCGCGCTTCCGCTTCCTCCGCGATCGCTGGGCGAAGCGTCTGCTGGCAGAGAGCGACCGGGTGCGCATGATGGCGCCCATCGGACCAGACAAGAGCGGCGCCATCGGTGTGGTGGGGATCGACGGGATGGACTTCGCGAAGCTCGGCGGATGGCTCGCCGAGCGTCATCACATCGTGTCGACTCCCATGGTGACGCCGGAGTTCGAGGGGCTTCGCGTCACGCCGAACGTGTACACCACACTCGACGAAGTCGATTTCTTCGCGGACAGGATGGTGGAAGCGATCCGAAAAGGCGTGGCGTAAACGACGGGGTCAGGTCTTTAATTTCGAGCGGGCTGAGCCGTTTCGCGGCTCAGCCCGCT
>DATCXR010000262.1:0-2534 GCA_036565685.1 Gemmatimonadaceae bacterium
CCGCAGGAACGCGATGCGCTTCCCATCGGGTGACCATGCCGGCACCAGGTCCTGGTCGGTGCTCGGCGCGAGCCAGCTCACGCTCTTGCCAGCGTCGTCGTAGACACCGATGATCGCATGGTCGCCGCGGCCGCTCGAGAACGCGAGCTTGCTCCCGTCGGGCGACCAGCGTAGCGCGCTCGCGCGGCCGCGTACGTGACCGATGGGTTTGGCCTCGCCGCCCGTGAGCGGAGCGAGCGCGATCTGGCCGCGCTGCGTGAACGCCACCACATCCTTCGTGGGCGATGTCACCGGCGATGTGCCGGCCGCTATCCGCACCGGCTCACCGCCCGTGAGCGCGATGCGCCAGAGCGCCTGCTCGGGGCCCTCGAGAGAGCTCGTGGGGTTCGGGTTTTCACCAGCGCGGTTCGGGCTCCCGCCGCGCACGTACACCAGAGTGCGACCGTCGCTCGACCAGGCGAGCTGGCCCAGCTCCTGACCGTCGTCGGCTTTGTAGTTGGTGAGCCGGCGTCCCTGGTACGCCGGCGGTTCGGCCACCCACACGTTGCGTGCGCCGCGCTCGTTAACCACCCACGCTACGGCACCGCCCTTCGGCGCGGCGCTGATCTCGCTCGGGAAGGGCGAGCCGAGCACCGCGTCGACGGTGAGTGCCTGAGCGGCGGCCGCGGGACTTACCGCGGGACGCACCGCGGACGCTGCCGCCTGCTGCGCCGCGACGCCACCCCCGGCAATGCCGGCAATGCCGGCAATGCCGGCGGGTACGGCGAAGAGCACCGCGAGCGTCGCACGCAACGCGAGCGGGAATCGCGCGCGGACCGCGCGCCGAAGGTGCGGGAGCTTCGTCACGATACCGTGTTCAGAGGTTCGGGTTGTGAATTCGCTCCACGTCGGGGAGCGGGAAGCAGCGCTGGTCGCCGTAGGTCCCACCGTTCACGTAGGGCGAGCCCGCCGCGGGTACGAGCGGAAGATCGTAGCGGCGGAGGTCGCCCAGCCGGTGACCCTCGAGGTAGAGCTCGCGCCGCCGCTCCTCGATCACCTGGGCCAGCACTTCCTCCTGGGTCGCGCCGGTCGCGTCGTACGCCGGGATCCCGGCGTTCGAGTGGAGCGTGTTGATGATGTCCTCCGCGGTCGACAGATCGTTGCCCGCCACCGCCGCCTCCGCCAGGATGAGCTGCGCCTCTTCCCACTTGGCGATCGGCATGGGGTCGGTGATGGTCGAGTACTTGTTGGGCGCCCAGATTTCGGTGTGGCCGTCGGTGCCCACCACTCCCAGATCGGTGGCGGCTACTCGCGGATCGGCCACGCCCTGCCACATGACGTTCCGGAAAGACACGTCGACCGATGAGAACGCGGCCTGGATGGTGTGGATGTACACGAGGTTCTGCCGCCGCACGTCGGACGCATCGGTGTTGACGGCCACCATGAATCCCTCCGGGATCTCCGCCGCATCGGTCGCCGCGCTGGCGACGTCGCCGAGATCGAGGAAGGCGCGCGCGCGACCGAGCAGCGCGAATTGCAGCGTGGTCGCATCCTCCGCGGCGGTGGCCGCGGTGATCGCCTTGTCGAAGCGACTTTTCGCCTCGGTGAAGAGCTGCTCCGGCGTCATCTCCGGACCGACGTTGATGGCGGCCGAGCACATCCCCTCGCCCAGGAGGAGCAGACTGTAACCGGCGTAGGCGGCCGACTGGCCGATCAGCTTCGTACGGTTGGCGACTTCCTCGTCGGTCCACCCTTCGAGCTTGGCCAGGATCGTGTCGGCGGAAGCGCGCGCGACCGACAGAGTCGTGTAGATGCCGGGGATCTGCTGGCTCGTACAGTCGTTCGTGCCGTAATCGGCGCTGGGAGGAATGGTGCGACGATCGTAATCGTAGCTGGGCGTGAAGGCGATCGCATCGGCCAGCTCGTCAGTCAGTATTCCGCTCCCGACCACGTAGCGAACGTAGGCGCACTCGAAGTCGCTGATGGCACCGTTGACGAGAAGCTGGGCATTGGCCGGCACGAAGAGCGTGCCGGCATCGAGGTGGCTGGGGTCCTTCTGCTGCAGAGTGGTGATGTCGCGACAGGCTGCTGTCGTGACGAGCGTGAGCGCCAGCGCGGTGCAGATGGCCCATGGCGCGCGGCGCGCGGAGCTGGAGGTCATGGTAGTGGCTCTCCCCCACCGGGAATGGTTTCGCATGGGTCAGAACGTGAGGTTGATGGTCGCCACGAGCTGGCTGAGCGGCGGGATGACACCCCGGTCGTACGTAAGGGTGTTGCTCGCGCTGGCGAGGGCATTGACTTCAGGATCGACGCCGCTGTAGTCGGTCCAGGTGTGCAGCTCCCGTCCGGCGAGGGTGACGACCGCGCGCGAGACGCCGGCGCGCCTCAACCAGTTCTCCGGAAGTGTGTAGCTCGCCGACACCTCGCGCAGCTTCACGAACGAAGCGTCCTGGAAGAAGACGCGGTTGAGCCCCGTCACGGTCTTGGTGGGGTCGAGCTGCGCCAGGTAGACCGGCGAGTAGTTCTCGGGGTGGTAGTTCACATCGCAGTAGCCG
>DATCXR010000267.1:0-14217 GCA_036565685.1 Gemmatimonadaceae bacterium
CGGCTACTACGAGACGACGACACCCGCCAAGCCGACCTTCGCGTTCGATGTAGACGTGGACTCGGTCGACATCCCGACGGCGTTCTCGTCGCTGGCTACGGTGCAGCGGCTGGTGCCGCTGGCCAGGTACGCGCGCGGCAAGTTCTCATCGAAGCTCGCGCTGAACGGGCCGCTCGCCGAGAATATGATGCCGGTGTTCGACGTGCTCACCGGCAAGGGGCAGTTCACGACGGCGGGTGTTGCTGTCCAGGATTTCCCCCCGCTGGAGAAGCTCGCCGACGCGATTCACGTGGAGCAGTTGCGAGATCCCATGATGCGCGCCATCAAGGCGGCATTCACGATCGAGAAGGGGCGACTTTTCGTGAAGCCGTTCGACGTGAACATCGGCAACGTCGCGATGACCGTCTCCGGCTCCAACGGGATCGACCAGTCGCTCGACTACGATCTAGCGCTTGCGGTGCCCACATCGCTACTCGGATCGAGCGCGAGTCAGGCGATCGACAAGCTCGCCGCCAACGCCGGGCGCGCCGGGATGGACCTCGGCAGCGCGGAGGCCGTGTCCATCGGCGTGAAGGTAACGGGCACAGTCACCGACCCCAGCGTGCGTCCGTCGTTCACCGGAACCGCAAGCTCCCTGAAGGAGGGCGTCCAGCAGGCGGTACAGACGCAGGTCGAGAGCCGCGTGACCGAAGCGAGGGAGAAGGTGGACTCCGCCGCGATCGAGGCGCGGAAACGTGCGAGCGTGCAGGCCGAGCAGATCATCAACGAAGCCGAGCAGCGCGCGGCGCAGATACGAGCGGCCGCGGATACGGCCGCCGCGCGCGTACGCAGCGAAGCGGATGAGAAGGGGAAGGCGCTGGTAGCGAAGGCCAACAACCCCGCGCTGCGAATCGCCGCGCAGGCAGGCGCGGACAGGCTGCGGAGAGAGGCGGATGATCAGGCCAACAACATCATCCGCGAAGCCGGTGCACGAGCCGACTCGCTGATGGCCGACGCGCGGCGGAAGGCCGCGGCCATCGCGCCGCCGGATTCATCCGGCCCATGACATCTGTCAACCGCGATCAGCCGCGTCGTTCCGACTCCCGGAGCTGCGTGAGTCGCCGTCGGGCCTGGGCGACGCGGGGCTGCAGCCCGGGGTCCGCGTCCTTCCACATCGCGATGAACTGCGTGTAATGGGGCACCGCGCGTGCACGGTCGCCACTGGCCTCGTACAGCTCCGCGAGTCGCTCGTGCATCCCCGCCAGTAGTATGGGATCGAGTGGCCGACCCGCGCGCCACGAGAACGGCGTCGCTATGTAGCGCTCGTACGACGCGATCGCCGAGTCCGGCATGTTCGCCTGGTCGTACGCGCGTCCCAACCCTGCCGACAGACAGACGGTGCAGCCGTCGGCCGGACCGTCGGGAAGCTGGTCGGCGAGCCGGAACTCTTCCACGGCATCGAGCGGGCGCCGCTCGGCGAGGGCTATCTCTGCGAGCGCGCGGTGCCGGGCCGGTTCGTTGCTCCGTCGCGCCGCCGAATCTCTCACGTCGTTCGCATACCGCGCCAGCAACCCGCGCGCGCGATCCGGGCGACCCGCGAGAGCGTACAGCGCGGCCAGCTTGGCGTCGGGACGCTCGAACGGGTCCATCGCCGAGAGCGAGGTGCGGCCGAGGGCAGAGTCGAGAATCTGCACGGCGCGCTCGGGGCGCTCGCGGAAATAGATCTCTAGCTGCGCCGCGTCCTGCGCGCCAGCCAGCGGCGGCGCCGCACCGCGAGCGCTGTCCTGCGCCCGTGCGTCGTCAATGAAACGAGTGCCTTCGGCGATCCGGCCCTGCAGCAGAGCGAAGTCGCCGAGGATGGCAGTGGCTTTGGACCGACGGATCGGATCGCCATCGGTCGCGCGCAGCCGCTCGAGGCGGGAGAGCGAGGCCCCATCGAGCTGACCGCGTGCGTAGTCCACCACGACCTCGTTGAGCAGGATATCCGGGTTCTCACCGAGCACGCTGCGCGCCTCGGTGAGCGCGGAGTCGGCCGCCGCCAGATGGCCGGCATCGATTCTCATCGGGATCAGGTTTAGCAGCGCGAACGGCTGGTTCCTGTCGTAACGCAACTGTTTGGTGTAAAGCGAATCAGCCGCCGCGAACTCTCTCCTGCCCCAGAGCAGCTGCGCCAGATTGTTCAGCGCGACTCCGTCCAGCGAGTCGCGCCCGAGCACGGCCCTGTACGCGGCGATGGCGCGCGCACGGTCGCGGCCCGGACCGAGGTCGAAGTAGGTGGCGATCGCCAGATACCGCTCGCGCTCGGGAAGCCGGTCGCGGTACTGGTATGCTTTGGCCAACGCCGCGTTTATGCGGGAAGCTGGCATTCCCGCATTGTTCAACACTGCCCCGAGCTTCCGGTACGCCATGGCGAACGACGTGTCCAGCGAGATCGCTTCCTCGAGCAGCTCGATCGCCTTGGGGTAATTCACCTCGATCTCGTTGGCGCGCGCGCCATCCGCGTACTTACGCAGCGCCTCCAGCGAGGACGTGGTGACCTGCTCCAGCGGCGGTGAGGCGTGGACGGTCCGCAACGACTCGCCGATCCGGCCACGGAGCTTGCGAGTGAGGGCGTCGACACCGGGGAGGAGTGCCTTCGGCCCATCGATCGCGTCGCGATACGACGCCAGCTCGTCCCCGGACTCGGCGGCGATCAGCCGCAGTGTGACGATGTACCCCCCGGCGAGCGGCGTCAGATCGCCGTCGACGATCGCCTTGATTCCTTCGCGCGCCGCGATCTCCCGCGCGAGCGCGAGATCTATCCGGCTGGTTGGCGGCCGCTGCATCCGCTCCAGAGCCGACGCAAGGCTCGCCTGAGGCACCACCGAGATCACCGCTGACTGACCGAGATCGGTACGCACGGCTTCGGACAGCACACCGGCGAGCGACGTGTCGGCACCATTTCCGTGGAAATCGGTGACGAGCACGCGCTCCGACTTGTCGATCTTCCCCGACGCCAGCAGCGAGCCCGCCGGGCCCACGCCGAGCGCGCGCAGCGCCATGTAGCCGGCCACGAGAAGCGCGAAGGTCCCCACCGCCAGCACGCCGCCCATCGTGGCACGCCGCCAGGTGAGATGCGGGCGCGCGCGAACTGCCAGATTGGCGAGCGTTGTGCCGCGCACCCGCGTCCCGCCCGGCGTTGTGAGGGGAAGCGTCCTGGCCACCCGCGCCTGATGGTGCACGAGCGCGGTCGCGAGTATGACGGGCAGGCCAAGTGCCATCACTATGAGCGCGCCGGTGAACACCCAATCCGGCAGTCCGACCGCGGTGATGGCCAGACGCGCGAGCATCACCACGCCGAGGAAGGCGACGGCATAGAACGCCAGCGCGCGACCGAGCGCGTAGCGAGTTGCCAGCGCAATCGCGGGAGCTGCCTCGCGCGAACCGCTGGTCGCCACGTCATCGAGAGCTCGAACCAGCTCCGCGGCCGATTGCGGTCGGCTGGCGGGCTCCTTCTCGAGACAGCGCATCACGAGCCTGGCCAGCGATGGCGGCACGTCGCGACGAATCGAGTCGATGGACGCGGGCGATTCACCGAGGTGCGCGGCCAGCAGCTTCTGCGGTGAGCGGCCGTGGAAGGGGGGGTGGCCGGCGAGCAGTTCGTAGGCCGTCACCCCCAACGCATAGATGTCGGCGCGATGGTCGACGTCGGGATCCCCCGCCACCTGCTCGGGCGCCATGTATGCCGGCGTGCCGAGCGACGAGCCGAGTTGAGTGAGCGACTCGCCGGGTCGCTCGTGCATCGACGCGGCCAGCGCCTTGGCGATGCCGAAGTCCGTGACGACCGCGGCGCCCTCCGAGAGGAGAATATTGTCGGGCTTCACGTCGCGATGCACCACGCCGTGCCGGTGCGCGTACGCAAGGGCACGCGCCACGTCGCGCAGTATTCCTACCGTTTCGGAGATCGAAAGCGGCCCGCGCGCTATCCGCGCGCGCAGAGACTCGCCGTCCACGAACGGCATCGTGTAAAAGGGCAGGCCGTCCACGTCACCGGCCGCGAGCAAGGGGACGATGTTGGCCTGCTGCAGACTGGCGGCCAGGCGGATCTCACGCTCGAATCGCTCTACCGACACTCCAGCGGCGAGCTCGGGAGCGAGCACCTTCACTACCACCCTGCGGCCGAGGCGGAGATCGTCAGCCATGAACACACGGCTCATCCCTCCGCCGCCGAGCTCGCGGCCGAAGGTGTAGCCGCTGCCCAGATTGGACAGCAGTTGCTCGCGCAGGTCCGGTGCTGCCATGTGCTGCTCCCGCGGAGTTACTTCGAGTCCCTCGAGTGAAGATTAGGCCACATGCTCGTCACCGCACAAGAGTCATGACTGCGTGGTGAACTACGAGAATGACTGCTGACGTGCCCATCCGCGCACATCAGTCCCGGAACCGCATGGAGTGCAGTATGGCCATCGCCACGGCCCGCGGCTCCGCGCCCTGCTCAGGGAGTGAGCCGCCCCTCGAGATCCACACCGAACCGCCCCCCGTCGCTCCTCCCCTGCACTGCGGGGTTGTACATCTCCTCGGCGTGCGCGGGAGGGCGCACGAACGTGCCGGCAGTGGTCGCGCGCGCCACGTAGCTCGCGGTGTAGCTTCCCTTCCAGAGCTTGCGCGCGAAGTAGACGACCTTGTCATCGTGCACGGCCTTGTGCTCCCACGGAGACCACCAGCCGTCATCCCAGCTACCGTAAAGCCACGACTGCCACGACGGTCCGTCGCGATCGCGATCGCCGGCGAGCTGCGCCTCCCTGCTCTCGGGAGTGACGAACGGCTTCAGCGTCGCCGACGTCCTGAGGCTCAGATCCACCACCTCGAGGCCAGCGGGGAGCGGGTCTTCCACCGCCAGGTACTCGCGATCGGCGGGCACGGTGATCCGCAGCCGCACCCGCACGAGATCGCCCTCCTTCACCGACGTGACGGGCTCACCATTATCGAAGCGCTCGTACCAGCGCTCCACGCTCACACCCTGTACATCGGGGGTGACGGGAGGTTTCGACGGCACTTCGTTCACGGTGAGCGCGTAGTAGACGGGCTTCGAGCCGCGCGATGTGCTCAGGCGGACACGGAGTTGCAGCCGTCCGTCGCGGCCACTCTCGAGGAGTCCAGTGAGCGGCAACGCACGCGTGGAGTCGGTGACGCCCACTCCCTGGTCGAGCAGCGTGCGACCGCGCGCACTCACTCGCACCTTCCGTGAAGTGACCTCACCTTCCTCGAGGGCGGCAAGCGCCATCACCACCGAGGCGTAGTCCTGCGTACTCCACGCCCAGCCGCGCTCGGCGCGCCCTTCCTGCAGCACACGCTCCACGAGTCCGCCGATCCATGGGTGGTCGGGCTGCAGCGCCAGCGTCGCCGTGAGAAGGCGCGCTGCGGGCGCTACACGCGAGGGGAACTCGCGCGCGCCGAACGCGGAATCGGGGAGATCCACCATCCGCCCAGCGGGAGTGACTGCCTTCCACGCCTCGGCCACAAGCGCGCGCGCCGCGGCGCGCGCGTCGTCGCGCGAGGCGAGCACCTCCGCCAGTCGCAACCGATCCTCCCAGGTCATCTCGGGCGCGAGGCGCAGCAGAGCATCTTCCGCCTCCACGTCCGGGCTGCCAGCTCGCCGCAAGTAGTCCACCACCGCCACTCGGCCACCGAGCGCGAGGCGATTCCTGCGACGCTCGAAGCGGTTCATTCCCCCCACGGGAACAGGCTGGCGGAGGGCTCCGGAGAGGTAGCCGGAGAGCCGTCGGAGAACGCCGTCGTCTACGACAATACCTTCGTCGCGTGCATCGAGGAGGAAAATCCCAGCGTACGCGCTGAGCCAGGGCGACGACCAGTCGGCGTTGTCCCAGTAGCGGATGGCGCCGTCAGAGCGTTGGCGGTGCGCGATCTCGTCGGCGAGTTGCTGGAGTCGTGGACGCGGATCGCCGCCGAGCGCGTTCCGGTCGTGGTCGCGCGTGGCCCGCCACACCGCAATGAGCGCGCGGCCGCCCGAGGAGATCTGCTCGGTGCAGTAGTACGGGTAGACGCGCAGCCACTCGTAGGCGGCGAGCATCGGTGCGACCGGGGAGACTCCCACGCGCAGAGTGACGCGCGATCGATCGGCGTCGATGTCCGCGGGCAGCTCGACAGTCACGTCGGCATGGTCGCTCACCGCACCCATCGCCGTGTGCGCTCGCACGTGGAAGTCCGGCTTTACTGCGAGGCGCGACTCGACCGCGTCCCCGATCGCGCCGGACGATGCGCGGAAGAGGAGCTTCACGCTGTCCGGCGCGTGGTCACGGGCCGGCATCGCGAAAGCGAAGCGCGCCTCGGCGCCCTTCCCCGCCGCCAGCTCGATGTCGCGTAGCGTGTCACCGACAGCACGAATACCGTGGCTCTCCACGGTGAGCCGGGCGCTCCGCGTCAGCCCGTCGCGCGCATTGACCACCGCGCCGGCGAAGAGCGAATCCGACGCGCGGACGAATCGGGGCAGCGAGGGGCGCGCCACGAGCGGGCGAGTGGCGACTAGCGTGGTGTCGCCGCTCCCGAACCGGTCGTCCGTGCCGACCGCTACGGCCATCACGCCATACGTGGTGAGATTATCCGGAAGCTTCGCTCGCAGCACCGCACCCCCGCTGTCGTCTGTGCGCGCCGAAGCAAGAAAGAAAGCGGTGGAGCGGAACTCGGAGCGTAAGCTCGATGGTACGCGCATCACACCCGCACCCGTCTGCGTCACGATCACTTCGTTCAGAGCACTTCCCAGCGACGCGAACCCGCTCGCCAGTTCTGCGAGCATCTCCGGGTGCGCCGTGAGGATGCTCGGCAGCGTGCTCCACAGTCCGGTGCCCAGCGCTCGCGGCTGATAGATGCGTTCCAGCAGATCGGGCGTCGTGAAGCCGGTGAGCGCGAGCACGCCCTGGTCCACTGCCCAGAGTGTCAACTCGCTGCGCACTCCACGGCCGTCGGCACCACGAACACGAACTCTCACCACTGCCGAATCCCCAGGGTGATACTCGGCCGCCTCCGGCGCCAGCGACACGGCCAGTCGCTTCGGTGCCGCCTTCACTGCAAGCTCCTGGTAACCCACGCGAACGAGACGCTGCGCCGAATCCGGCCGCGCGGGTGCACCTCGTGCCAGCAGCAGAACGGAAACGAAGACGTTGGGTATGTGCTCGCCTGTAATGCCGATGGCTATCTCGTTCATCCCCCGGTGCACGAGCTGGTGCCGCTGCTCGATGACCTGCTCGCGCTCGAGAGTGATCCACGCCTCCGCACTGTCGAAGGGTGAATCGAAGGCGACCGGCACGGTGTCTCCAACCGCCACCTCGCGCTTCCCGACCATCAGTGGCAGGTCGTACGGGGTGCGGGCCCACCACCCTCCACCGCGCGCGAGCGCCCACACGGAGAGCGTCGTTCGCGCGTTGCCTCCGTGACCATCGTCCGCGCTGAAGCGCAGCTCGTACAGTCCGCCCATCGGCGGCACATACGAGAACGAGACGGGGTCGGCGAGCGTTCGAACAGTGTCTACGAGCAGCGTCGTGTCCGCCCATTGGGCGTAGCGATCACGAATGCTTCGCCACTCCTTCCGGACCACCGTGATCGTTACCGGCACGTCGGAGATCACCGCGCCGTCGGGCCGCACCGTCCTGACCTCGGTCGTCGCTTCCTTCCCGGCGTCCCAGAACCAGCCGCCGCCCTTCTTCCGCGCGAGTACGTAGAGGCGCGCGGGATGAACCGGCACCGAGAGGCTGGTGGAAATCGTCTGCCGGTTCACGTCGGTCACGGCCACGTCGATCTTCATCTCTCCTGGGCGCGACACGTTCAGGTCCGCGATCGGGAGTCGAAGCGTGACGTGTCCGTCGGTGGCGAGCGTATCTTCGCCCCACAAGTCGGGGCGCTCGGCAGCAGCGTCTTCATCCCGGCCCGTCCAGTCCCATTCCCCCACCGTCCAACCATCCGCACCCGGAATGCCGTTCTCCGACGGCGAGACCTCGTGCAAGACCGCGCTCCAGTGCACGGATGCATTTCCCATAGGCGCGCCGAAGAGGTAGTGCGCGGCGGCATCCACCACCACCGTGTCGCCGCCGAACTTCGGAGTCGAATCCGTGTGCGCGTCCACCAGAAATTCCGGTGCTCGGTACTCGGCGACCTTGAAGCTTTCGTTCGCCACCCGCCGCCAGGCGCCCTCGCCGCCCACATACAACTCCGCGCCGTACTCCCCCAGCGTGAGCCCGGTTCGGAGCCGCAGCGAGTCGACCACCGTACCGAACTCGGAGCTGGTGAGCACCGTGTCGTGCACCACGGCATCTTCCCCGGTGCTCCAGCTATTCGGACGATAGGTGACGGTGATACGAACCAACTGTCGCGGCGGAACTGCGAGTGCACCGAGCTCGCCGACGCGGATCACTCCCTCGAGATAGAGCATCTCGCCCGGACGGTAGATCCCGCGATCGGCAAAGATGGTGGCGGCCGCCGGAGGAACCCGGCCTACGTTGGCGCCGAGCCACCCCGGATCGAGTGGATTCCCGCGGCGAAATCCGAGGTAGGCAGGAGTGAGCGGCGTGCTCACCCTGTCCTCAGGCAGCTCCGCCTCGATGATGCCGAAGCGCGGCGGCCAATCGGCACGGATCGGCGATCGTGCCGAGGATCGAGCGTCCCCGGAACGTTCGTTGAAGACGAGCCGCGCGATGCCGTCGCGGCCCGTGCGCGCCTCGGCAATCACCTTCCCCACCGAGTCCAGCTGGCGCACGAGAGCTCCCTCGCGCGGCCGGCCGGCCGTCAGGCCAGTGACCAGCACGGTGCTCTGCTCTGCGCCCACCTTCGCGTGAACGGCGAGATCGGTGACCTGCAGGAGGGCGTAATGCGGCTGCGGCCGCACCACTCCGCCAACGGTCATCGCTCTGCTGCCCACCGTCCATACTCTCGGCAGACGCCCCGGGACCTCGATGCTGTCTTCCCGCGCCCGCTCCGGCGAGGGGACTGCCTCCACGATATCCACCCGTAGCGCGACCAGGTCGCTCGGCGCATCACGCGCACTCGAGGGGATCGGAAGATCAGTCGTGGTGTCCACGTTGAAGCGCCCCGGGAGCTCGACCGTATCGGAGCGAGCTCGCTCTCCCAGCTTCGGCAGCTCGGTGTCGATCTGCTCGGGGAGCAGCCACAACGCCCGCGCGCGCATCGAGTCCGGGATCAGGTAAGAGGTGACTTTCACGCTCCGCACGTTGACGTGGCGCAGGCTGATCGATGGCCTCGCGCTGCGCGGCACGATCACCGTTCCGCGCTCGTAGCCGATCGCGGGCTCGTAGTCCCCGGTCACAATCTCCCTACGAAGCGGGCCCGCGATAGCGCGTCCGTCCACATCGCGCAGCGCAGGGTCGATCGTCACGACGTATTTCGTGCGCGGCCGAAGGGCACCTGTGAAGGTCCAGAAAGCCGACCGCGACGACCACCCGTCGGTTGGGACAGTGAGATAAGGCTGGAGGTGCACGTAGCGCTTCACACTGTCGACGTCGACCTGGGCGGAGAACCGCAGGGTGAGTCCTTGTGTCAGACACCGATCTACGAGGTCGCAAGAGAACTGGGCCAGCCTGAAGAGAGGTGCCGTACTGACAGCGTAGCTTTCCTCGCGCCCGTACAAAGCGTCGTCCGCGGTGTTCGGAAGCACGAGATGACCCCAGCACCCTACGGGGAGTGAATCCGCCGGCTCGAGCTCCACGACTCTGCGGAACCGGTCCGCGAGGGTGTCCCGATCCCAACCGCCGGCCGTCTTCACTTCGATCGGATCGTCGTCCGCGACAGGTCGCTGGCGGATCGGGAGCAGCGCGATGGTGCGCGGACCTGCCTCGCAGCTGGTCAGCTCGAGTCGCGCGCTACGTCGCAGCAGCTCCAGATCCACGGGCGCACTGTATACGAGCCGGATCCTGCCGTCCAACGGCAGAACCTGAGGCGCGCTCGAATACTCGCCTCGGAAAGAGCGCTCGATGAGCCGCGGCCCGGGCACTCGGAACGCAAACCGGTAAGGAAGCTCCAAGCGGCTTCCGTCGAGCGCCTCGAAGCCCGTGTCTACGGTGACAGTGAAGCTGTCGCCCGGCGTGAGCGGTTCGTCGGGAACGAAGCGTATGGTGATCGGGTCGCGCCACGACACGTGGCCTGCAACGGCTGGCTCGATGCGGAATATCCGCGCGGCATCGACATCTGCACCGAGTCGTCCAGCTACCGGGCGGTCGAATATTACGGTGACGACATTGCCCGGGCTCGCAGTGTCAGCGGGCGTGTGACGCAGCACGTGAAGGCTACCATCCTGCGCCCTGAGCGGTGCCGCAGCGAGGACCAACGCGAGGATGCACAGATGGGCTTTCATTGCGACCGTGCCGAGAGGGTGACGTGAACATCTCCCTACGACGCCATCATGCAGGCGTCACGGCGACGCGCGCAATAGATAAATTCTTGCCACCCCGCCGATTCGGTATCGTGCGCCAGCGAGAGCGCTCTCGAGAGCGCCAGCGAGAGCGCTCTCGCTGTATACCGTTCAGCTGTGCGGATCAGCCCCGCGCGCTCTTGATCGGCTTCGTGCGCCGCCGCTGGAGGCTCTTCCGAACGCCGCGCGAGGCTGCGGCCATCGCTTCATCGATCGCGGCCTGCAGCGACCCGTCCTGCGACTCCACTACCACGCTTGGCAAGCCGCTCAGCACGACCTTCACCTGGCACTGATGGTCCACACCACCACGCGGCCCGTTGACGTCGCGCAGGCGCGCGGTCACGCGCTCTATCGACATCGCGAACCGTCCGAGCTTTGTCCCGAGCTTGCGCCGGATGTACTCGCGCGTGTCGTCGTCTATGTCGACTCCCATCGCACGGATGTTGACCGGCACGAGCGGTGCTTCGGTGCGCCCAGCCTCGCGCTTGGTGGCGCGGGGGAGCTGCGCCGTCATCGGGTCGCGCTTCGTGCGATTCTCCGGTCGGCGCGACTTCCTCGCGGGCGTCTCGCGCGACTGTCGCGCGACGGTGCTTCCGCCGAGTCGCTTGCTGCTGGTGGGAGAACTGAGGAGATCTCGCTCCGAGCTGCTGAGGTGCACGCCATCATCGCCCGCCTGCAGCGCATCGAACACATCGGTGGCCGTGACTATGCCGGCCAACTCGTCGCCGTCCATCACAGGGAGCGAACCGATCAGCTTCGATCGCATCAGCTCGGCCGCATCGCCGACCGTGGTGTCAGGGGCGGCCGTCACGACCGAGCGCGTCATCATGCTTCCTACCGAGCGCCCGCGCCGCTGCCCCACCCCCGCGCGCCCGCCGAGATCGCGCTCGGATACGACGCCCGCCACATCTCCCATATCCATCACCACGAGATGACGGATTCCCCTGCGACGCATGCGCGTCCACGCCGCGCTCGCGGGCTCCGATGCTTTGATGGTAACGACGCGGGGCGTCATGATCTCGGTAAGCCGCATAGTGGTCACCCGGTACTGGATCGTTACGGGCTCCGAGCGGGAGCCGGTCTGGACGAGCGAGGAGCAGCAGCTACCATGCCGTCCGGTTACACTGTTCGCGCCACGACTATTCGTGCCGAAGCGCCTCTATGGGATCGAGCAGCGCCGCCTTCCGCGCGGGGAAGAATCCGAAGAACACACCGACGGCCCCCGAGAAACCGAAGGCAAGGAGCACCACTCCCGGATCGAAGACGAAGGGGATGTCCAGGCGCGGTACCGCCAGATACGATCCCACGAGACCGATCACGACTCCAATGGTTCCTCCGAGAAGAGAGAGCGCAACCGCCTCGGTCAGGAATTGCGCCAGCACATCGCGCTCGAGCGCCCCGATCGTGAGTCCAATTCCGATCTCCCGCGTTCGCTCCGTGACGGAGACGAGCATGATGTTCATGATCCCGATCCCTCCCACCACAAGGCTCACGGCGGCCAGCGCGCTCAGGAACGCCGTGAGTACGCGTGTGGTCGAGAGAATGGTTCCCGAGATCTCGGCGATGTCGAGCACGTTGAAGTGGCGGAGTCGGCAATCGCCGTCCCCGACGATGATGACTGCACTCGAGTCTCGCGCATTCAGGATTCTCCCGCTCGTGCGCACCTCCGCTATATACAAGGGTCTCGAGGCAGAGTGCGTCCTGCATTCGCCGGAAGAACAGTACTGGATTGGATAACGCGTATGTCGGGGCTTCCCCCACGCGGGCTCCTCCATCGGCCGACTGCGGCGCATAGCGCCGCCTCCCACCTTTCCCGTGTACGGTGCGACGAGACCGCGAACCGTGGAACGCGGCGGAAAGAGGCACAGCGTTCGTCGCTTCGCGGTATTCGCGAGATCGCCGCCCGGCCAGCGCGACTCGTGGAGGTGATCACATGGGAACCGGCACCGAGAAGAGATCGGTAGGCGAGCTGGCCGACCGTGCCGTCCGGATTCGTATCGACGGTGTGGAGCTGGACGCCGACCTGCGCATCCCGCATCACCCTCGCGGAGTAGTGATCTTCGCACACGGAAGCGGCGGCGGTCGCCGGAGTCCCGGCAGTCGTCTGGTCGCCGAGGAGCTCGAGCAGTCCGGCTTTGCCACCCTCCTGGTGGACCTGCTCACTCGGGAGGAGCAGCGACACGATGAGCGCACGGGATCCCTCAGGTTCGACATCGCCCTCCTGGCATCCCGGCTGGGATCCGTCAGCGACTGGGCCATTCACGAGGCGAAGCTCTGGTCACTCCCGGTAGGCTATTACGGGGCCAGTACGGAGGCCGCGGCGGCGATCGTCGCGGCGGTTCGTCGTCCCGGAGTGGTAAGAGCGATCGTCTCGCGCGGCGGGCGGCCGGACCTGGCCCCCAATGCGCTGGCAAAGGTTCACTGCCCCACGCTGCTCATGGTCGGCGCCGAGGATGCGCGGATCCTCCGCTTGAACGAGGAGGCGCTCGGCAAGTTGGGAGGTCGCGGTACACTCAGCGTGGTGCCACACGCGACCCATCTGTTCGAGGAGCCCGGTGCCCTCGAACGAGTGGCGATCCTGACGCAGCACTGGTTCGATCAGTACCTCGTCCACCGGCCTCGGCCAGCAAGCCAGGAAGCCTGGTGACGACCGAGTGTAGCGACGTATCCCTCATCAGCCGCAGGACGGCGACGATCACGAGGACGACTCGAGTCGGTGTGGCCAGCGAGGATTTAGAGATGACGAGCGTAGCAGAATTGCAGTCGACCGGCTCTCTAGCGGGGCCGCGGCGCAACGGCCACGAGTCGAACGGCGGTGCTTACGTCCGCTGGCTCGAGGACATCTCCCGCCACGATATTGCGAGCGCAGGCGGCAAGGGCGCCAATCTCGGGGAATTGATGGCGGCCGGCTTCCCCGTGCCGGCGGGATTCGTCGTGACGGTGGACGCATACCGCCGTTTCGCCGAGGCCGGCCGAATCGCGGAGGAGATCACGCGTCGAATGCAGGGTCTGGATGTGGAAGACACCGTGCGGCTCGACGAGGTCTCCGCGTCGCTTCGCGACCTGGTTCAACATACGCGTGTCCCGGACGACGTCGGGGAGTCGATCTTCAAGGCATACCGGGAGCTTTCTCTCACCACCGGAACGCACGCGCGATTCGTCGCCGTTCGCTCTTCCGCGACGGCCGAGGACTCCGCCTCTTTCTCCTTCGCGGGGATGTTCCAGAGTTTTCTCGACGTCCGGGGCGACGAGAGTCTGCTGGACGCGGTGGTTGACTGCTGGGCGTCGGCATTCACCTCGCGGGTCGTCTTCTATCGCGCGCGCAACCACCTCGAGAGCGACCCGCTCATAGCCGTCGTGGTGCAGCAGATGACCGAGAGCGAGAAGTCCGGTGTGGTGTTCACGGCCGACCCCGCCTCCGGTGATCGCAACCGCATCGTGATCGAGGCGGCGTTGGGGCTCGGCGAAGTGGTGGTCGGAGGGCAGGTAGCGCCAGACCGTCACGTCATCGACAAGGCAACGCTCCAAACCCTCGACACCAGACTCGGGAAGAAGAGCTTCATGCTCGTCCGCGACGCGGAGGCGGGTGGGGCACGTCGAGTGGAGCTCGCCGGCGACCCCCGGGAGAGCGAGCAGACGCTGACCGCGGAGGAGATACGCTCGATCGCGGAGCTGGCTGTGCGCATCGAGCGCCACTACGGCGCGCCGCAGGACATCGAGTTCGCGATCGAGCGCGGCCGGACATATATAACCCAGACCCGCCCGATCACGACTTTGCGCGCAACCGCGCCCGCGCGCGCTTCGAGTCCGGACGCGAGGCAGCCGCA
>DATCXR010000270.1:0-1852 GCA_036565685.1 Gemmatimonadaceae bacterium
ACCGTGGCCGGCGGCGGGAGCGTGCCACCTCTCCGTGTGTCGCCCGGTCGGGCGCTGCTCTCCGCGCCCCCCGGCTGCATTCCAACGGCGCCGCTCTCCGAGCTCCCCGCGGCCCGAAGCTCCGCGCGCAGCTTCCCCTCGACCGCGCGCCAGCGCGCCAGCACGCTCGTGATCCACGCAATATCGGTGTTCGAGAAGCGGAGGTCGCGGAGCGTCCTTCCGGCGGTTTCGGGCTCCAGATCCGAGAAGAGCGCCACGAAGCGGTTCATGCGTCGGTCCGGCCGCCCGCCGCCGGCCGCAGCCGCTCCCGCCAGCGGCCGCGCCACCTCGTCCATCGCGGCCAGCGCCACGTCCGAGACCTCTGCCAATGCCGGAAGGAGCACCGACAGCGCGCCGCTCTCGCGCCATAGCCGGAGCGCGTGCGACGGCCTCTCCACCTGCTCCATGGTCTTCTCGAGCTCCTGCTTCACCCGCTCCATCGAGAGGCGGCGCAGGTGCGGCGCGCTCGCCACGATGGCGGCCCAGGTGGCCGGCTCGATCTCGAAACCGAAGCGGGAGGCGAAGCGGATCGCGCGTAGCGCACGCAGACGGTCCTCGCGCATCCGCTGCTCTGGCGTGCCCACGGCCCTCACCACGCCCGCCTGCAGATCCTCGCGCCCCCCGAATGGGTCGCGGATTTCCTTACGGCTCGGCGAGTAGGCGATGGCGTTCATCGTGAAGTCGCGGCGCGCGAGGTCGTCCTCGAGCGAGGCCCCGAACTCCACCACCGCATGCCGCCCGTCGGTTTTCACGTCGCGGCGGAAGGTCGTGACCTCGTGCATCACGCCGCGGTCGTCCAGCACGCCCACGGTGCCGAACTCGATCCCCACGGGAATAGTGCGCCTGAATAGCCGCCTGACCTGCTGGGGTGTTGCCGCGGTGGCCAGATCCCAGTCCAGATGTGGGTGGCCCAGGAGGGCATCGCGCACGGCTCCGCCCACGCACCAGGTCTCGAACCCGGCGCCCTCGAGCTTCCTGGCTATATCGAGCACTGCGCCGCTCGGACGCAACGGCCCGGCGTTCCCGCCAGTCTCCTTACTCACTCGATTAGATTCCAGCCGCGTATGAATATCGACCACATAGTGGGCGCCTCGCGCGCCACGGAAGCTTTCAAGCGCGACGTCCGCGCTTTTGCAGCAACTGGCCAGGCAGAAAGAATAGTCGTTCTACCGCGGGCACCCCGCATCAAGGTCCTCCGCGTGCTGGCCCAACTGATGTCCACCGAGCCGACCATGGAGATCGCCGCCGTCCGGGTATCCGGAACCTCCGGTTGTGCCGACTTCACGGGCACGATCGAGGTGGAGGCCGACGGCCGGATCCGCAGCTTCGACTTTTCCTGGGACTGCGCCTGGCGCGCCCGGGAGGAACGCTGGACCGACTGCTTCGGGTTCCCCGACCAGATCCGTGCCGCCAGCGAATTCGAATGGCGCTGCTTCCGCCTCTGGACGGAACGGCAGGAGCGAGGGGCGGAGATAGTGAAGGTTGGAGCGTAGGGAGGGAGAAAGAAGAAGGCAGAGAGCAGGAAGCAGTAAACGGCAAGGAGACAGGAAACAGGGGACAGGAAACAGGTAAGAGCTCTTGGGGAGAGAGCCCTCTACCCCGAGGCAGTTTCCTGTTTTCTGTTTCCTGTTTTCTGTTTCCTTTCCCGTCTCTCCCCTCTCACCCGCACAACACGCTCCCCCCGTTCACATTCAGAATCTCCCCCGTCACGTGGCGGGCGAGGTCGGAGCAGAGGAAGACTATGGGACCGGCGACGTCGCGGGCGGAGGCGACGCGGCGGAGCGGGATGCCGGCTTCGATCCGCTCGCGGCCG
>DATCXR010000291.1:0-2459 GCA_036565685.1 Gemmatimonadaceae bacterium
CCAGCCGCAGCCCCTGGCCCAGCACGAGCCCCAGCACCTGGCCGCGCGTCGCGCCGAGCGCCATGCGCACCCCCAGCTCACGCGTCCGCTGCGCCACGGCGTACGAGATCACGCCGTAGATCCCCACCGCGGCAAGTAGCAGTGCCAGCGTGGCGAACGTTCCGAGCACCTGCCCCTGCAGCCGCTGTCGCCAGAGCGATCGTGACACCGCCTGCTCGAGCGTCTGCACCTGGAACGCCGGGACGCCGGGGTCGAGCTCCTTCAGCACCCCGCGCACGGCGGGCGCGAGCGCCATCGGATCGGGGAGCGAGGTGCGCAGCACGAGCGTCTGCGCCGCCGACGGCGTGGCGAGCTGCGGGAAATAGATCGCGGGTCCCATCGGCTGCGGCAGGCGGTAGTGCCTGAACTCCTTGGCCACGCCGATGATGGTGATCCAGGGGTCCTTCGAGTCGGCACCGCCGAAGCGGATGCGTTTGCCGACCGGGTCGATGCCGGCGAACTCCTGCCGCGCGAGCACCTCGTTGATCACGCCAATGTGCACCGAAGAATCACGGTCGGCGGCCGTGAACCCACGCCCGCGCACGATCGGCACGCCGATGGCCGGCAGGTAGCCGGGGCTGATGTTCTGGTAGTGGATGTCGAGCTCCTCCCCCTGCGCGCGCGCGGGACGCCCCTCGATGGACATGTACGACTGCACGTTCCACCCGCTGAACGGGATCCCGTTCGCCGAGCCGACGGCCTGGACCCCGGGGATCGCCGCGAGCCGGGCGTAGAGCTGCTCGTAGAAAGCACGCTGCTTCTCGTCGTTGTCGTACGTCGTGCCGGGGAGCGAGATGCCCGCCGCGAGAACTCCACGCTGATCGAAGCCGAGATCGGTGCCGATGAGCGCGCCGTAGCTGCGGAGGAGGAGCGTCGCACCGACTAGCAGCACGACGGAAAGTGCCACTTCGGCGACGGCGAGCGAGTTGCGAAGCCGGCCCCCGCTGCGCCCGCCCGCCTCGGCGCGCCCCCCGTCGCGGAGCGCGGCGTTGAGGTCGATGCGCGTTGCGCGCAGCGCCGGGACGAGCCCGAAGATCACGCCCGTGAGCGCCGACACGAGCACGGCAAAGAGCAGCACGCGGCCGTCCATGTCGAGCGAGACGTAGAACGGCACATCCCCATTGGGAAACGCGAACCTGAGCAGTTGGACGCCGAACTTCGCGAGTACTGCGCCGAGCGCGCCTCCGACCAGCGCCAGGATCATGCTCTCGGTGAGCACCTGACGCACGAGGCGCCGTCGCCCCGCTCCCAGCGCGACGCGCACCGCGATCTCCCGCTGGCGCGCCGCGCCGCGGGCGAGCATCAGGTTGGCCACGTTCGCGCATGCGATGAGGAGCACGCATCCCACGGCCCCGAGAAAGACGAGCAGCGGCTTGCGGAGGTCCCCAACGAGGTCATCGCGCAGGGCGACCGCTTCGGCGTCCCACCCGAAGTTGTCTTGCGGGTACGCCTGCTGCAGCCGCTTCGAGATGACGTCGAGATCCGCCTGCGCCTGGGCGAGCGTGACGCCGGGCTTCAGGCGCCCGATCGCACCGGCGTAGCCGCGGTTCCCACGTCCCGAGCGCCAGTCGTCGTTGGGGAACGGAACCCACACCTGCCCACGGTCGGGGAAGTTGAAGCGCGGCGGCATAACGCCGATGACCGTGTACGGAAGTCCATCGACCTGGATCGGACTCCCGACGATCGCTGGATCACCGGCGAAGCGGCGCTGCCAGAGGCCGTAGCTGAGCATGATGACGCGGTCGTTTCCCGGGAGCTCCTCGCTCGGCGTGAACGAGCGCCCGATGATCGGTCGCACGCCGAGCAGCGGGAAGAGGTTCGCCGTCACCCCGGCGCCCTCCACACGCTCCGCCTCACCCTCGCCGGAGAGAGTGTTGTTAGTCCACGTCCAGATGCCGAGCTCGGAGAATGTGCGATTCTCGTCGCGCCACGAGAGGTAGTCCTCGTACGAGATGTTGATGCCGGTGGCACCTTTCGCCGCGAGCCGCGAGTAGACCGCGACGAGCCGGTCGGCGTCGGGGTAGGGGAGCGGACGAAGCAGGATCCCATCGACCGCGCTGAAGATCGTGGTCGTCACGCAGACGCCGAGCGCCACGCAGACGATGGCCATGAGGGTGAAGCCGGGGCTCTTCCGGAGCGCCCGTGCAGCGAACTTGAAGTCGCGCATCATGTCGTCCACTCCTTCACGGCGCTCGTGCCTGCGCACGCGCCGCTCGTCGATCGTCACGCATGCGTCGCGGATTGCGCGCATGTCGCCGAAGATCCGTTCGGCCTCGGCTCGCGCTGCGGCCGGAGGCATACCGCGCTCGACCAGCTCGCGCACGCGCATCTCGAGGTGGAACGCGAGCTCGTCGTCCACGTCGGCGCGGCTGTCGGGGCGCAGCAGGCGGAAGTAGCGCCGCCAGACCGGTGCTTCTGTC
>DATCXR010000296.1:0-17467 GCA_036565685.1 Gemmatimonadaceae bacterium
TGCAGCGCTGCCTCCGAGCCGCCGGACTGCGCGGAGAGCGCGGGGAGCGGTGCCGTTCCGGCTGACGCGGCGCCCGTCAGTGCGTTGGCCGCTCCGGCCGACGCGGCACGTGTAAGTGCGCTGGCAGCGCCGCCCGAGGTGGCGTGCGTCAGAGCGTCCGCTGCGCCGCCCGTGGCTGCATTGATCGCTATTCGGACTGCCGTCTTCTTGGAGATGCCCACCTTGGAAGCGGTCTTGCCGATCACTCTTCCGAAGCGACCGAAACGCGACCTCTTCTGCGGAGCCGGTGCGGATTGCGCGGTAGAGTCGACTGTCGAGTCCTGTGCCGCGGCCTCCGGCGTGCTGGCCTTCGGCGTGCTCTGAGCGCGCGCGGGAGCAACGAAGCACAGCGCGGCGAGCGCACCGAGCATGAGGAATGGCGTCGGCGCGCGATGCGATCGTGTCGAGCGAGTCATGGTGTCCCCCGAGTCGGACGTGTGCGGTTATGAGGCGCTACGGGCGCCTCGACGCGGGGGACGTTGTGTGGGAGCGCTCATCGCTCGATCATCTGGCGATCAGCAGCGCGTCAGATCAGGCTTGGGCTGTGGAAGCAGGTACCGCGGGACCATCCGGAAGCGAGCGGGCGTCAGCCCCGGGGTCGCAGAAGCTCGCGGAAGTCCGGATCGGTGGCGAGGGAGTGGAACTCGGGCCAGCGGTCTACGTCGAAGTAGGTGGTCGCGCCCGAGCTCAGGGCCTGCCGGATGAGAGCGACGGCTGCCGCGTGATTTCCACGGAGCGCCTCGATGCGGGCCCGCGCGAGCATGACGGTCCCCGCGGCGCTGCCTTCAGGAGCGGCGTGTGCCAGCTCCATGAGATGCCCGGAAACAGTGCGCAGGACCGCCGTGTCACCGGCCACGGCGGCAATGCCGCCGAGCGTGCCAAGAAAATCCGGCTGGTCTGGATACGCGCGCACGAGCTCCTGCGCGATGCGCTCGGCGTCCGCGGTGCGTCCCGCCTGAAGCAGCGCGCGCGCCTGATAGTCGCGCTCGGACGAGTCGAGGCCCGCCGAGTGCGACGCGAAGTAGCGGACCGTGCGGAGCCAGAGCTGGCGCGCGTCGTTCGCGTGGCCGTGTGTGGCCAAGCCGGCGGCACTCATATACAGCACCATGCCGTAGCTCGTGCCCGACGTACCGGGGGCTGTCGCCGCACTGTCGAGCACCGCGTCGAGTGCCGCGGTACGGCCGGTCGCGGCCAGCTCCCACGCGAGCCACTCGTACGTCTGGAGTTGATCCGGGAATGCGCGGCGCCCCTCGCGCGCGAATCGGAGCGCTGCTTCGTCATCGCCCGCCAGGTGAGCCGCGCCCACGAGCCAGCTCCAGTAAGCAGCCCACCCCTTCACCCATCCCTCGTTCGGGTTCACGCGCTCGAACCACCGGAGCGCCTCCCGCGGCCTGTCGACTGCCAGAGCGCCCTGGCCGGCGACGACGAACGACTCCGATGTAGGACTTACACGCGCCATCGCTCGCGCTGCTTCGTACGCCTTCCCGAGGTTGCCGCGAAGCTGAGCGAGCTGGTAGTCGAGTTGATACTGATCGGCGGGAACGAGCCGGTTACGCTGGAGAGCGACGCGCTGGAGCGTCGACTCGGCGCGTGAGAGCTGGCCGAGGTTGGCCTCTACATCCGCGGCGTAGAGCATGGGTTGCAGGAATGTCGAGTCCAACGCGCGTGCGCGCAGGTAGTGTGGGAGGGCGGCTGCAAAGTCCAGGCGGACGTCTGCCTCCAGGCCATCCACGAACTCGCGGTACGCCTCGTAGGATGGTGGTGTCCCGCCGCGCGCGGCCCACTCGGCCAGGCGCGGGTTCTCGATCGTGGCGAGCGCACCCATCACGCGTGAGCTGAGGCGCCGCACGCCCGCCATCGGATCGCTCGCCAGCACCGCGATCGGCGGCACTTCGCGGAGCAGGGAGCCATCCTTCGCGTCGGTCACCTCGGCGTGGAATTCGAGAGTGTCACCGAGACGATAGTACGTCC
Organism: Gemmatimonadaceae bacterium; assembly: GCA_036565685.1. Lineage (GTDB taxonomy): Bacteria > Gemmatimonadota > Gemmatimonadetes > Gemmatimonadales > Gemmatimonadaceae > JADGGM01. Next base: position 2,011 of record DATCXR010000296.1, read on the forward strand.
CCCACACCAGGATCTCGGCCCCCACGCGCTCGGCCAGCTCGTGCATCCGCGCGTCGCGCGGCAGTGTGCCGGATTGACCGCTCGCGTTGGGGGAACCGATCACGGCGCGGGAGTCCACCACGTCGACAAGTCCCGTGCGTGCGAGCTCGGTGGCCACCCAGTCGGCTGCCATGTCGCCCAGCGGCGCGAGGGTCGAGTCCCCCGTATGATTCTCGAAGGTGGCGACGACGACCCGGCGTTGATTGGCCTGGGCGCCGGCCCGCGGTAGAAAGAAGTGACCAGCGATCGCCATGAGAGAGACGAAAACCAGCGCGGCCGCTGCCCAGCGCCACGGAAAGCTGCGCTGCGGGCGGGCCGGGGCTCGTGAGGCAGTGCGATCCAGGCCTGTATCGTCCGACACCTGCTCGATGATCGACGAGCGGTCAGAGTGGGGCGGCGCAGTCTCTCGTGGCATCGTCTCCGCCGCCGACATCTCTGGCAGTCTCACGACACTCGCGTCGCCACTGCGCAGCCGCTCCTCCAACGCCGCCACCGCCGCGTCCGGCGGCAGATCGAGCTCGCTGCGCAGTATCATCTGGTGCAGCTGCGCATGCCGGATCGCCCCCGTCACATCGCCCGCGGCCGCGAGCGCTTCGACGAGCGCCAGCGCTACGCGCGAGTCGAGGGGATCGAGCGCGGCGAGGCGCTGCCACCACTCCGAGGCCAGGCGAGCATCGCCGCGCTTGGCTGCGCGCGTTGCACATGTCTCCAGCGCCCGCGCCACCCGGCGCGCGAGATCCGCCCGCTCGGCTTCGGCCCAGCGCTCGAACTCGCCCGCGTTGGGGAGATGGAAGTCGTCCAGGAAAGGGCCAGCGTACAGCTCGGCCGCGCGCTCCGGCTCATCCGCGGCGAGCGCTTGCTCGAAGTCGGCGAGGTCCGTGGTGATGAGCGCGGCGTCGAGCTGCAGCACGTTCGTCCCGCGAACCACCTCGGCGCCGCAGCTCCGGCGCAGCGCGTACAACGTCTGCGCCAGAGAGTGACGGGCGCGCTCCTCCTCGACGTCGGGCCAGAGGACGCCCAGAGTTTTCTCGCGGCTTGCGCCGTCCGCGCTGGCGGCGACGAAGGCCAGAAGCGCAAGCGGCCGGCGCTGGAGGGCAATTGACGAGCCGTCGGCGCGCTGGAGACCGGCGGCGCCGAAGGTGCGGAGACGCAGCATGCTTCTCGCTCAATAGCGATGTGAGTTGGCGGAGCTAGTTTAGCCCGCGGCGGTGCATTCCGGCAACCCGGCGGCTTTCACCATCGATTCGACGGGTATTGACAAGTCCACCCCTCTCGTTGTAGAATCGTCGCCCTGGGAGTCGCGTCCCGATGTTCACGAGTCGACCGTCTTCGCACGTATCGCGTGTGGAATGCGGCGGCACACCCGAAGCGCATGGCGCGCGGGAGATCATCGGTGACGCGATTTTGCGTTTCAGGAGTCAGCAGGAATTCAAATTCGTTCGGAGCAGCCATTTCGCGATGACCACGTTCCCTATCCTCCAGTTCACAGCCGCACCGCGCTCAGGCAGCCGCCCCAGAGTCGTGCAACATGACGTGCCGTTCGGCGCGCCTGGGGGAGACGTGTGCGGTTACGAGAAGGATTTCGCGGAGCGGTCGGATTTCGACGCGAAGTGCAGGTGCAGGGATGCATGGGGCTATCGCGGTATCCCAGGATTTATGGCGGGTGTCGAAGCTGCGAGCCGTATAGCGCTCGGCGATCGACTCTCGTCGGGAAGGATCGGTGCAGGACCGGATGCGGGGAGGCGTACTCCATAGAGTACGACGAACCGTTCCGGATCCGGGAGCGATGTGATTGCCCCACCTGCGCCGAGTGCCAGGTGGGGCGTTTTCGTTTTCGGATGCTTCGCCGCTCACGAGCAACATGCAGTACAGCAGTCGCTTTTTGACAAGTGATGGTCCGGGAAGGAAAGCAGCACTCGAAGTACAAGTAACAACGAAATGTCTCGTCGTCGGCCGGCGAAGCGTGGCGCGCGAGCGGAGGATCACGCGACTCCCATCGTTCGGTCTGCGTTCACGTTCTCGTCGCGTCGGCGGCGGGCATCTCGACATACCGCCGTAGCTCAGTGGATCAGAGCACCTGGCTACGAACCAGGGGGTCGCGCGTTCGACTCGCGCCGGTGGTACTTCACTCGGTAGTAGTGGAGGGTGTCGTAGCTCAGCGGATAGAGCGCGAGGACTTCCCTCACCGTCAACTCGCCCGGCACGCCGGGCCGAAGGAGCGAGGGTTATCGAACTCTCGATGTCGCCGGTTCGAATCCGGCCGGTACTCTCCACTCTCTATTTCGCTCCGCGCGGGTCGCCGCTGCTGGGTTATCGTGAACTCTCGCAAAGAGATTCCCCGGTCGTTCGGGGAGCCCAACGGCAACTCTTCATCCGCGCAACTCCATCGACGCGCAACACATCCATCAACCACTCGACCACAGGAGGGCGAGCAATGATCGACTTCACGCAGCACTTCGCAACTCGCCTCCGGCGTCTCGTCACGCCGCAGGCCGAGCCGATACCGGGCACCGCGCAGGTGCCCAACTCCGCGGGCGGCTTCACGTGGGCAGTGGACCGCTGGGCGGGGCTCGACCGCTTCCTCATCCTCGGAAGCGAGGGCGGAACGTTCTACGTGGGCGAGCGTGAGCTCACTCGTGAGAGCGCGATGTCCGCTATCGAGTGCATAGCCGAGAATGGTGCGCGGGTCGTGCGCCGCGTGGTGGAGATCAGCCAGAGTGGCCGCGCTCCGAAGAACGATCCGGCGCTCTTCGTCCTCGCGCTCGCCGCGGGCTGGGGCGACGACGCGACTCGCGCCGCGGCTTTCGCTGCTCTGCCCGCGGTGGCGCGCACCGGGACGCACCTCTTCCACTGGCTGCAGTACGTGAAGGCATTTCGCGGTTGGGGACGCGGCGTACGCAACGCGGTGGGTCGGTGGTACACCACGAAGTCGCCGGTCGACCTCGTGTACCAGCTCCTCAAGTACCAGGCGCGCGATGGCTGGTCGCACCGTGATGCGCTGCGGCTCGCGCATCCGAAGCCGCCGTCGGTAGCGCATGACCTGCTCTTCCGTTTCGTCACGAAGGGTTGGGACGGCGTGCTGGAGCTGGATGGCGCAACTGCAGGTGCGCTACGCGCCGGTGATGTGATCGCGCGGATCGAGGCAGTGCAGGCGATCCGGTCGATGAAGCCGCGCGAGGCAGCCAGCGTCATCAGGATCTACAAGCTCACGCGCGAGATGCTCCCGACGGAGCTGCTGACGAGCGCCGAGGTTTGGGATGCATTGCTCGACAGCATGCCGCTCGGCGCGCTCGTACGGAATCTCGGCGTGATGAGCAAGGTCGGGCTGCTCGTGCCGGGTAGTGCCGCGGTGAGCACGGTCGTCGCTCGACTGGGCGATCGTGACGCGCTGCGTCGCTCGCGTGTGCACCCCGTTGCGCTGCTCGCGGCGCTGCGGACGTACGCGCAGGGACGCGGGATGCGGGGACAGAACAGCTGGTCTCCCGTCTCGCAGGTAGTGGACGCGCTGGATGGCGCCTTCTACCTGGCCTTCGAGAACGCGTCGTCCACTGGCAAGCGCATCATGCTTGCACTGGACGTGTCGGGCTCGATGGTCGCACCCGTGCACGGGCTGCCGTTCATCTCGTGCCGCGAGGCATCCGCGGCGATGGCTCTGGTGACCGCGGCCAGGGAGCCGAACCATCGCTTCGTGGCGTTCACGCGCGGGAGCTATCCGTCGGCATGGCGAGCACAGTACGGCTCGCTGTACGACACCGGCCTCACTCCGCTCGCCATCTCGCCGCGTCAGCGGCTGGACGACGTGGTGCGGGCGACGAGCGAGCTTCAGTTCGGCGGAACCGACTGCGCCCTCCCCATGGTGGAGGCGTTGAAGAACCGTTGGGCTGTCGACGCGTTTATAACCTATACGGACAGCGAGACGTGGGCCGGGAGCATCCACCCCGTGCAGGCGCTCCGCGATTATCGGGAGCGCATGGGGATCGCGGCAAAGCTGGTGGTTGTCGCAATGGCACCCAACGGATTCAGCATCGCGGATCCTGGCGATGCCGGGATGCTCGACGTGGTCGGCTTCGATGCGGCCACGCCGCAGTTGCTGGGAGACTTCATCGGCCAGGTGGGTGCGGAGTAGCTCGCCGCGCCACCCGTGCCGGTGGCGTCGCGAAGTACACGACGGGGTCGCGCGGTGCGGCCCCGCCACTCCACACACACAAACAGCAAGATGAACAGGCTCGAGGATTACTTCGCCGATCCTCAGGAGCCGGAGAGCGAGGGAGATTTCTTCGAAATCGAGACGCCCTACGACTACTTCGCCGTTTCACGCGAGACGGCGGCGGAAGTCGAGCGCCGGCTCGACCAGCTCCCGACCCCGCGCTGGATCGCCTTTCGCGATCTCGCCGGGGCGTGGCACCGGGTCGTGACCGCGCACGTCTACCGGGTGTCGGAGAGCACCGCGGCACAGCGTGCCGCGCGTCGCGCCTTCTACCGCGCTCGGCGCCAGGAGGACAAGGCAGACCGTCGTCCGTGGGAGGACGACTGACGAATGATGTACCTGACCGGACCATCGCATGTCACCCGCTCGCGGTTCGCGGGTTCATTCATAGATTGGGCAAGACCATGAAGATCTTCGGTACACACGACGAGCAGACCATAGTCCAGTTCCAGCACGTTCGCGAGAACGCGGTGGATGCGGCGCTCATGGCGGATGGGCATGTGGGATACGTGATGCCGATCGGCGGGGTTGCGGCGTACCGCGATCAGGTGTCGGTAGTCGCGGTCGGCTTCGACATTGCGTGTGGGAACGCCGCCATCCGCACTGACATGTCGCTCGCATCGCTCGGCGATGATCCCGAGCGCCAGCGCGCCGTGCTCTCTACGCTTGCGGACGAGATCGCGGAGAGCGTGAGCTTTGGCATCGGCCGGAGGAACACCGCCGACGATGCTCCCGTGGACCACCCGCTCTTCGAGGATGCCGCCTGGGATGCTGTTCCTCCGAAGCACCGCCAGGCGCTGCAGGCCAAGGCGCGCAATCAGCTCGGCACCGTTGGAAGCGGCAATCACTACGTCGACGTGTTCGTCGATGAGATGGGCACTATCTGGGTGGGCGTGCACTTCGGAAGCCGCGGCTTTGGGCACACTGTCGCTTCGTCTTTCCTCGCGCTTGGCCAGGGAAAGGAGTGGGGCGAGCGCGTACCGGAGCGCGAGGTATTGCTCGACCTCGCGAATCCGATCGGCCACGACTACTGGCACCTCATGTCGCTGGCCGGCCGTTACGCATACGCCGGACGCGAGTGGGTAGCGCGGAAGGCCGTAGAGATACTCGGCGCGAAGGAGCTGGAGCTGGTGCATAACCATCACAACTTCGCCTGGCGCGAGTCGCACGGTGACGAGGAGCTCGTGGTGATCCGGAAGGGCGCCACTCCGGCCTTCCCGGGCCAGCTCGGCTTCATCGGTGGCTCAATGGGCGACGACGCGGTGATCGTGCGCGGCGCGACGGTCTCGGAATCCGAGAGCCCCGAGACTGCCGCCACGCAGCGCGCGGCGCTCTACTCCACCGTGCACGGCGCGGGCCGGGTGATGTCACGGACCGCGGCAGCGGGAAAGCGCAAGCGCAAGACGGGCGAGATCATCACTCCGGGGCGCGTCACCCCGGAGATGATGAACGAGTGGGTGTCGGAGAAGGGTGTGCTGCTCCGGGGCGGCGGGCTGGATGAGAGCCCGCACGTCTACCGCCGCCTGCCGGAGGTACTCGCCGCGCAGGAAGGTACGGTGGAAGTGCTGCACACACTTCGGCCGCTCATCGTGGTGATGGCCGGCGCGAACGAGTTCGACCCGTACAAGGATTGAGGAGCGGCCCGGCCTCGCCGGGCCGCTCTCTCGTTTCGCACTACACCGTCACGATCCCCAGCTCCCGCCTGAGCCCTCTCCGCCCCTCGTTCGTAACCCGCAGCGCACGTCCGCTCGGCACGCGTGCGAGCCACTCGCGCTCGATCAACGCGGCGAGCAGTGCAGCGCCGAGTGCGCCGGCGAGATGCAAGCGGCGCTCACTCCAGTCGAGGCACTCTCTCGTGAGAGGTCGCCTCGACCTGCGAGCCTGCTCGCTCACCGCGTCGATGTCGACACCCAGCGCTCCGAAGCTCGAGCCGGCTTCCCTCCCAGGCACGAAGCCACGCTCGTCGTGCGCGAGCGCTTCGCGAGCCAAGAGCGCGCTTATCACTTCCACACCTAGCCGGCCCGCCAGGTGGTCGTAACAGGAGCGGGCGAAGCGAATCCCGTTCACCACGTACGCCTCCTTCGCGGTGGTGGCGACGCGCGGCCGGGCCACGGTCGCGAGCGTTTCGATCGCATGCGCCACAGACGCGTCGGCCAGGCGAAAGTACCGATGCCGCCCGTGCCGCTCGGCGATGAGCAGTCCTCCATCCACGAGCTTCGCCAGGTGCGTGCTCGCCGTCGCGGGCGACACGCCGGCGACGCGTGCCAGCTCTCCGGCCGGTAGTGAGCGACCGTCGAGTACGGCGGAGAGGATCGCCGCGCGCCCCGGGTCCGCGAGGAGCGCAGCCACGCCGGCGATGTCGCAGGTCGCCGGCAGAGCGTCCGACTGCGGCGCCGCTACCGGGTGGGTTCGATGTACGATGGCCATGCTCTCAGTCTACGCGTGCGACACTTCGACGGAAAGCAAAGTGTCACACGGGTACTCCTTCGCGAGATAGCGATCCGCACCACATTCACGACCAGGAGCAGGCATATAGACATGACGACAGAATGCATGGACACGAAGATCTCGACTCCGCACGCTGTCGAGCTGTCGCCAAGGATTCTCTACATGGGTACTCCCGTCGTCCTCGTGAGCACCATGAACGAGGAGGGCACACCGAACCTCGCACCGATGTCCTCCGCCTGGGCGCTGGGGTGGACCATGATGCTCGGCCTCGGACGTACCGGGCAGACGCTCGCCAACCTCGAGCGTTCCGGTGAATGCGTCCTCCCGACGAACCGGAGGCAGCAGCAGCGGAAGTGCGCGTCGTACGCGTACACGCGCACGAGGAGATCGTCATGCCCAACGGCCGCCACATCGATCCCGATGCCTGGCATCCGTTGATTTACAACTTCCGCCACTACTTCGGGCTCGGCGACGAGCTGGGGAGATCCTTTCGCTCGGAGACTCGGTAGCGAATCGGATCCGCCACTCCGTTTTCCGCGAACCCCTTCAGCCGCAGCAGGCATGCATCGCAATGTCCGCACGCCTCTCCTTCGGGCGAGGGATCGTAGCAGCTGAAGGTGAGCGAGTAGTCGACGCCGAGCGAAAGTCCGAGCGAGATGATCTCGGACTTCCGGAGGTGAAGAAGCGGCGCATGGACCCGGAATCCACCGCCGCTCTCCACCGCTGCCTTCGTGGCGACATTCGCGAGTCGCTCGAAGGCATTCACGAACTCCGGCCGACAATCGGGATAGCCCGAATAGTCGAGCGCGTTGACGCCGATGAATATATCTCGTGCATCAACCACTTCCGCGAATGCTAATGCAAACGACAGGAAAATTGTATTGCGCGCGGGGACATAGGTGATGGGAATCATCCCGCCGATCTCCTCGTCGCTCCGGTCCTTCGGTACGGGGATGTCCGCAGTGAGCGCCGATCCGCCAAACGCGCGCAGGTCGATGTCCACGATCTCGTGCCGTCGGATGCCGAAGCGCCGCGCCACGCGCGTGGCAGCGTCCAGCTCCACGGCGTGGCGCTGACCGTAGCGGAAGGAGAGCGCCGAAACATCGAAGCCGTCGCGTCGCGCGATCGCGAGCACAGTGGCCGAATCGAGGCCGCCACTCAGCAGTACCACGGCGCGCGGCGCCGCTCCCCGAGGAGGAATCATATCCGGAATGTAAATGTGGAGAGGGCGCCAGCGGATCTCACCGGCGCCCTCTCTTCTCGCATATCGATCCTCTCCCGCCGCGCTACCGATCTGCCGCCTCCGGCCACGGCAACATCGCTCCCCACACGAGCGGATACGTCGCCGTGGTCTGCGCGCGGTACTGTGGGCGGAAGCCGAAGAGCACCACGTGTCCCTTCCCTCTCTCGACGACTACGAGAGCGGCCCTGCCGTGCAGCTTGGCACCTCCCAACAGCCAACCTGATAGCAGTGGATCACCATCGTCGGGATAAGTTGCGACCGCGGTCGCCTTCGATGCATCCGTTATCTCGAAGGCCGGTCCTTCCTCGAACCAGATCACCGGCGGTGCGACCATGCGCCGCGCCACGGGACTCTGCTCGTCGAGCGTCACGCGCAGAATCGACCCCGGCGCGTAGAGCTCCTGCGACTTCAGCCCCGCCAGCACGTTCTTCACGGGCAGCGAGAGCGCGTCGATGGCGTACTCGCTCGCTTCGTTGAAGGTGATCAGCGTGCCCCCCGCATCCACGAAATCCGCCAGCGCCATAGCGCCCGCCGTCCCGAGCCCGCCCTTCAGCGAATCGGGATAGGTACGCGTCACGCCGCGGGAGAGCCCGCGTGGCGACTGGTCGGGGAGGATGATCACATCGAAGCGATCGTGGAGCTTCCCCGCGCGCACGTCGCGATCCACGATGCTCGTGAAGGGGATGTGGTACTGGTCGAAGATGAAGCGCGTCCACCCTTCGTCCATCGACGGATCGTAACTCTTGTAGATCGCGATCCGTCGTGACGTCTTGCCGCTCAGTCCCCGCACCTCGAGCTCCGGCGGTGCGATCGGCGCGGCGGGCGCCGAGGTCGCGACTGCCAGCGTGTCGCTCACCGCGGCGACGTGAACTCCCATCATGAGTGGTAGCGTAGCGGCGGTTACGTCGTACGGCCGCTTGGGCGGCCCGCCGGGGTACTCGCGGAGGTCGGGGTAGTGCTGCACCTCGAGCAACGCCTTGGCGAAGCTTCCGTACGGCTGCGCCATGAAGATCGCATACGTACCAGCCGGGTAGCGCACTCCTCCAACAGTGAGCGGCGCGCGCGTGCGGCGGATCTCCACCTGGCCGCGCTGCAGGATGCGGAGCATCGTTTCCAGCGATGCCGTGTCCGGCTGGCTGGTCGGGATGAGATATGCCACCGGCCAGTCCTTTCGTCCGGGCGCGCCGCGTCCCTCTACTGCGCGCTCGCCGATCCGCGCGAAGCTGTCCAGCCACTTCCCTCTCTCCAGCGCAGCCTGCACGAGCAGCGCCCACGTGGCGCTGGTCTGGTAGTCCACGATGTCACCGATCGTCCAGTGCCCGCCCGGCCAGGGCGCCACGAAGTTCCACGACATGACCTTCGGGTCGAAGCCGCGGCCCCCGCCGAGCGAATCGAAGGTCAGGTCGATCGGCGTGGCCAGCCGCGCGCTCGCTGTCTCGGTGAGGATGCGAATGCCGGCGTGATAGTGCTGGTACGAGCGCGCCGGGGTCCACGCATCGTACGATGCATTGGTGGCGATCCCGGTCTTCCCATCGGCCGTCAGCCGCCAGGCGATCGCCATCCCCATGCTGTTCACACCCGCGGCGATGATCGGATCGACGTTGGGCTCCCAGGGATCCATGTACGGCGGCACGAACAGCCGCGAAGCGCGCGGACCCTGCTGGTGGATGTCGTTGACGATCTCGGGGTGCCACACGTTGTGCAGCGAGTCTATGGTGAGCTGCGTCTCCACCTGGGTAAACGCATACCAGTCACGGTTGTCGTCGTGCCCGGTGTACTTGTTGTAGATGACCGGTGGGCCGCTCCCCTCCCACGGCTTCCCGAGGCTCGATTGATACCAGTCGTGGACGATGTCCACGCCATCTGGGTTGAGCGACGGGACCAGGATCACCAGATCGTTCTGGCGGATGGATCGCGTCTCCGCATCCTCTCCGGACGCCAACCTGTAGGCGAGCACGGTGGGCGTGAGAATCCCGCCTACTTCGGTGGAGTGGATGCTGGATGTCACCAGCACCACCACCTTTCCATTGGCGACGAGCGATCCGCGCTCGCCGGATCCACGCGTGCGCGGGTCCGCGAGCTTCCGCTGGATCTCGCGGTACTTCGACAGATTCGCGATCACCGCCGAATCGCCTATGAAGGCCGCGATGAACGGGCGGCCCAGCCCCGTCGTGCCCAGCGTACGGACGCTCACGCGCGGGCTCGCCCCATCGAGCGCCGTGAAGTAGTCCACTACCTGCTTCCAGCTCGGAAGCTTTCGATCGGTGCCGGGCTCGAAGCCCAACACGGATTCCGGCGTCGGCACGGCACGCGACCTGGCCTGAGCTTCACGCGTCGCCGTGGACTGCGCGGGAAGCGCGACGGCCGAAAGCGCGAAGGCGGCGATCAGCGAGGTGATCGCCGGCGAGTAGCCGGATGAATGCATGGGTGTGGAATGGTCTCGCGGAGGTGATGATCGGCGCGGCAGCCTCGATCGGGAACCATGGCGAAGCGCGCGAGACTCCGGAAGAGGTAGAGGAGGGAGATGAAGAGCGCGCTCCCCGGCAGCGCCGTCGTTCGCGATGCGGGCATCGTCTGTTCCCTTTCTGACATCCCCTTGACATAAGGGACCCCGGGCTATCTGATAACTGCAACTTGGATTCTGGATACTGGATTCGATCCCACCCCGAATTCCAGGTGATGCTCCTGAAGTTCCGATCGAGTGGTCGAGCACAACCCCCGAGCGACGTAACCACTACGGTACAAGGAGGGCAGCATGAGATGGTCCGGTTTCCGGAAAGCAGCGCTCGGCGCAGCATGCGGCGCCACGTTGCTGTGTAGTACCGCACGACGAGCAGCTGGACAGGACGCAGCCACGGTCGTCGTCGGCACTGTCACCGACGCGGCCACACAACGGCCACTCGCCAACGCGCAGATCGTCGTCGTCGGCACACGACTAGGCGCAATGGCGGATGCCGACGGACGGTATCGCATCACCGGTATCACCCCGGGAGCCGTAAGACTGTCGGCGCGTCTCATCGGCTACGCGCAGTCGACGCAGAATGTGACCCTCGCCGCCGGTCAGACAGATACGGTGAACTTCGCGCTCGCGCAGTCCGCCGTCACGCTGAGTGATGTGGTCGTGACCGGAACCGGCGGCGCGGTGCAGGAGAAGAAGCTCGGTAATACCGTCGCCAAGGTGGATCTCCGCGATCTCCAGAACGCGCCGGTCAACAACCCCGACGAGGTCCTCCAGGGCCGCGTCCCCGGCGTGAGCCTCCTCCCCACCAGCGGCGTGACCGGCGAGGGCGCGCGTATCCGCATCCGCGGCAACGCCAGTCTCTCGCAGTCCAACCAACCGATCATCTACATAGATGGCATCCGCGTCGACAACGGCGGGGGCGGGGGCGGCGGCTCCTCGGCGTCGCGCCTGAACGACATCGACCCGAGCTCCATCGAGCGGATGGAGATCCTCAAGGGCGCGGCCGCGGCCACCCTCTACGGTACCGAGGCTTCCAACGGCGTCATCCAGATCTTCACCAAGAAGGGAACCTCCGGCACACCGCGCTGGAACTTCCAGGTCGAGCAAGCTTTCTCGTCGTACCCCGATCGGGTCGAGCCCAACTCGGGCTTCGCGCGGACGCAGCCTCAGGCAGATTCGCTCAGCATGCTCTTCGGCCAGCCCATCACACCATTCGTGCCCTTCTCGTATCCCGTGATCAACCAGCTCTGGGAGACGGGTCGCGGCACGGTGTTCAATGGAGCGGTGAGCGGCGGTGCCACGGGGATGACGTACTACGCGGCCGGTCGCTACCAGCACGAGAACGGCCCCTTCACCAGCAGCAAGGTGGGCGGACTCACCAAGGATGTGCTCAATCGCTACCAGGGCACGGCCAACCTGAATCTGTTGCCGAGCGACAAGGTGCACATCGATCTGCGCACCTTCTACTCCTGGGGTAATCACCAGGCGCCGAGCGGCCAGAACGGCATCAACTCGCCCTACTCCCTCGCGCTGTATGCGAAGCCCGATCGCGCCTACTGCCTCGACGACCAGGGGAACAAGTCCTTCCAGAACATCGCCGGCGTCGCCCGGTGCTCGGGCCCCGGCAACCCGTTCGGCAACACGGCATTCTATACGATCCGTGAATCGATGTTCGACATGAACAAGCAGGACGAGCGGCACTTCAACGGTGGTGTGACCTTCACCTACACACCCACATCCGAGATTACCGTTGGCGCCACGGTGGGCCTCGACAACGTGAGCTACTCCGGGGTGAACTTCATCCCCTTCGGCCGCGCGGTGGACAACTTCACCGGCTACGACATCAACGGCACGCGGTCCGTGAACGAGGCGAACATCCAGAACACCACGGTCGACACGAAGATCAGCTGGGTGCGCCAGATCGGCTCACAGCTCAGCTCCAACTTCGTGGTCGGCGCACAGGGCTTCATCCTGAACCAGCACTTCACCAACGGCTCGATCGTGGAATTCCCGGCACCTGGCCTCAGCGTGCTGAGCGCGGGCAGCCAGCCGGACGTGGGCGAGAGCATCCTCAAGAACGTCAATGCCGGCTTCTTCGCCCAGGAGCAGATCGGGTACAAGGACTGGATCTTCCTCACAGGCGGCGCGCGCTACGACTACAACAGCGCTTTCGGTGAGTCGGCCGGCGGTGTGCTCTACCCGAAGGCCAGCATCTCCATCGTTCCCAGCGATCTCCCGAGCTGGAGCAGCACCACGGTATCCGCGCTGCGCTTCCGCGCCGCCCTTGGCAGATCCGGACGGCAGCCGGGCGCGTTCGACAAATTCACGACGTACGAGGCCACTCCTTCCCCGTACGGCAGCGGTCTCACGCCGGACAACCTCGGCAATGCCGACCTCAAACCGGAGATCTCCACCGAGATCGAGCTGGGCGCAGAGGTCGGACTCTTCTCCAACAAGGTCAGCGTGTCGGCCACCTACTGGGACCGCACGGTGGATGACCTGCTCGTCCCCAAGCAGTACGCATGGAGCGGCGGCTTCACCAGCACGCAGCTCTCCAACGTGGGCCAGATGAAGGCGCGCGGCCTGGAGCTCAGCGTCTCCGGCTTCGTGGTGAACCGCCCCAACCTCTCGGTCGATCTCTTCGCCAATGGCGCTTACATCTGGCAGAAGATCACGGACATGGGCGGCTCGCCGGCGCTCAAGGTGGGTGGCAGCTACATCCGCTACCGCAACTTCCTCAAGGAAGGCTACGCGCCCGGCACACTCTTCGGCGCCAAGCTGGTGACGGCGTGCAGCAGCTACTCCGCCCAGCAGGCGGAGGCATTGCGCGCGCAGAACCTCTGCCTCATGCCAGGTGAGCTGCCGTACGATCTGAACAACGACGGCAAGCCCGATACCGAGGCCGAGGTACTGGCCCATCTCAACAACCCGATAGACCCCGGGCAACTGAAGCCGCTCAGCGCGGACGACGACATGGATGGCGATCTCCTCGATCACTACCTGGGCAAGCCCTATCCCGACTGGAGCGGCGGCTTCGGCGGCTCGGTGACTTTCCTCGAGCGGTGGAAGGTGCAGACGCTCTTCGAATACAAGGCGGGCAACTACACGATCACCGATCTCACCGACGCTTTCCGAACCGCGCACTCCTCGATCGGCCGAAACGTCATGCGGTCATCGCAGGTGGAGGCGACGCTCCAGAACCCCGCGAGTACGCCGGACCAACGGCTGGCAGCAGCCGAGAAGTGGCTCGGCCTCGTCGCGCTCTCGCCGTACGATGGCGTGAACCAGAACGGAAACGGGGATTTCATCCGATGGCGCGAGGTGAGTCTCACCTACACTGCCTCCAGCTCGCTCGCATCGAAGTTGGGCGCGCGTGATCTCTCCATAACGTTCGGCGCGCGCAATCTGATGCTCTGGACGAAGTACTATGGAGCAGATCCAGAGGTGAATCTGCAGGGAATCAGCAACGGCGGGGGCATCGACAACAATTTCATCGACGCGATCGACGCCTACAACTTGCCGATCCCGCGGCGGTTCAGTCTATCCGTTCGTCTCGGCTACTAGGGGAGGCTCGCATACCGATGAGAAAATACAGGAAGACAGGAAGCCTCTCAGGCGGCCGCTCGCGCCGCCTGACCAGTGTCGGCGCGCTCCTGACGGCATTCCTGGTTGCGGGGGGATGCAACATCCTCGACGTGACCAATCCGAACAACGTCAATCAGGACGCGCTGGACAATCCCGCGGCCATCCAGGCCGAGGTGAATGGCGCGGTAGCCCAGACGCTGCAAGGTCTGCTCATGATGTACGGCTTCATCGAGTCGGCGAGCGATAACATCGAGTGGGTGGGCTCGCTCGATGGAATGCACGAGATCAACATCGGCAACCTCCGGAACCCATTCAACGAGTTCTCGGATGATGCCGATCGGGCGATGTACCCGGCACATTGGCTCGCCAGCCAGACCGTTCAGCGCCTCGAGGCGTTCCAGGCGGAAGGCCAGATGCCGGACCCGTCGCAGCTGGCGCGAGCCAATCTCTTCGAGGCCATCGTTTACGATCACATCGCCAACTTCTACGATGATTTTGTCATCACCTCCGATCGCATGGAGGCCGGCCCGCCGGTGGGAAGCAGCAATATGATCACCCTATACGATTCCGCGCTCACGGCTATCGATCGCGGGCTGGCACTCGTGAGCTCGGGCGAGCTGCGCGGCCAACTCTACGCGATGCGCGCTCGTACCCGCTTCGACCGCGCGGTGTGGCAAAAGCTCAACCCATCGGGTCAGACGCCGGCAGACCCGTTGGTGAACGACCCGGCCGCCGCCGCGGATGCCGATTCCGCGCTCGCCATACTGGGCCAGGATTACTGGTTCCAGTTGAACCAGGATAACGGCGGACTCGGGTTCGGCAACTGCTCCTTCGCCAGCTGCGTCAACAGCCGCAAGGAGATCCGCTTCAACACCGCCATCGCTTCCTATGACTACAAGAACGACGCGATCACGGTGGCACTCGAGGATCCGATAGACGGAGTTGCCGACCCGGCGATAGCGAGGATCGTCACCGAGTTCGCGGCAGCTCAGGACCGGTCTCCGGTCACGATAACGACCAGCCGGGCGATGCTCCTCATCAAGGCGGAGAACGCACTGGCCAACGGCAACAGCGGCGACTTCTCCACCTCCATAAACACCATCCGGACGCTGGATGGCCTCACGGCGTGGAGCGGCCAGGTATCCGCGGATTCCATCCTGAAGTACGAGAGGCACGTCAACCTCTACCTCCAGGGGCGGCGGCTCAACGACCTGTATCGCTTCGGCGAGGCATCGCCCTACTGGACGCCGGAGTCCAACGCGTCTCAGTGTCCGGGCTCGCTCTTCCCGATCTCCAAGACCGAGCGTCAGACCAACCCCAACGTCACGGTGCAGCCGGCCTGCGGGCAGTGACGATCGGGCGATTCCAATGAGATGTCAATCGGCACGTGAAGCACGTACCCATGGGTACGTGCTTCACGTGCCGATTGACATCTCATTGGAATCGCCCGATCGTCACTGCCCGCAGGCCGGCT
>DATCXR010000323.1:0-8316 GCA_036565685.1 Gemmatimonadaceae bacterium
CGCGGGCGCGCTCGCCGCCGGCTCGGATCTCGAGACGCACACTCAGGCGCGCAAGCGCGCGCTCCGCCGCGTGGCCGCCATCGCTGCGCGCGCTCCCCGCCACCGACGCAACGAGGTGACGCGTCTCGCCGCGCTCGCCCGACAGGTGGCGACGGCACCGTACGGAGCGGGAGCGGAGCGGCTGCTCGAAGAGCTCGTCGACAGGGAGCTGCCGAGCGCAGAGGACTGGCTGCGAGCACTGGGTGACTTCGGCGCGGCACGCGGGAACGTCGCTGGCTCGTCGAGCGCTCCGCGCGTGGAGCCGATGGCGATCCTGGTTCTGACCGCTCGATGTATACTTCGACATGGCTCACGTAATTGCTGAAAACGCTGCGGCTCCGCACAGGGATTCCAACCGCCCACTCGCCCTTCTCTTCGACCTCGACGGCACCCTCGCCGACTCCGTCGCGCTGATCGTGGGCGCGTATCGCCACGCCTTCGCCGCCCACCTGAGCGGTGCGCCCGATGACGAAGACTGGATCTCCGGGATGGGAACTCCACTCATGGGCCAGATTCGCAGGGTCGTCGGCGATGAAGCGCTGGTGGACCCATTCCTCGCCACCTACCGAGAGTTCCAGCAGCTCAACCACGACCGCCTCCTGCGCGAGTTCGATGGCGTGCACGAAACACTCGAGCTCCTCCACGGCCGCGGCCACCCCACGGCGGTGGTCACGAGCAAGGCGAACGAGGGCGCCCACCGCGCCATCCGGCTCCTCCAGCTCCAGCCATACCTGGACGAGCTGGTGGGACTCGACTCCTGCGAGCGTCACAAGCCCGAACCCGAGCCCGTCCTCCTAGCCCTCGACCTCCTCGGCTATTCCCCGGCCGAAGCGATCTTCCTTGGCGACTCTCCCCACGACATCCGCGCCGGCAACGCGGCCGGCGTCACGACCGTTGCCGCCCTCTGGGGCCCCTTCACCCGCCCCGCCCTCGAGGCCGCGTCCCCCGATTACCTCATCGAGCGCATCCGCGATCTGCCCACTCTGGTAGACTCCCTCGTCCTGAAGTGACCGGAGGGTGAAGGCCGGGGGGCAGGGTTCAGGGTTCAGGGTTCAGGGTTCAGGAACTGCCTCGGGGTCGAGACCTCGACCCCGAGGCAGTTCCTGAACCCTGAACCCTGAACCCTGAACCCTGAATCCTGAACCCTCTGGCAGTTCCTGCTTTCTCCCGCTCTCCCTTGACGTGACGCACCGTCTGCCCAATATTGGCGCCATGAACCGACCGGTCGGTCTAACGGCTGAGCCGCAGACGCACGAGATGCACGAGACGAAGCGCCGACTGATCCTGGCGGGGCTCCGGCTCATGCTCGAGCGCGGCTACAACGGCGTGGGCATCCAGGATCTGCTGACGGAGACCGGCATACCGAAGGGCTCGTTCTACCATCACTTCGAGAGCAAGGAAGACTTCGCCCTCCAGGTGCTCGACGCGTACGTGGCCAACGCGCATGCGCTCCTCGACGCAACGCTCTCGGACCGCGGTCGACCGCCGCTCGAGCGCGTGCGCAACTTCTTCGAGGGCGTCCGCGAGAGCTACGCGGAGCAGGGCTATCTGGGATGCTTCATGGGCGCGCTAGGTCAGGAGCTCTCCGG
The DNA here is from genome assembly GCA_036565685.1 of Gemmatimonadaceae bacterium. GTDB lineage: Bacteria > Gemmatimonadota > Gemmatimonadetes > Gemmatimonadales > Gemmatimonadaceae > JADGGM01. Next base: position 1,629 of record DATCXR010000323.1, read on the forward strand.
CGCAAGCGAGACCTTCCGCCGGAAGGTCGAGGGCTGCGTGGGCACCATCGCCGCGCGTCTCGCCCTCTGCCTCGAGGAGGCGCGCTCCCGCGGCGACCTGCCCGCGGAGACCGACCCGGTACAGATGGCCAACGTGCTGGTCGATGCCTGGGAGGGCGCGGCGTTCCGGACTCGGCTGGTACGCAACGGAAAGCCGCTGGACGCAGTACTCGACTTCTACTTCGCCGCAGTGGCTGCGCGGTGATTTTTTTGTACCCGTCACTAGACCGGTCGGTCTAGTGGCACTCGTGGCTCCGATCGTCCGAGTCGCTCCGGTGCGGAGGGTGAGCTGGCCCGCGCCCGGTGAAGCGCCTCGGCGGTGAGCCCAACCCACAAGGAGGTCCGTATGCGCTGCGCCTTCATCCCCACGATCCTGCTTGCCACTCTCTCCACCGGCGAGCTCGCCGCCCAGGCACCCGACGCTGCGACCGCACGACCGTCAGACGCCACAACCGACCAGGCCCTCATCACCAATGCCCTCAGCGCCGCGCCGCCTTCCGTCGCGGCGACGGCCTCGGTGCAGACCGCGGACGGCCGCGTCCTGCGCAAGGGTACGAGCGAATGGGTCTGCATGCCCGACATGCCCGAAGTGCCGAACAACTCGCCGATGTGCCTCGACTCCGAGTGGCGCGGAGTGATCGACGCCTGGATGCACAAGAGCCAGCCCGCCGTCACGGAGATGGGCTTCGGCTACATGCTCCAGGGCGATCTCCCCGTGAGTAACACCGACCCGTTCGCCACCACGCCGACCGCTACGAACCAGTGGATCCCGGACGGCTACCCCCACATCATGATCCTCGTCCCCGACCCCAAACTCCTCGAAGGAGTCTCCACCGACCCCACGAACGGCGGTCCATTCGTGATGTGGAAGGACACCCCCTACGCCCATATCATGGTCCCCACCGCCCCGCGGGAGAGGTGAGTTTGGAGAAAGCAGAGAGCAGAGATCAGAGAGCAGAAAGCAGAAAGCAGTGAACGACCCCTAGGGAAAGAAATTCCTGGAAACACGAACCCCCCGGCCCCCCGTAGGGAGAGGTACTCCTCCCCTCGGGGGGCCTTTCCTGTCTCCTGTCTCCTGTCTCCTGTCTCCTGTCCCCCGTCTCCTGTCCCCCGTCTCCTGTCCCCATCTCCCGTAGTTCACTGCTTTCTGCTCTCTGCTTTCTCCAAACTCCCCTCCCCTTCCAACCCTTCCCCCACTCCCGCCATCTCATCCCATGACGACAGACCAAGGGCGCGCACTGGATGATGGCGGCAACACTCGACGTGACTGCTTCCGGAACGGCTGACGAACAGCTGAGCGACGTGGCGCTGGCCGCCTCGGGCGATCGGCGGGCGTTCGAGCGGCTCTACCGCTCCCATGTGGACCGGGTCTTCTCGATCTGCGTGCGGATGTGCGGGAGCAGGACGCGGGGAGAGGAGCTGACGCAGGACGTCTTCGTTCGGGTCTGGGAGAAGCTGCCGCTCTTCCGCGGCGAGAGCGCGTTCTCGACCTGGCTTCACAGAGTGGCGGTGAACGTGGCGCTCAACGACCGGAAGGTGCAGAACCGCGAAAGGGCGCGCACTGCGGAGCCGGACGACGACGATCGCGACAGCGGCAGCCCGCTCGGTTCCGTCGCGGCGGCTCCGGTGGCCGAGCGGTTGGACCTGGAGGCGGCGATCGCGCTGCTCCCTCCGGGAGCGAGAAAAGTGTTCGTGCTGCACGACGTGGAAGGGTTCACACACGAGGAGATCGCGGAGGAGATGGGCGTGACGCCAGGCGGAACGAAGTCTCAGCTGCACCGCGCCCGGATGCTGCTGCGGGAGGCACTATCCAGATGAACGAGAGGCTGATCGACTGCGAGGAGTTCGAGATGCTCCTCCCCTTCTACCTGGAGGGGGAGGCCGACGTGGCCGAGCGTCGGACGGTGGAGCAGCACGCCGCGGCGTGCGCGCGCTGCTCGGCGCTGCTGGGCGACCTGAATACCATCGTCCGCGCTGCCCCCCAGCTCCCGACGCTCACTCCCTCGCGTGATCTCTGGCCGGAGATCGAGTCGCGCATCCAGCCGGACGTCGTCCCAATCTCCGCGGCCAGCGGGGAGAAGGAGACACGAGTACGACAGGCGTCACCGCGCTGGACTACTGCTCGCCTCGCGGCCGCGGCCGCGGCGCTCGTCGTATCCACCGCGGGAGTCACGTACGTGGCAACCACGCGCGTCGACGCCGGGCGCAGCACGGTCGCGGCTGGCCCCGCGACCACGAACAGCGCACCCGACAGCCTGGGCACACGTTCGCCCACCGCTCCGAGCGGTACCGTGCGCAACGCGAGCTCGCTGAGCAGTGAGCAGCTCTACGACAGGGAGATCGCGCACCTGCAGACGATCGTGCGCGAACGTCACTCGCTCCTCGATACGGCGACGATAGCGGTAATCCAGCGGAACCTCGCGATCATCGACAGCGCCATCGCGCAGAGCCGCGCCGCTCTGGCGGCCGATCCGAACAGCCGCTTCCTGAACGAACAACTGAACAGTGTGCTGGGTCAGAAGGTGGAGCTTCTGCGCACCGCGGCGCTCCTCCCGGCACGCACCTGAGGAATACGAACCATGGGAAGAACCTGGATCATTGCGGCAGTCGCGGCGCTTGCACTGTCGGTCCCACCCACGCTCGCGGCACAGCGCGAGTCGGGAGACAGCGGCGAGTTTCGCTCGCGCATCGACACCACCGTCGCGCTCTCGGGCAACGGCACGGTGGATCTCTCGCTCGTGTCGGGTGAGATCGTGGTCACGAGCTGGGACCGGAGCGAGGTACGCGTGCACGCCACGAGCGAGCGTGGCATTCTTCGCTTCGACGCCGGCCCTTCGCGTGTCACGCTCGGCATTCGATCCGACCGTGGGCGGCTCGGCGACACGCGCTACGAGGTGACCATCCCGAAGTCGGCGCGCGTGGTGGCGCAGGGAGTGTCGGGCGACGTGAGCACGCGCGGCGGGAGCGACGTGGAAGCGCACTCGGTGAGCGGTGACGTCGAGGTGGTAGATGCCACCGGCCGGGTCGAGATCGAATCCGTGTCGGGCGACGCCAGCGCGCAACGCGTGGGCGCCGGCGTGAAGGCGAGCACCGTGAGCGGTGAGCTCACTCTCTCCAGCATCACCGGCGACGTGGACGCCAACACCGTCAGCGGCGACATCACTCTCGACGGTGTGAGGTCCAGCTTCGTGCGAACCAACACCACCAGCGGCGACGTCCGCTTCTCGGGAACGCTCGATCCGAAGGGGCGCTACGAGTTCAACTCGCACTCGGGCGACATCGGGATCGCCGTACCCGGCGGAGGCGCCACGCTCGACGTCCACACCTTCAGCGGCGACGTAGACAGCGACTTTCCCATGACGCTCATGCCCGGCTCGCGCAGCGACGGACGCGGCAAGGGGATGCAGTTCACGATCGGCGGTGGCGGCGCGCGCATCAGCGCGCAGACCTTCAGCGGCGACATCACAATCGAGCGCGCCTCGGGCGCCAATCGGGAGGAATAGGAGATGAAAGGATCACGCACCGTAGCGACACTCGCCGCGATCGCTGCCTTCGCGATGCCCGCGTCCGCGCAACAGTCCGCTGGCACCACCAGCAACGACAATACCTTCGATTGGTCGGGAGCCATTCCCGCCGGTAGCTGGCTGCGCATCGCGAACCTCAACGGCTCGATAGACGTGGAGCCAGCGAGCGGCAATACGGCCGAGGTACACGGCGAGAAGAAGTGGCGCGAGGGCGATCCGAGCAGGGTGCGCTTCGTGGTGGCGAAGGACGGCGACAACGTCACCGTCTGCGCGCTCTGGAACGAGGACGACAGCTGCGACGAGGACGGCTACCACTCGCGCGGCAACCATCGCGACAACGACCACAACGACGTTTCCGTGAAGTTCACCGTGAAGCTGCCGAAGGGCGTCCGAGTACAGGCCAACAGCGTGAATGGCTCGCTCGACATCGCCGGCGCCAGCGCCGAGGTGGTAGCTCACACCGTGAACGGCCGCATCGATGCCGCGAGCACCAGTGGACCGGTGGACGCGGAGACCGTGAACGGCTCCATCCGCGTACGCATGGATGCGATCCCGTCCAACACCCAGAGCCTCGAGTACTCCACCGTCAACGGATCGGTCACGCTCGAGGTACCCTCGGACTTTGCGGGTGAGCTGGAGATGGAGACGGTCAACGGCTCGCTGGAGAGCGACTTCCCCGTGACGATGCAGGGCCGCTTCAACCCGAGGCACCTGCGCGCGAAGATCGGCGAGGGCGGTCCGACCATACGCCTCAAGACCGTGAACGGGAGCGTGAATCTGAAGAAACTGAGCTGACCTCTGGCGCGTAGTGTCTCGTGCGGGCATGATGACGTGCCCCGCGGCGGCGGAATCGTCGCTCGGGGCACGCTTCACATCTGCCCCAGGTGGAGCGCGCCACGTTCGCGCCGCTCCGGTTCCCCGTACCGCAGGGAGTGAGACATGTCGCGACAACTCGCCGTGCTTCTTCTCGCCGTTCCGCTGGCGATCGGTGCGTGTACGACGGATTCCGGTCCGCAGCACGTAAATCCGAACGCGTTCTCCTGGAATGGCAGCATCCCCGCCGGCAAGACGCTCTACCTGCGCAACATGGTCGGCGACATCAAGGTTCTCGCGACCGACTCGCCCACCGTGCACGTGCAGGCATCCGAGAAGTGGAGAGGAAGCGGCAACGGTAACGCACACTTCCTTCAGCGCGAGCTGGAGGATGGCATCATCATCTGCACCATGCTCGGCAACGCCACCGACTGCTCGACTTCGAGCTATGGTGGAGGCGGCCCCCCCGGCAGCCATAACCTGAATCTCCGAGACCTCCTTGGCCGTGGAAAGAGCTCTTCGGTGAGCTACGTGGTGACCGTGCCGGCCGGAGTGAAGGTGAATATCAGCACCATAAGCGGTGGAATCGGCGTGGCCGACGTGACTGGAGCGGTGAAGGCAGAGACGGTCAATGGGAGGGTGCAGGTTGCGGCTCTGGACGGCCCGGTGACGGCGAGCTCGGTGAACGGGAGCGTGAGCGTCGCGATAGACTCGCTCGGCAGCCCTGGTGACATCGAGCTCTCCACTGTCAACGGCTCGGTGACGGCCCAGCTCCCACCGTCCATCCAGGCGCAGCTGAGCATGGAAACCGTGAACGGAAGCGTGCACAGCGACTTCGATGTCGCGGGAACCGACACCTCCGAGCGCAAGGAGATCCACGGCACCATCGGCGGCGGTGGCGGCAGGCGCGTCGCACTCGAAACCGTGAACGGGAGCGTGAAGCTGCTTCGGGGCTCGTGATCGGCCGCGTGCCGGTATGTGGACCTTACAGTCCGTCAGCGAAGCCGGCGATCGCTGATGTAGCGAGCAGCCGGTAATGATGCTGTGACTGGCGGCGCGTCGTGCGCGTCCTCAGATTCGCAACCGTGTCGATCAGCCGCCTTCCATCCACCGCGCTCGTCGCGCTCTCGCTCGTATTCGCCGGCAGCGCTGCGAGCGCGCAGACCATCGAGCCAGTCTACCTCGCACGTGCGAAGCTGGCTCCAACGGCCGCGCCGCCCCTCGCGCCGCTCGCCTCGCCGCTCGCCGCTCCGCCGGTAGCCACGCTCCACGCGTCCTCTGCCTCTCCGTCGCGTGCCTCCGGCAACGACGATGACACGGAGCGACCGCACACCCACTTCAAGACCCGCTTCGCGCTCGGCTTCATCAGCAGCATCCTCGCGCACGAGACCGGGCACGTGGTTGCCTCGTATGCCGTAGGCGGTCACCCGTCCTTCGGCTTCGACAAGGGACGCCCCACCGTCTACTCGGGGATCGACGCCAACCTCGAGCCGCACAAGCAGTTCATCTTCTCGAGTGCCGGCCTGACGGTGCAGACATTGATGGACGAGCTGATTCTCGACATCCCTCACGACCGCGGCGGCGCCTTCGAGCGCGGCCTCCTCGCCGGCGGCATCGCCACCACCGCCTTCTACATCACCATCGGCCGCAGCGCGAGCGTGAGCGACGTGACCTTCATGTCCCGCACCTCATCGCTCTCGAAGACGGAGGTCTCCCTCATCTTCGGCGCGATCGCCGCCTCGCACGTACTTCGTATCCACTACGACGACCACTACGCCCACTTCTTCGCCGCACCCACGGAAAGGGGGGCGTTGAAAGTAGGGATGGTGGCGAGGTAGGGGGGAGAGAAGGCAGAAAGCAGAGAGCAGAAAGCAGTGAACGGCTCGTAATGCGACGTCATCCCCGCGAAAGCGGGGATGACGGTTTTCTACCTAAAGCCATCACCCCCGAGGTAGTTCACTGCTCTCTGCTTTCTCCCCCTCCCTTGGTTACCGAGACGTGTAACCCGCCACCGACCCGTGGTTGCGATGCACTCTGACTCGATGCAAACTCTCGGGGCAACTCCTCTCGCTTGACCGCGCGCAGTCCGCTTACATACTCCACCGAGAGTGACCAAGATGGATTCGCTGCTCGCTGATTTCCGCTACGTAACCAGGCAGCTTCGCTCGAGACCTCGCTTCACATTGGCCGTGCTCGTGACGGTCGCGCTCGGGATAGGTGCCAATGTCGCCGTATTCAGTCTCGCCAACTGGGTACTGCTCCGGCCCGTGCCGGGTGTGAGCGAGCAGGAGCGGCTGGTGGAGATCGAGTCT
>DATCXR010000330.1:0-16412 GCA_036565685.1 Gemmatimonadaceae bacterium
GCGAGCGCAGCCACCAGCCACGCAGCACGCGACTCGCCGCGTCCTGCGAGCACGGCGGCCCCCAGCGCCACGAGCGCGGCGGCGGCGCCGATGATCCACGCTTGTCCCCAACTCGTGCCGCCGAGGATTGCACCGATCCCGACCCCACCGAGAGCGTAGGATTGCGCCACCAGCCGCGCTATCCACGCGCCGATCAGGACCAGGGAGGCAACCAGGGCAAAGTGCGCGGCAACGTGAACTACATCGGGCGCGATGCTCGGTACCTTGGGCGCGACGACGAGCGCGAAGACCACGGCGCCAATGAGGCCGACCAGCGCAGCGTAGCCCAGCCAACGGATGGCGACGTAGGCAGGCGACTCTATGTCGAGCTCGGGCTCGAGAGCGGCAGCCTGTGCCGCTGGAGCTCCGGCAGGGCTCGGGACGAAGGAAGACTCGGCCGCGGACGATGCCGAGTCACCGATCGCCGCGTCTGCTCGAGGAGCGGCGGCGAGCCCCACCGCGCCCTGGGTTATCGTGAAGGTGAAGCGGCCTTCCATCGGATGGCCATCGGATGAAGCGGTGCGCCAGACTACCGTGTAGCTCCCGGCGGCGAGCTGCTTTCCGGTGATCCGGGCCACGAGCGCGTTGGCGGAGTCCGGGTCGGCGAAGACCACTCCCAGCTCTACCTGGGCCCCGCCCGGGGCGAGGAGACGGATGCTGGATACGGCGACCTGGGGTGCCTCGGTGAAGACCAGACGGAGCTCGCGCGGTACGGTGTCGAGCACCGCCTTCGCCGCCGGAGAGGAGTGACGGAGGTGCAGGTGTGCCAGCGCCAGACGAGGTGTGGCGAGGAGGAGGCCCAGGGCAACAGCGAACGCCAGCGTGAAGATGCGCTGGGGCGCGGCAGCGGAGCGAAGCACCGGCGGCTCCATGGTCATGGTAGACAAATTTGAGAGGCCCGACAGGGTATACCGCCGGGCCTCCGGAGATTCGCCGAGTGGCGATGGAGCGTGCGAGGATCGAACTCGCGACCTTTCGGTTGCAAACCGAATGCTCTCCCAGCTGAGCTAACGCCCCCGATACAGCCCGAAAAATACGTTGTACCGTGCACGCGGTCCAGTGTAGCCCGCGGAACGAGCGTTGCAAATTCGATGGATTGGCGCTCATATAACGCCATACACCGATTTCCCGAGCTCACTCATGACCGACACTACACAATCCGCCACGGGCGCTGCAGCGGAAACGAAGTCCGTCACTGTGCGTTGCCAGTTCTGCAGCACCTGGAACCGCGTCTCCGCGGCACGCGTACCCGACAGGCCCAAGTGCGGCAAGTGCGGAAGGCCGCTCCTTCTCGACCGCCCCATCCCGCTAAGCGACGACGATTTCGAGAGGACGATCCAGGGTAGCGAGCTCCCGGTGCTCGTGGACTTCTACGCGGACTGGTGCGGCCCGTGCAAGATGATGGCGCCCGCCTTCGACGACATCGCCAGACGTCACCAGGGCGATGCGCTCGTAGCGAAGGTGAATACCGACCTCGCCCAGAAAACTTCCATGGCCTTCCAGATCCGCGGCATCCCAACCACGATCCTCTTCCGCGACGGAAAGGAAGTGGCGCGGCAGGTGGGTGCGGTGCCCGGGGGGAGGTTGGAGGAGATGCTGAAGGGGAAGGCATAAGGAAACAGGGGACAGGAACTGCTCCGGGGTAGGGAGCTCACCCCGGGGCAGTTCCTGTTTCCTGTTCCCTGTTTCCTGTTCCCTCTCGCCGCTACTCGTGCGCCGGGAGCGGCTCCATCGTATCCGCATCCACGGGCACCTGGACTTCATCCCGGTACGGTGAGGTCATCAACACCACGCGCATGCGGGGGAAGGCATCCATGAAGGCGCGATAGCAGAGGCCCCAGATGCCGATGAAGCCGAGGGTGATCGCGATCTCCCAGAGGCCAAAGGGGGCGTTGGTCTCGGTGTAGTGGAGAGAGGGATAGACCTCCACGTAACGGAGGAGCCAGAGACCCACCACGCTGCTCAGCGTGAAGGCGATGAAGGTCGGGAGGTAGACCTTCGCCGCGCGCGAGAGGAGTCCGAAGAACGGGATGACGAAGGCGAGAATCACCACCGCGATCGTCGCAGCCGTCCATGGCTGGATGAGGCGGAGGCGGAACCAGTGCGTCTCCTCCGGCATGTTCCCGTACCAGATCACCAGGTACTGCGCGAAGGTCAGGTAGCCCCAGAACACCGTGAAGGCGAAGCAGAGCTTACCGAGGTCGTGGAAGTGGTGCTCGGTGATGTACTCCTCCGCACCGAGGTAGCTGCGCCACCAGATCGTGAAGAGCGACCACGAGGCGAGCGCCGCCATCCATCCGCCCATGTAGAACCACCAGCCGTACATCGTGCTCAGGAAGTACATGTCGAGCGACATGGACAGATCCCACGAGAACACGATGAAGAAGAAGTTGAAGAAGATGCAGAGCCAGATCGCGAGCTTCCCCTGGAGCGAGTGCGTGGAGTGGATCTCGCGCCGCTCGTCGCGGAAGCCGCGGCGCATGCGCTCGCGGATACCGCGCGCCCACGAGGCCCCGGCGTCGGGGAGCGAGCCCACGTCGAGCCGCACCGACGTGTAGATGTACCAGAGACTGAGGACGGTGATGATGCCGAACATGAGAATGTCGCGCACCACCACGAAGGTGTAGTTGAAGTACTGCTTCTTCTCGATGCTCGGCGGCTCGTGCGTGAGCCAGGGGAAGATGTGCTTCCCGCCGATGAGGATGAGAATGAGGAGCAGGAACGCCACCGGAAGGAAGGCGACGTAGCCCTCGAGCAGTCGGACGATCGGGCGCGACCAGCGTGCTGTAGTGATGCGCTGCACCGCGACGAACACCACGCCCGCCTGCGAAACGGTGGCGAAAAAGAGCCAGTTGAAGTGCAGCGCCTGCCAGGCGCGGCTCTCACCCTTGAAGGCGCCGATCAGGAATACGAGGATGCCGATGATGGCGAAGATCGCGCTCACCACGGTGAAGGAGCGCGGCATCGCTCGCGCGGTCGCCGCGACGAGTTCCTCGCGGCTGGGCATGTCGCGGTCGGTATGCTCGCTCATGGGCGGCCTCCCTGCGGCGCAGCGGCCGGTTGCGCGGCAGCAGCGGAGGCCGCTGCTCCCGACGTGTCGGCGGCGGTGGACATGATCCTCGCCATGTCCTCGGGCCGGTAGGGCGCGGGGCGCGTTGGCGCCGTGCGGGTGGGACCCGGGACTGTCTTCCCGTTCTCACCGGGGAAGCCGATCGGCGTGGTGTCGGCGACCACGCCGGCGATCTTTCCCTGGAGTGCCCGGACGTAGTTCACCACGTCCCAGCGATCCATGTCTTCGATGCGGTCGTAAGTGGGCATGAGGTTACGGCCGTTGCGGATCATGCCGTAGATGTAGCCGTCCGTGCGACCCTTGGTGATGTCGGTCAGTAGACTGGGGGCGGGCATGCCATACACGAGCGCGGGACCGTTTCCCTTGCCCGCTATGCCGTGGCAGACTTCGCAGTTGATCTGGTAGTACTTGCGGCCGTTCTCGAGCGAACGGGCGACGGGAGGCGTGGGGTTCGCGAGATCGGCCATCGAGTCGATGGACGCCGTCGAACCGGGAACGCCGGGCGCCCAGGTCATGCTCCCGTTATGCGACACGACGTAGGCGGGTACTCGCTCGCCCGTCACGGGCACCGAGTACATCGGGTTGCCTCGGAAGGGCGTGGTGTCGTTACCTGCGTATTCGGCTTCCCACGGCTCGATCTTGGGCTGCTGCTTGAAATCGGTGAACCAGGAGCAGGCACCGAACAGCATCGGGACCACCGCAAGGAGCGCGGCGCGCGAGATTCGCGACACACCGGGCCGGAGTGCGGTAGTGGAGCGGTCGCTACGCTTCACCGCGCACCTCCGCGGCCCCGTGCCTCTGAAGAGTTCCCGCCACATCACGCTGGCGATCGGGAGGGCACTGCACCCATACCCCGAAGTCGCCGTCGCTGAAGCGCGGGTCGTAGCCTACGGTCATCGTGATTCGCGGAAAGCGAGAGTTGACGAAGAGTCCGAGCACCGTCGCGAGCGAGCCGATGAGCACCATCAGCTCGAAGCTGATGATCGTGTAGGGTACCCAGGAGGGTACCGGCTTGCCGCCGACCACCAGCGGCCAGTAGTCGGAGATCCAGATCGGGATCCAGTAGCCGAAGGTGGCGCCAAGCAGGCCGCCGATCAGCGTGTAGCGCCGCACGGGACTGGGGCCGTGCGCGAGGATGTGCTCGATCTCGTGGCGCGGCGCCGGCGAATACACGGTGATGTCACCGGCCCGCATCTTCTTGAGCGACTCGACGGCGTCGACCGTGGAGTCGAGATCGCGGAATACCCCGACGATTCCTTGCATCAGTCGCGCTCCCCCGGCGTCTCCGGCTCGAACTCCAGGTGCATGCCCGCCACGTTTATCCCTTCCACCTCGTGCGGCGCGCGCACGGGCGGCGGGACGATCTCCTTCACCTCGGAGATGGCGATCACGGGGAGGTTCTTTATGAAGAGTAGGAACCACATCGCGAACCAGCCGAAGCTCCCGAGGAGAATCGCCCAGTCGATGTAGGTGGGGGCGTAGGCGGTCCACTGCCAGGGCTCGAACTCGTGCGCGAGCGACGGCTCGAAGATCACGAAGCGCTCGAACCACATCCCGAGATTGATGAATATCGAGAGGGTGAAGAGCCAGGTGGTGTTGCGCCGGAGCCTCTGCGAGAAGAGGGTGAGCGGGAGCACGCAGTTGCAGAGCAGCATGATCCATGCGGCCCACCACCACTGCCCGAAGACGCGATTCCACCAGTACGACTGCTCGATCTCGCTCCCGCTGTACCAGCCGATGAAGAACTCCACCAGATAGGCGGTGCCCACCACCAGCGAGGTGAAGAGGCAGAGCTTCGCAGCCGCATCGAGGTGGTTGATCGTGACGTAGCGCTTGAGGTTGAACCAGCGGCGAATCGGGATGATGATCGTGAAGACCATCCCGATACCGGAGAAGATGGCGCCGGCCACGAAATACGGAGCGAAGAGTGTGGCGTGCCAGCCGGGCACCAGCGACATCGCGAAGTCGAACGACACCACCGAGTGCACCGAGAGCACCAGCGGGGTGGAGAAGGCGGCCAGGAAGAGGTAAGCCCTGGCGAAGTGCCGCCACTCTCTATCCGAGTTGCGCCAGCCGAGCGAGAGGACGCTGTAGAGCCGCTTGCGCACCGGGTGCGTCTCGCGATCGCGCATCGCAGCGAGGTCGGGCACCAATCCTACATAGAGGAAGGTGGCCGACACCGTGAGGTACGTCAGGATCGCGAACACGTCCCATACCAGCGGGCTCTTGAACTGCGGCCAGATGAGGCGCCAGTGGGGATACGGGATCAGGTAGAAGAACTTCCAAGGCCGCCCGAGGTGCAGGATCGGGAAGAGCCCCGCCGTCATGACGGCGAATACCGTCATCGCCTCCGCGCACCGGTAAATGGTGGTGCGGAAGCCGGCCCGGAAGAGGTACAGGATCGCGGAGATCAGCGTTCCCGCGTGTCCTATACCTACCCAGAACACGAAGGTGACGATGTAGACGCCCCACATCACCGGCGGTGAGTAGCCAGCCACGCCCAGACCCATGTAGATCTGGTAGGTCCAGGCGACCGCACCGATCAGCATGCACAGGATCGCGAACGACAGGGCGGCGAACCACTTTCCGGTTGGCCGGAGAGTGCCGATGATGTCGTCGTTTACCTGCGTGTAGCTCTGGATGGCCGGGAGCTGGATGTTCGCCGACGGTATGTTCGGAGACGTTCCGGCCGATGGTGATACCACGGTAGCCATGCGCGCCTCCCTACGCTCCGGCCGCCGATTTCGGCGCCGGGTGGGTGACTTTCTTCAGGTAAACCACAGCGGGGAATGTGTTGAGCTGCTCGTGGAATACGTGGTACGCGCGGCGGTCCTGCGCCATCCGTGCCACCGACCACTCCTCATCCGCAGCATCGCCGAAGATGATGGCCTTGGATGGGCATGCCTGCGCGCACGCTGTCGTGAACTCATCGGGCCGGACCTCTCGTCCCTCCGCCTTCGCGCGATGCTCGGACTCGCGGACGCGTTGAACGCAGAAGGTGCACTTCTCCATCACACCCTTGCCGCGCACGGTCACATCCGGATTGAGCTGCCAGCTCATCCGCTCGGGCCAGGCGTACTGCGGGCGCGCGGGCTCGCCGTAACCGAACCAGTTGAAGTAGCGGACCTTGTATGGGCAGTTGTTGGAGCAGTAGCGCGTGCCCACGCACCGGTTGTAGACCTGGACGTTCAGACCGTCGGGTGAGTGATAGGTCGCGTACACGGGGCACACCGGCTCGCACGGCGCGTTGCCGCAGTGCTGGCAGAGCATCGGCACGAAGCGCGGCTCGAACTCGCCACCGTCCTCCCCACCCTCCCAGTAGCGCTCGAGACGAATCCAGTTCATCTCGCGCCCCTTGAGGATGTTGCCACCCGGGACGCCATGCAGGAACGCGGTGTGGGACGTCTGGTACGGCGCGCCTACCGTCGGGATATTGTTCTCCGCGTAGCACGCGGTGACGCACGCGGAGCAGCCGGTGCAGCGCGCGAGGTCGATGGTCATCGCCCAGCGCCGCTTCGCCATCCCGCTCCAGTGCTCGGGATCGTACATCCCCTTCTGCGCGCGCGACGGGGAATCGCCGATCTCGCCCATCGCATCGGCAGCCATTCGCGCTCTCAGCCCGGGGAGGTACGACTGGTCGGGCCTGCCCGGCATGTCGTGCTCCTCGTGCTCCATCTCGAGGCGCGGGAGCTCATCCACCGGAATTGACAGCGCGATCCCGCGGCCATGCTGGCGCGCCGAGCCCTCGGTGGTGACCAGAGGCGTGAACTCGTCTCCCTTGGTCAACTCCACCTTGGTGGCCGTCCAGGCGAAGGCGCCGGATGCGGCGTCGAACCCGACGGGGAGAACATCAGCGGGATTCAGACCCACTCCCATCGCGTAGCGGCCGTAGGCCGAGTGTCCCTGACCGAAGGCCACCGCGACGGTGTTCTCCTGGATCCCCATGTAGACGTAAGCGGGCGCCTTCAGCTCGCCGTGCTCGGTCTTTATGTGCAGCACATCGCCCGAGTCGATCCCGAGCCTGCGCGCGGTTTGCTGGTTGATCTCGATCCACGTCTGCCAGCAGATCTTCGTGACCGGATCGGGAAGCTCCTGGAGCCAGGGCTTGTTGGCGCCACTGCCGTCACCAAGCGTGGGCGACGGATAGACGACGAGGTAGAAGTTGCCACTCGTCCCCTCGATGGCTGGCGCCTCCGGTACGCCGGTAGCTACCGGACGCGCCGCCGGTCGAGTGATGCTCCCGCTCGTGATTCCTTTCTGCAGCCCGGCCGTGAACGCAGTGGTGCCGCCGGGGAAGTTGTCGATGAGCCAGCGCATGTAATTCTGCGCCGGGTAGCGCGCGGCGGTGCGCTGATTTCCCTTCGCGAGGTCTATCAGAACGTCGGCGGTTTGACGCGTGTCATAGACCGGATCCATCCCCGGCTGCTGCAGCGAGATCACGTTGTTCATCGGCTGCGCATCGCCCCACGACTCGATGGGGTGATGGTCGGGGAGCACGAGATCGCAAAGCTCGGAGGTCTCGTCCGGATAGCTGGAGAAGGAGACCTTGAAGGGAACCTTCGCGAGCGCGTCGCCCACCTTCGCGGCACGCGGCATCGTGAACACTGGGTTCACGCCGCGGACCATGAGGAACGGCACCTGCCCTGCGCGCATCTTCTCGACCGCTGCGCTCAGGTCCGCGTCCGTGGCGATCCCCTCGAGGCTCGTGATCGGCTGATCGGTGAGTATCGTGGTACCGACGTTACCGAGCTGGTTGTTGAGCGCGTTGACTGCGAGCGCAAGATCCATCGCGCCAGCACCGGAACCGCCAGCCAGCACGAGACTCGGCTTGGTGGCCGCCAGCTCGCGCTGCAGCGCTTCGAGCGTGGCAGCCGGAACTCCGCTCGCTTCCGCGGCGCTCTGCACCGATCCACCGGCGAGCGCTCTCGCGATGGCCAACTCGGAACCGGGCTTGCACGCGATCCACTGATCGGCGTTGCAACCGGTGAGCGAGCGACGGGGCCCTATGTAGACGAAGCGCGGCGCATCCTCGAGCTTCGCTCGTGCGTCCGCGAAGTCGAGTTGCTGCGGAACGTTCGCGCCCCACGTCTCGAGGAAGTCGGCGCCGATGGAGACTATGAGCTTCGCCGCGCTGAAGGAGAGCGACGGCCACGCGACGCCGTACGACTGCCTGTTGGCGGCGAGCACCGCGTGATCGGCGAGCGCGTCGTAACTCAGGTGCGCCGGCATTCCGAAATCCGCGAGCCAGCGATCCAGGAAAGCCGGGAAGCTCCCGCTCTCGTGTTTGTTGATGAATACCGCGTTACCCGCCCCGCCGCTGCTCTGGGCCTCGCCGAGCTTCTGGCTCATGAGCTGAAGCGCCTCGGTCCAGGTAGCCGGCGTGAGCTTGCCGTCCTTCCGGATCATCGGGCTCTTGTAGCGGTCGGGGTTGTAGAGCCCCTGCACCGCCGCCTGACCACGCGCGCAGAGCGCACCGCGGTTCAGCGGATGATCGGGATTCCCTTCGATCTTGAAGGTGCGGCCATCGCGCGTCTCGAGCAGCACGCCGCATCCCACCGAGCATTCACGACAGGTCGAAGCGTAGTAGTTCGAAACGCCCGGAACGGTTTCATCGGGCTGCGTGAGATATGGTATCAACCGCTCGACGCGGTCTGAGCTGCACCCTATCGCGGCCGTAGTGGCGCTACCGGCGCCGAGGATCTTGAGGAACTCGCGTCGGTCAACCCCCGACGGCGCCGAATTCTCGGTCATTGAGTTTTCCTAGTAATGACAGACGCTGCAGTCGTAACGTGCCTTCCACGCGGGGTTCACGTTGCCGACGTGGCAGTTCACACACCATCCCATGTTCAACGATGCATACTGATAGACCTGCGTCATCTGCTGCACCTGGCCGTGGCAGGTCTGGCAGGTCACTCCCGCGTTCACGTGCGTCATGTGCGGGAAGTTCACGTAATCCGGAACGCGATGGATGCGAACCCAGGGGATCGGCTTCTTCTCGTTCCAGTAGTTCTGAAGCTTCGTGAGCTCAGCGCTCTCGAACGCCGGACGGCCGTTCATTGCGGGCCGCTTGGGACCGATCACGAGATGGCACCCCATGCAGGTGCTCACGGCGGGGAGCCCGGGATCGATGGACTTGTTGGCTGAGTAGTGACAGTACAGACAGTTCATGCCGAGCGTCTGCACGTGCGTCGGATGCGGGAAGCGGATCGGCTGCTCGGGCGAGCGACCCTGAGGCGATGACGCCGCGGAGTAACCCCAGGCACCCTTGTCGGTAATTATCGTGTCTGGCCTGGAGGTGGCTCCCTGATACGCCGACAAGAGCACCGCGACCGCCGCCAGGGCGAACAGCCCTGGGATGACGGCCCACTTCCGCCTCACTGTCATCGCGAATGGAATTGTTCGAGAACGTGTGTCGCACGGCTCGCGAGCGACTCGCAAACCTGCACGGTCGGCGGGAATCTGTTTGGTGGTAATGAGAGATGCAAGTCCATGCAGGTATTTGTCGCTCGCAACTCAGCTCCACTCCTTGCATTCACTCCTCTGCGCGAATCACGAATCATTTACTCGTGTTGCAGATCCGCAACGTTCGCGAGCTCCACGCCCGAGAGATCGTCTGGGAGCAGCGCCAGATTCGCTCGCGGAGTCTGCGCGAGTCGCAACGGCCAGCCGCTTCCATACACGAAGCGATCGGGCCCGACGGTTCGCAGCAGATGCGCGAGATCGTCGCCCGGCGGTCCCCATATCCATGAAATGTCCCACCACACTCGCGAGCGCTCCGCCGGAGTGAGTCCCCAGTGTACCTCCTCCACGAGTCCTCGACCGGCCGAGGTGACGAGCACGCGCACTCGCTCATCAGCGCGCGCAATGGCCCTGATCGCAGCGCCGGAAAGATCTCCCGCGCTGTCGAGCCGGTGCCTCTGGCGTGGATCCTCGAAACGTGTGGTCAGCACGAGTGGAATGCGCTGCTCGCCGCACGCTCTCGCGAGATCCAGCATCGCCGGGTCGTGCGGACCCATGCTCCACTGCGGCGGGTACGCTCTGATCGCTGCCGCACCGCGCCGCAGCGCCTCACGCAAGTACCGCTCCCAGCCCGGCCAACCAGGATGAATTGCCGGCGCGGGACGGAGTACTTCGGCGTGCGACTCGAGCGCAGCGTAGAGTATGTCGTTACCCGAGTACGGGTCGCGATAGAAAGCGGAAGGAAGGTGGCCCACCCATGCCCGCTGCACGCCCTCGCGCTCGATGACGCGGATGAGCACCTCGGGGTCCGGATGTGGGAGGTGGCGGAACGGGTACGGCCCTATGAATACGTTCGTGTCGATGATCACGAGGCAGCCGTCCTCGCGCTGAAGGGCGGACTCCCCGTGTCGTCGCCCGCGGCGATTCCAGGGAGCGAACCGTCGGGAAAGATCCGCGCGGCGTTGCGCCAACGGATGCTGGCCATGTCCCCGTCCGAGATGCCTATCACCTCGAGCGCCCAGAGCTTCGCGAGTCCGGTTTCCATCGTGATGTCGCACCCCCAGATGAGGCGGCCCGCCCCGACGGCGCGCAGCGCATCGTCGAGCATTCCCCGATCCACCCCGCTCCCGGAGATGTCGAGGTGAACGTTCGGGAGATCCTCCACCGCCGGAAAGGTGTGGCGGTAGTCGCCGCCGCCACCGATGTGCGCCAGGATGAAGTCGGTGCGAGGATGTCGTGCGGCGAGCCGGCCGAGATCCACTCCATCCGATATCTCCTGGTTCGGCCATTCCCGCGTACGATGCTGCCAGATGTGATGCAGTACCGGGAAGCCGAGCCGCTCGGCCGCCTCGGCGATCGGGTCGAGCAACGGGTCATCCGCGCGGCGGCTGGCCGCGAGCTTGATGCCGATGGCACCGAGCTCCGCGCAGCGCGCGATCTCATCGAGCGCGTGCGTGGTGTCGTTGGGGTTGACGGTGGCGTAGCAGCGAACGCGCTCCGGCTCACGCGCCTGGAGGGCGAGCATCTCGTCGTTCCCCATCGTCACGTCGCGCGGTGAAGGAAAGTAGATGGGGGAGGTATGTCCCCAGCTTCCGAGCACCGAGGCGATGTGCACGGTGACCCCGATCCGCTCCCCCGCCCTCAGCCGGGACTCGTTGGGAGCACGCCAGTCGTCTCTTCCGCAGCGTGGATGAAAGAAGTGAGCGTGCGCATCTACCAGCGGGCCGCTGCCGGCGAGCGGCCCGTGCGGTCGGTTCGGGTCAGGCGCCACGCTCTTCCTCGCCGAGCATGTGGAGCGCATCACTCGCCGCGCTCTCGATGAGCGCGCGCGCCTCGTCGTCGTGCGCGGTGGAGGCGTAGTTGTAAGCTCCGCGCTTGAAGAGAACGCCCCGGCCGACGGCGATCTCGAGGAATCGCGAGCGTCGCGCTTCGTCGTCGAAGTCGATGAGCCACATGGGTGCTATTCCGCGCACCGAGACACCGGCCACGCCGCTCTCCTGGATCGCCTCCTCCACGGCGCCGCGTATCGCGGCGCCTGCCTCCCAGATCGCCTCGCACACGCCGCCGCGCGCGTGGCTGTCGAGCACGGCGCCGGCGGCTGCGAGGGCGACGCTCTCGCTCGCCAGAGTGGACGATATCCAGGCGCGTCGCGCCGCCTCCATGACATCGGCACTGCCCACGATCGCCGAGAGCGGGAAGCCGTTGGCCAGCGCCTTGCCGAAAACCGCGATGTCGGGCGTGATGCCGACGAGCTCCTGATAGCCGCCAGTGCGCAAACGGAAGCCGGTCTTCATCTCGTCGAAAATGAGCACGGCACCGACCTGATCGCAGAGCCGACGCGCCGTCGCGATCCACTCCACGGACGGGAGTCGCTCGATGACCGGCTCGATCACCAGCGCCGCCAGCGAGTCGCCGGCGGTGCGCGCGGCGTCCTCGAGCGCGCCGACATCATCGAAAGGAATCGCGCGGAAATCGGCATGGGCGCCGGCGGTGATACCGGGGCCTTCCGTGTACCAGTCGAGCCAGCCGAAGTAGCCACAGCCGAGGACCAGCGACCGGCCCGTGTGCGCGCGAGCGATCCGGACCGCCGCCGCCACCCCTTCCGCGCCGCTCTTGAGAAATCGCACCCGCTCGGCGCAGGGGATGACCTCGCAGAGTCGCTCGGCGATCTCGACCTCGAGAGTATGAGAGAGGCCCCCCACATTCCCCTGCGCGGCTGCCTCCACGACCGCGTGTGTCACGGCCTCGTCGGCGTAGCCGAGAGCTACGGCACCGAGACCCATGATGCAATCCACCAGCTCGGTGCCTCCCGCGGTGACGAGGCGACACCCCGAGGCGCTCACATAATGCGTGGGTACCTCATCGGCGTCCTCTCCAAAGAGTGCATCGGGGCGTTTGCTGCCGGTGGACGCCCCACCGGGTATCACGGCCGCCGCGCGTGCGCGCCAGGCGGAGTCGAGTGAAGCTGCGGAAGAGAATGGAAGCGACATTCTTCGAATCAGACCGGAGCGCGGCCGACCGTCAAGGGTTTAACGTGGCCCTGCGGATGGCCTTGACAACTTCGAGAGCCATCGCGCGGAGGAGCTGCAGCTCGCGTGCATCCGGGGCCGCTCGGAAGACCAGCGACCGGATCGTACGCAGGATCAGCTCGGGATTGCGGGTACGGAAAAAGTCGATCTCCTGCAGCGCCTGTTCCACGTCGCCGAAGTACTGCTCGTACTCCGCGACCGTGGAAGCCCGGGCATCCTTGCGCGGCGGCGCCAGCACGCGCGAGGCATCAGGTGCCGCGAGGTGCAGCTCGTAGATGGCGATCAACACGGCCTGCGCCAGGTTCAGCGACTTGTGCTCGGTGGTGGGGATCGTAACTATCAGCTGCGCGCGATCGAGCGCATCGTTGGGAAGACCGCTGTCTTCCCTGCCGAACAGCAGAGCAACGGGACCGCGCCCCGCGCTCCCGAGGAGTAAAGGAGCCATCTCGCGAGGCGTCGCGATGCGCCGCTTGGCAGCGCGGCGGCGGGCGGTGAATGCGGCAACATCGACGCAGTCGGCGAGGGCATCGTCGAGACTCTCGAAGTGACGAATGCGGCCGGCGACGTCGCGCGTGTCGTGAGCCACGAGCTCGATTCGGGTGATGTCGTATTCCACCGGGCGCACGAGGCGAAGATCCGTGAGCCCCATGTTCTTCATCGCGCGAACAACCGCCGCGATGTTGACGGGGTCCTGAGGCTCCAGAAGGACGACGCGCACTTCGGAGAGCGCCGTAGCGTAGTCCGCCACAGAAGTGTGCTCAGACATCGCCGAGCACGAAGCGAGTGAAGACGACCGGGTTCTCGCGATCGCCGCGCAGGTAGACGTGCTCTCCTGCCCCACCGGCGAGCACGAGCTGACCGCGGCGGCGCGCGCGGGAGGCCGCCATGTCGTTGACCACGACCTGCACCCCGATGACGCCGCCAGGGAGCGCGCCGAGGGCCGCGAGTGGGACCGCCAGGCGCATGGAGAAGCCATCGTGCGTCGGATGCCACCGTGCGGAGAGATGCACGTCCGCGCCGGCGCCGCTGCCGGCGTGCACCCGTACGCCTCCACCCGGCTCCGGCACGGCGAGCCACGAGGCGAGACCGCGGCCTTCGGCAACGTACAGGTGGAGTTGCACACCGTCGCTGTGGATGTCGGCGTTCTCGTTGTCGAGACGGGGATCGGCGGAATCGGCGGAGCGAAAGACCAGGGGCGACTTGGCGACATCCACATCCAGCGACAACAGATCATCGAGCAAACGGAAGCTGAGCCGCGCCGTTGGCCTGCCGGCTTCCTCCCAGCTCTCTTCCGAGATGCGATACGAATGGCGTGCGAGCGCGAAGACCAGCGGTGTGCCCGGGGTGAGCGGAACCGGAGCACGCGAGGACGATCCGACGTACGCGGCGTCAGAAGCAGGGAGCGAGGTACGGTCGTCGTCACCCGGGCCGGGGACCGAGGCCACGACCGCGCGGGCGCCGGCGAGCGAGATTCGCCGGTGCTCGCTTCCAGACATTTCCTCCACCTCCCACCGATCGCCGTAGGCAGAGTGATCGTGCCGGGTTCCATCGCGGAGATCGATGCTCACCCCTGCGCACTCCGAACCGTCGTGCGCGCGCACGCTCTGAACAACGGAGCCCCAGTTCCACACGATATGCAGAGTGCCGCGCACTCCGCGCGCCCGGAGCACGAAGAACTCGCGCTCGCCCTTGCCCGGCGCACCGGGCGCCCTGGCAGTCCACCACTCCAATGGGGTGTCGGCGACTGCCCATGAGGCGATTTCGGCTCCGCGGCGCAGCTCCACGACCTCGCGCGCGGCGATTCCAGTGAAGGCGGCATCGTGCGCGAACGCGAAGCCGTCCTCCGGCGCGAGCGAGCCTTCGAGCGGCGCGCGCGTCCAGCGCGCGGCAGGCGCGAGCTCCGCCTCGAAGTGCACCGGGAGCTCGAAGCGGATCTCGCGCTCGCTCGCCCACTCGACACGGTCCACCGAGTAGTCGCGCATCGCCACTACCGAACGCCGCACTCTGACGCCGGGCGCGATACTCCCCACCGGCAGCTCCGCGTCCACCCAGCCGGCATCATCGCGCTCCTCGAAGGCGCGGAGTACGCCAGCGACGCGTGGCTGCGACCTCCCACCAACGAGCGGCGCGTTGTGCGCGAGCGTGCTGCGATACCAGTGGAGCGAAGGATCCACGTACGAGCCGGTGCCCATGTCATCCAGCCAGCGCTCGACGCCACGCATGAGGAGCACGCCGAGCCGGTCCGGGTGTCCGTGCCCACCGCCCGACTGCCCGTAGTCGAGCGCTGCGTACACCTCGCCCTTCCGACGCCGGAGCACCGCGATCCCCTGCCCTTCCATGAGCGCCGAACGCGGAGGGGTCGGGTGTTCAGTTTCGAGCGGGCCGAGCGCTTCGAGAGCGAGGAGGAGCGAGCGCCAGCCGAGGTCCGCGCGCGAGAGTGCGGCGGGCGGCTCGTTGCGCTCCGACTCGGCTGTGGAGCGCCAGCGACCGGTGTCGCGCGCGGGTGCTGCGCCGGGCGCGTAGAGAGTATGCAGCGCGCCGGCTAGTCGTGGATCCGGAACACGCGCGAGGCCCAGCTCGCACGACTCGGCGAAGCGCCACTGCCGGAGCGAGATCCCGTACTGCGAATCGCGCCGGGAAGGGAATGTGAAATCGGGGAGTGCCGTAGCGAGAGGTGCGGCGAATCCTTCCTGGAAGCGGTCGGACAGCGCCGGTGGGAGCTCGATCCCCGCGCACTCGGCCATAGTGACTCCATACCACAGACCGCGATGCGAGAAGAAGTGGTAGTTCTCTCCTTCGTACCAGCTCCCATCGGATAGTAGACCGTGCTCGAGATGCGACATCACTCCCGAAGGTCCGCTCACCGCGCGAGAGACGAGCGAGCGCTCACCGAGGAGGAGACCAGCGGCCAGCAGTGCTGCGTCGTTCCAGACCTGACGGTTGGAGCCCCCCTCATCGAACGAGGCGATGACGCCGGCGCTCGGCTCGATGATCCGCTCGCGCACCACGCCGCCGAGCGGCTCCGCCGCTCCGACCATCTCGAGCAGATCGATCGCCATGCACAGTTGCAGGAGCCAGATCGACTCGAGGTAGGTGCTGAAGAAGGGTCGACCCGGGCCCAGGACGTTGTCGCGGTTGGGATAGCGGAGGTAGGCGTCTGCGTAGCCGGAGAGGATGCGCTGGCCAAGCTCCGAGAGGGTCGCCTCGCCGGTGAGCGCATGCAGTGCGGCGGCATGCACGGCGCGTTCGGCGAGCCAGAGCTGGTACCACATGACCCAGGCGAGATAGTGTCGTTCGCCGGTGAAGCTCTCGCCGCATACAGGGCAGCGGTGCTCGTTCGGTTGGTAAGGGTCGAACTCGAGCGGCACGCCGTCGCGCGGGCAGCGCCCTCCGTCGCGCGAGAGGAGTGCCTTCTCCGTGGGGATGTCGAAGCCGCGCTGGAGGAGCGGCTGAAGGTCGCTGAGGAGCGAGGCGGCGAGCGGGGCCAGTGGCCCCCGGATCGCGGCACGGCGGCGCTCCAGCGCGTCAGGTGAGATGAGGACGCTCACCGCGAAGTCACCTCGCGTTCGCTCTCTTCGGCACTCCCTTCCGCACTCCAGTCGTGCAACGTCACGAGCTCTCCACGCAGATCCATACGCACGCCCTGCAGGCGACGCGAAAGCCCCTGCACCCCGCGCGAGTGATAGACCCACACGGCCGGTACCTGGCTGGCGAGCTCGCGCTGCACCGCGCGCCAGGCATCGCTGGCAACCGCGCCGTCCGGCGCGACGCGCGCGCGCTCGAGAAGGGAGTCGGGGCGCGGCGTGTGGTAGCCG
>DATCXR010000368.1:0-2134 GCA_036565685.1 Gemmatimonadaceae bacterium
TGCAGCGATGGCGAGTCGAGCGGCGGATGCGTGTACACCACGATCCGGTTCGTGGGGAACGGCGTGGTGTAGCCGTTCGAGTAGTCCACGTTGTCGGCCACCACGAGGTCGATCGTACCGCGCGGCGGGTGCAGCCGCTCGGCCAGCGCCGCGTACGCCGTTTCGGCATCGACGGCGGCCCGGCGCGCCGTCGCCTCGAGCTCGGGGGTGAAGTGGATGCGGAAGTGCTCGGTGGCGATCGTCCGCCATCGCGCGTCCGGTGCGACCTGCGCCGGCGCGGATGCGACCACGCACGCCAGCAGCGCGGCGGCTACGAGTACCTTCCGCGCGAGGCTCACCGCTTCCGCGCCAGCGAACGGAAGTAGCTCTCGAGTCCGTCCACGATCCCCCGCGCGTACGCCGCCTGGAACTCGCTCGTGCGCAACGCCGCCTCCTGCGCCGGCATCATGATGAACGCACCCTCACAGAGCACCGAGGGCATCCAGGTGGCGCGGGCGAGCGCGAGGTTGTCGTAGTACACGCCGAGATTGGGCAGGCCCATACTGTTCACCATTCCGTTCTGGAGGGCGCGCGCCAGCGGCTCCGACTGCGCGTGAAAGAAGTAGGCGCCCGTTCCCTGCGCGCGAAAGGGGTTCACGCCGTCGGGAAGCGCGTTGAGGTGGATGGAGACGAGCGCGTTGGCGTCCGCCCTTCGCGCCATGATGGGACGGTCGCCGAGCCCCACCGGCGCCGGCGTGGTGCGCGTCATGAAGACGTCCGCTCCGCGCTTCACGAGCATCTCGCGCACCTTCTCGCCCACCTCGAGCACCGCGTCGGCCTCGTAAAGGCCGGTCGGGCCCGTGGCACCGATGGGCGGATGGCCGGGATCCACCGCGATGATGAGTCCCCGGAGCGGGTGGTCGGCATCCACCACGGGAGGACGTCTCACGCGCAGCACGAACGCCCCGCCATCCCAGAACGCGAGGTAACCGTACGGCTCCGACGCGAGACGCAGCGTGTAGCGCGCGCGCCCGGCCGATAGCTGCCGCCAGTGTACATCCTTCACGAGCGAGTCGTTGGACGCGTAGTTGATGATGTCGGTGTTCGCCGTGACGCCGTAGAGCGTGAGCGCGATCGAGTGGTCTCCCTCTTCCACGAGGAAGGCCGGGCGCGAGCTCATCGGGATCCGCAAGTCCACCCACGCGCTGTCGGGAACTACCTGAGCGTTCCCCGCCACTCGCGGAGGCGGCGCCCAGCCGATCGGTAGTAGGCGCGTGTCCGCCGAGTCCACCCAGACGTCGAGCCCAGCATCCAGTCGTACGCGCGCGAATGCGCCCGACCAGCCGGTGAGGCGCAGCACGGTGCCGGGCATCAACAGCCACTTGTAGGTGCCACCGGGCACTGGCCGACCTTTGATCACCCTGTCCGTATCGCTCGGCGCCAGCGAGTCGGCCCCGAGCATCGCCCATAGCGGAGAGCGCGGGAGCGAGTCGATGGCCGGTATCGCGAGGCGCACCGTGTCGGAGCCGCGCGAGATCACGAGCCGCGATGAGTCGCGCAGCGCGCGCGCGGGAATCTCCGTCGTCCAGCGATCGGCGTCCACCACGTAGCGCGCGGGGATGCTCGTGGTGGGGAGGCCGCTCACTCCCGGCGAGTCGGCGGGCGCGAGTGCGCTCACGAGATCGATCTTCCGCCCAGCGCTGCCCATCCATCTGACGGATGCATTGGCCGGAGCTCGCACGCTCACGTGAATCACGTCGTCGTCGCCCAGGAGCAGCCGGCCTCGCGGAGTGACGCTCGCGGAATCCACGACCAGGGGCCCATCCAGCGAGAGCGCGGGCCCCGACGGGAGGAGCCGAACCGGCTGCGTGATACGCGCCGTGTCGGCACCCAGGGTGGCGACGAGCTCGTAGCTGGAGCGATCGGCCGGTGGAAGCGCCAGGTACGCCAGGAAGCTTCCATTGGGGTAGACCTTCACCGGCACCCCGTTGATGGAGAGCCGCGCCTTCCCGTTCCCGACCGAGCCGAAGATGAAATTCGAGTCGCGCGACTGTATGAGCTGACTCGGTGACGGGTAGACCACCTTCAGTGCAAGCGCACCGGTGACCAGCGGTACCGGCGGCAGCTTCGACGACGCGTCCGCGTCGTCGAAGCC
>DATCXR010000371.1:0-3524 GCA_036565685.1 Gemmatimonadaceae bacterium
TCCGTGCCGCGTCGCCCGCCAGCACGAGCCCGCCGCCGGAGCGCACGAAGCGCTCGATCGCGCGCGCATCCCGCGCGGCGGTGGAGTCGAGCGCCACCACCACAGCCGTGGTGGCGGTGTCGAGCTCCACGCTCCCCTGCCGCACGAAAATTTCGGGAGCCACCGCGAGACGAGCCGCTACCTTCCACCCGCTCTCCTCGAGCGCGGCGATGACGAACTTCGCCTCCCACCCCGCGCGACCCAGCACCACCGCTCCCCGCGGAGCGAGCGAGTCGCGCAGCGCGGCGCTGGCGCCAGGGCCAGCCGCCGACGCACGTGCCGCGCCCAGCACGGCACCTGCACGCAGAGATGCACTCGGTCCCTCCATCACGACCGTGTCCAGCACACCGAGCGAGTCGCTCACTACCACGCGTGCCCCAACCGGAGCCGCGAGTGACGCGCGCACGCCTCCGGCCGGGCCGTTCAGCGCCTCGACCGTGAGTGCCACCGGAGTGATGCCGCGCGACGACCAGGTCACCGCAGCACCGGCACGCCGCAGCGCGGCGAGCCAGTCGCGCTCCGCCGCGCGCGGCGGCTCATCGAGCGCAACGTGCAGCGAGTCCGCTCTCGGATCGAGCGTCCACGCCGCGAGCGAATCCGCCAGCGTCGCCGAGTCCGCGACTCGGTGCTCGACTGCCGCGCGTCGCGCGGCAGTCGACAGCCAGATCATCCACGCGAGCAGCGCGAGAGAGGCAGAGCGAAGCACCCACTCGAACGCCGATCGGACGCTAACGCGTGAGCGCATAGACCACGATGTTGACGGCGAACCGCGTGTTGTCCACGGCAAGGAAGCGCTTGTTGTCGGGGTGGTAGCCCCACTCGGAGCTGTAGTCCTTGTTGCTGTAGAGCACCGCGATCCTTCCCGCGCGCTCCACGGCCAGCAGGTGCTCGTGCAGGAGATTGTCGCCCCAGCCGTTCAGCTCGTGGCCCGTGTTCGGAGGGCCGTCGGTGAAGTGAAAGAATGTCGAGTAGATCGCATGATCGTTGGGAAGCTCCTCTAGCGGCCCCACGGTTCGTCTGATCTCCTCGGTGGCGGTCTTGTGAAAGGCGCCGTCTATGTCGTGGTTGTGGTCGTCCACGAAGAGCATCCCGCCGCGCTCGATGAACCGTGCGAGCTGCTCGCGCTCATCGCGCGTGAATCGGACGGGGAGATGGCCCGTGAGGAATACCAGCGGGTAGCGCGCGAGGTCGGGAGAGCTCAACGGCACCACCACTCCGGTGGGCGCCACGTCGATGCTCGTGTAGCGGGCGATGGTGTCGATGATGTTGGGAGGTACGAGCGGCGCGCTGTCCCAGTCGCCTGATTCGTAGCGCGCGGTGGCGAAGATGAAGCTGCTCACCACGCACCTCCCCATTCGCTCCCGTGCGCGCGAACCACCGGGGCACCGGCGGCCGCGCGGCGCGCTCGTGCGAGCGGCGTGGTGGCATCCTTCCCCGCGCGCAGCGAGTCAACCGCGGCCGCCAGCTCCTGGGCGAGGCGCGGCTCCTCCGACAGCGCGTCCACGCGCAACAGCGCCAGCGAATCCACCGCGGCAGCGGGATCGGTTCGCAGCGCGATGAGCGCGGCGTCGAGCCGCGCCACCCTGTTCGCGGCCGAGCTCGAGAGCCGCGCTCGCGGAGTGCGGGGTCGCGCGCTGGCGCTGTCGATGTCGCCCGCCAGCCGCACCTTCGCCAGATCCACTACGACTTCGGCCGGACGTCCGCGGAGATACAACCGCTCCGCTTCGCGCGCGCGCATGATCGCGGCGAGCGCGGCGCGCATGTGCGGCAGCGCGGCGCCCGGCTCACCAGTCTCCAGCTCGCGCCCTGCCGCCCACATCGCGTTGTACGCCTCGAGCAGCGGCCGGTTGACCGCCACCACCGGGGTCTCATCACCCTCGAAGTCGAGCGCGTGTGCTCCCTCGCCCGCGGTGGCCTCGTCCGCTGCCCTCAGCAACTCGTCCGGCGTCATCGACGGCCGCGGCATCGTCGCACCGGACTCCTCGCCGCTCTCCGCCTCTCCGAGCCGGGCGAAGATGATGTCGCCAACGCGCTTGCGCAGGCGCGCCTGGTCCGCGCCTATTCGCCGCGACTCCTCCACCACCGCAGTGCGCGCGAGTCGCGGCCGTCTGTGCTCCAGCTCTTCGGTGAGCTGGATGAGCATCCGCTGGCTCAGCGCGGACGCGTCCGCGTCGGGCGGGGGAGCGCCCTCCACCGCGAGCGAGTCGTACTCCCCGGCGCGCGCCACGCGCAGCACGCGCGTCTCGGATACCCCGGTGTCGGGCCCCGTAGCGGTGTTTCCATCCACGGCGACGGCACGCAGGTGAATCACATCGCCCGGTCGGAGCCCGAGCGAATCCAGGCGCAGCGTGCTCCTGAGCGTCGCCGAACGCGCGTTCCGCGCGCTACGCCGAGCTGCCACGCCCGACCTGAATGTGAAGCTTTCGCCCTCGCCAGAGCTCACTATGTACTCCAGCCAGAGCGCGGTGAGACCGATGTCGTCGGTGGCGCGCGCATCCATCTCGAGCGTGCCGCGCGCCTCACGAACCACGGTGTCGCGCGCCGGCGAGACGAGAGTCACCGTGGGCGCGGAGTCGGGCTGCGGCTCCAGTACGATCATGCGCGAGCCTCGCCCGTGAGCGAGCCGCACGGCCGCGGGACGCGCGGGCATCGCGAAGATCACGCTCCAGCGCTCGGACGTTCCCGTCACCTCCAGCGCCTCGCCTCCCAGCGCCGCCGTTATTCCCTCCGCGCTTCCCCGCCCTTCCAGCCTCACGCCGCTCGACGCCAGCGCCGCGATGGAAGACGGCTCCTCGAGCGTAACCGCCTCTCGACGCGCGTACGCCGGTGGAGTGATCGTAGCCACCAGCGGAGTGAGTCGGTTCGCGCCTGCCACGGCTGCGCTCCGCGGATGCTCCAGCGCGTCGCCCGCACGGGGCGTCTCTATCCGCGAGACCACTCCGGCGGGGAGAAGGGAGCGCAGCGCGAGCGCCGCAAGCAGGAGCAGCGCCGGCCCGGCGAGCACGAACAACGCGGTGCGCACCACGGGGGTACCCCAGTGCGCCCGCTGCACCGCGCGCTCGAGGTCCGGTAGCGCCGCACCGGCCGCAGCCGGCTCGAGCGCAGTGACGAGCGAGTAGCGGAGCACCGGCGTCCGCTCCTCGATCCAAAGCGCTACTGCTCCCAGCTTCAACGCGCGACGCGCGCGCCAGAGCGAGAAGATCGTGACGAGTGCTCCCACGGCGAGCGCTGTCGGCACCACCACCACTCGCGCCGAGCGCTCGAGTCCCACGGCCCAATCGATGGCCCCGGCCAGCACGAACATCAGGGCCGCCACGGCGGCGCCTCGGAGGAGCGATGCGAGCAGCGCCGTCAGCGCGAGGACGGCGCGCGTGCGGGTGACGCGTGAGTGCGCGCTCACGCGACACCTTCGGGCTCATCGCGCGCGCGAGCACGCCGTAGCAGCAGCTCCACGACCAACAGTAGCGCGGCAGCGGCGAGCAGCC
>DATCXR010000372.1:0-3656 GCA_036565685.1 Gemmatimonadaceae bacterium
AATCGTGAATTGATACGGCCGGAGCGGCCGTATCAATTCATGATTCCAGACCTGACCCCGCCGTTTGCCTACTTGCATCTCCAGCGACTGGAGATCGTATACTCTCCTCCCATGGAAGTCGACGGCGATCTCTACGGGATCGGAGCGCTGGCGCGGCGTACTGGGGTGTCGGTCCGCACCCTCCGCTTCTGGTGCGACTCCGGCGTGGTGCCGGCCACGACGCGCAGCGCGGCGGGCCACCGTCTGTATGATGACCGGGCGATGGCCCGAGTGGAACTGGTGGCCACGCTGCGAAAGCTCGGCCTGGGCTTGCGCGACATCCGCGCGGTGCTGGAAGACAGGACCCGAGCTTCCAGGCGCGTGTGCGCGAGATGGCGGTGGCGGGCGCCAGCGCGGCCGGCGACCAATCCTTGGTCACACCAGGGGGCGGTTTCAGACCTGACCCCGCCCCCTGGTGTGACCTTGGCAGGGGTTGGTACAGTCAGAGCAATATGGACAACCGGTCGGATGCCATCATCGTCGCCGAGGTGCTGGCGGGCGATACGGAAGCGTATGCGTGCCTGGTGAACAGGTACCAGAACGAGTACTTCCGCTTCGCCGTGCGGATGCTCGGCGGCCGCGACGATGCCGATGAGGCGCTCCAGTCGGCGTTCCTGCGCGCCTTCCGCGCGCTGGCACAGTGCCGGGAGCCGGAGCGCTTCGGAGCGTGGCTCTACCAGATCGTCGCCAACGAGTGTCGCAGCAAGGCCACCATGCGCGCTCGGCGCGAGCGGCGTTTCGTGCGCGACGACGACGCTCTGGCATCGGCGCTCGCGGAGCAGCCGGCCGAACCGGCGGCCATGGACGAGGAGATCGAGCGTGCGATCGAACAGCTGGAAGTCGATCAGCGCGAGGCATTCCTCCTCAAGTACGTGGAAGAGCTTACTTACGAGGAGATGGAGGCGATCACGGGCGCCGGGAAGTCCGCTTTGAAAATGCGGGTGAAGCGCGCCTGTGATCGCCTTCGTGAACTGCTCGACGGAGCGTATCATGCCTGACCAGAATCGCACCCCGAACGAGGACGACGCGGCCTTCGCGGATCGCGTTGCCGCTCCGCTCCGCGCGCCCGAGCGCGTGGATTCCGCTTTCGGCGAACGTATCATGTCCGCCGTCCGCGCCGACGTGCGCGAACGGGCCGCCGCGATCAGCGGCGCGCCCGCCCCACGGCGACGCGGATGGTGGCAGCGCACATGGACCCTCCGCCTCACACCGATCACCGCGTTGGCAACGGCCGCCGCTATCGCGGTGCTGGCCCTGCTGGGTGCACGCGCGGGCATCGTGCACGGCAACCGGACGTCCGATTTCGCAGCGGCGCCGGCCGACACCGTGTACGTCGTTCGCTTCGTCCTCGTGGCCCCCGATGCCCGGAACGTGAGCGTGGTGGGTGACTTCAACAACTGGAACCGCAGCACGACCGCGCTTGCTCCATCGGGTAACGATGGCATATGGACCACATCGGTCCCGCTCCCGCCCGGCCGCCACGAGTACGCGTTCATCGTCGACGGCGAGAATTGGACGCCGGACCCGCTCGCGAGCGTCACCGTCCACGACGACTTCGGCACCGCCAGCTCTATCGTCACCGTTGGCTCGCGCGAGAGCTGAGCCGCGCCGCGCAGTCGCGCCCGTGAGCAGCGTGTGGAAGAGGGTATGGCGCGGCGCGTGAGCCGACGTGCCGGGCACTTGGTGGCGCGATGCCTGGCATCGGTCCTGGCCGCTCTCGTCGGCCTCACCGTTGGCGCACACGCTCAAACATTCTCGGCCACTCTCGACGCTGGAGCAGCGGCGGTGCGCTACGCCGACTCGCTCGAGGTCACCGCGGCGACGCTGAGCCCGACGCTCAGCCTTCTCTCGCCCGCGGCCGCCCTCAGTGCGGCGGGGACCTTCGCACAGGGCGGCCGCGGAGCGTGGTCGCTGCAGGGTCAGCTCGCCGGCTCCGCGTTCACCCCTTCACTGGGAAGCTTGCGCGCGGAGCTCGTGGGGAGCGCCGGTGGAAGCGCGCACGAAGATGGAACCCGAACGGGCGAGCTGCTCGCCCGTGCGCGCGTGCACTTCATGAAGCGCTCGTGGGGCGCGTGGGCCGGCGGAGGCGGCGGACGCACGTGGGATGGCGATGTGTGGCGCAACATGGTCGTGGGCGACGCCGGCATCTGGACGCGCGCCGGCGCGAGCACGCTCGTTCTCACTGCGGCACCCGCCGTGGTGGATGACACCATCCGCTACACCGACACCGAGCTGGCCGCGCGCTGGGTCTCACCGCGCGTGGAGGTCGGGGGAGTCGTGGGTGCGCGCGCTGGCCGCGGGTTGCCCACGGTGGCGGGGAGCACCCGCGCCTGGGGGAGCGTATCGGCCACTCTCTGGTTGCGGGCGAATCTCGCCCTGGTAGCCGGCGGCGGGAGCTACCCCGTCGACTTCACGCAGGGCTATCCCGGAGGGCGTTTCATCCAGGCCGGTTTGCGGATGGCGATCGGTCGGAGCAGCGCCCCATCGACCAGCGCGCGCTCGCGCGACGCGGGAGCCGATGCCGGCTCGGGGGACGGCCCCGAGAGCGCGGCAGGCGCGGTCGCGGACTTCGCCGCCGAACGGGGAGCTGGCAACGAT
Source organism: Gemmatimonadaceae bacterium (assembly GCA_036565685.1). Taxonomy (GTDB): domain Bacteria; phylum Gemmatimonadota; class Gemmatimonadetes; order Gemmatimonadales; family Gemmatimonadaceae; genus JADGGM01. Next base: position 2,638 of record DATCXR010000372.1, read on the forward strand.
GTCACGCTGCGGGTGCGGGCGCCCAAGGCACGCACGGTCGAGGTAGCAGGCGACTTTACGAACTGGGTGGCGCTGCCGCTCGCGCGCGGCGCGGACGACTGGTGGACGGTGACGCTGCCGATGTCCGATGGCACGCATCAGCTGAGCGTTCGACTCGACGGCTCGGCATGGGTAGTGCCTCCCGGCCTCGTGACGATAACAGACGAATCGGGCGTTTCGGGGCTACTCGTGATATCCCCGTGACGTTCGTCACAATGGACGCGTGCGGCCGGCGCACGATGTGACGCGCGCGCCGCGTGCTGCAGTCCGATCTCCATGAAGGCGTTCTCGAAGCTGCCGCTCCGTGCGGAGGCGCGGTATGGCGGATCGAGCGAGACACTCGAGCAAGGATACGACAATGCGATTTCTGTCTTCATTCATCGCGATCGCCCTGACGGCAGTCGTCGCCGCGCAGGCGGTGGCACAGACCCCGGCGCACGACCCGTCGGAGCGGCTGCGCCAGGGGCTGCCCGCCGATGTTGCCGATCGCGTGCTGGAGCGGATCGCCGACGCCCGCGCGCACGAGCTGCCGGCTGACGCGTTGGAGCAGCGGGCACTGAAGTTCGCCGCCAGAGGCGTGGCGCCCGCGGACATCGAGCGCTCGGTAGCCGAGCAGGCGGAGCGGATGGCAGCGACGCGCGCGGCCCTCGAGTCCGCGCGTGGCCACGAGCCCTCCGGCGATGAGATCGAAGCTGGCGCCGAGGCAATGCGCGGGGGCGTGGATGCTTCCGCAGTCAGCGCACTGGCGAAGAGCGCTCCGTCGGGCCGTTCGTTGGCGGTTCCGCTCTACGTACTGGGGAACCTCGCGGCCAGCGGGATTCCCGCAGCCGACGCGCTCGAGCGCGTGCGCGAGCGTCTCGCTGCGCGTGCCACCGACGCCGAGATGGAGAAACTCCCTGCGCAGGCAGCAGGCGCGGGACACGGGAACCGCCCAGCGGAAGTGGGGCGCGATCTCGCCGCAACCAGGAGCAAGGGCGCGT
>DATCXR010000404.1:0-4716 GCA_036565685.1 Gemmatimonadaceae bacterium
ACCGTGATGTCGCCCTGGCCCTCCTTCTCCTTCAACCGGAGCGCGACCTCCACGGCGTAGCCATCGAAGTCGCTCATGTCGAATTTGAGGCCGGCCTGGTCGACCGACCTGCCATCGGCGGCTATCTTGAAGCGCGTTTCCATGTCGGGCACGCGCTTGATGCACACGGCGATCTTCACCGTGATTCTCCCTGTTTTGAGTTCTCGACAAAGATAAGGGCGGGCGGGTTCGGTTCAAGTTATGAGGCATCGCACCGCACAGGCAGTCTCGGTGGCGCTGATCGCGCTGGTCGTCTTCGGCGCCGCGCTGCGCATCTACGCCTACGCAGGCAACCCGTCGCTCTGGCTCGACGAGGCGTCGCTCGCACAGAACATCATCGGTAGGAGCTTCGCCGGCCTCCTCGCGCCGCTCGACAGGCAGCAGGTCGCGCCCCTCGGCTTCCTCTGGCTCGAGAAGGCCGCGGTGTCGCTCTTCGGCACGAGCGAGTATGCGCTGCGCCTGGTGCCGCTCCTCGCCAGCATCGCCGCTCTCCCGCTCTTCGCGATCGTCGCGCGCCGGTTGCTCGCGCCGATCGCCGCGATCTTCGCCACCGCGCTCTTCGCCACCGCTACGCCACTGATCTACTTCGCGGCCGAGATGAAGCAGTACTCGCTCGACGTCGCCGTGGTGCTCGCCCTGTTCGCGCTCGCGTTCTCGCCAGCGGGAGCGACGGACACTTCGTCACGCGCCCGCGCCATCTCGCGCCGACGACTCGCGGCGCTCGCCATCACCGGAACCATCGCTCCCTGGCTATCGCAGCCGTCGGTTTTCGTGCTGGGTGGCGTCGCTCTCTATCTCGCGCTGCCGTACATCCACGCGAGCGCCTCGGAACGCCGCGGCGCCGCGCGCACGCTGGCGCCGCTTTTCCTCCTCTGGGCACTCAGCGGAGGCGTCTCCATCGTCCGCTCGCTCTCCGAGGTCACGGCCGCCGATCGTGCGGATCTCGATCGCTTCTGGGAACGTGGTTTCCTCCCCATCTCCCAGGGAGTGATGGCGTCGGTGCACTGGCTGGGCATGACCGCGCACGACGTGTTCGCCTGGCTCTTCCTGCCGGTCGCCGCGATCGCGGTGATCGCGCTCTTCGTGCTCGGCATCGTGGCTCTGGCCCGACGGCGCGACGGCTCGGCAACACTATTTCTCGCGCCGCTTGCGCTGATGCTGATCGCCTCGGCGCTCCGGCTCTACCCGGTGAGCTTCCGGCTGCTCCTCTTCACCACGCCGTCCCTACTCGTTGCAACCGGCGCAGGCGCGGAGTGGCTGCTGAGGGCGGCTCGCTCGCTGGGCGCGAGGCGCTCGGTCGGCAAGGATGCACCGCCCAGCTCCACCTTGCGGGCCGGCCCGCTTTCCTCGGCCGCCACGCTCGTCGTATGCGCGGTGCTCGCCCTCATCGCGGCGCGCACCGCCATGAGGATGGTGGAGATTCCCTTCTATCGCGAGGAGCTCCGCCCCATCGTGAATTACCTGGCCGAGCACCGGGCGAGCGACGACGCTATCTACGTCTACTATGCATCCGCGCCCGCCTTCTCGTACTACGCCGCGCGCGACGGAATCCCGCGCTCGGCGTACCGGCTGGGTAGCTGCTCGCGCGACGACTGGCGGCGTTACGTAGAAGAGTTGAACGAGCTGCGCGGACAGCCGCGCGTCTGGTTCGTCCTCTCGCACCCCTTCAACAAGAGCGGGATTCGCGAAGACTCGCTCTTCTTCCAGTATTTCTCCACCCTGGGCGAGCGCATCGATTCCGCGAGCGCCGTCGGCGCACGACTCGCGCTCTACGATCTGAGCAGCGCTGCCTCGCGCGCGGTACCGGCCAGCTTCGCCCCGCCGCAATCGCACGATTCGTCCGCTGCGAGCATCGGCTGCGCGGGCGCCGTAGCCAACTGAGCGCGATGCAAAGGCGCCCCGTGCTCGAGAGAGCACGGGGCGCCCATGCGAGCGGAAGAACCCGCTAACTGCGAGCTCGCGCTAGAAGGCGCTCAGTCCGGTTATCGCCTGACCCAGAACGAGAGTGTGGATGTCGTGGGTACCCTCGTAAGTGTACACGCTCTCCAGGTTGGCCATGTGGCGCATGGATGCGTACTCGGCCAGGATCCCGTTGGCGCCGAGGAGCCGGCGTGCCTCGCGGGCGATGTCGGTGGCGACGTCGACGTTGTTCCGCTTGGCGAGCGACACCTGCTGCGGTGTGAGCCTGCCGTCGTCCTTCAGCCGACCGAGGTGGAGCACCAGGAGCTGCCCCTTCACGATCTCCGTGAGCATCTCGGCGAGGCGCGCCTGCTGGAGCTGGAAGGCCGCGATCGGCTTCCCGAACATGACGCGGTTGCAGGCGTACGACGCGGCTTCCTCGAAGCAGGCCATCGCCGCGCCGATCGCTCCCCACGCGATCCCGTAGCGCGCCTGGGTAAGGCACATGAGCGGGCTCTTGAGGCCGCCGCTGTTGGGGAGGATGGCGTTTGCCGGGAGATGAACGTCCTGCATCACCAGCTCGCTCGTATCCGATGCGCGGAGCGAGAGCTTCCCCTTCTGGTCACGCGCCGTGAAGCCCGGCGCGTTCGTGGGGACGACGAATCCCCGGATCGACTTGGGGTCCTTGTCGTCGTTGGTCTTGGCCCACACGACCGCGACCTGCGCGGTGGATCCGTTGGTGATCCACATCTTGGCGCCGTTCAGGATCCAGCTCCCGTCGGACTGCTCGCGAGCCATGGTAATCATGCCCGCGGGGTTGGAGCCGTAGTCCGGCTCGGTGAGCCCGAAGCAGCCGATCACCTCGCCCGATGCCATCTTCGGGAGGTACTCGCGCTTCTGTTCCTCGCTGCCGAAGGCGAATATCGGGTACATCACGAGCGCGCCCTGCACCGAGGCGAAGGAGCGAACGCCGGAGTCGCCGCGCTCCAGCTCCTGCATGATGAGCCCGTAGGCCACGTTGTTGAGGCCCGCGCAGCCGTACTCCTCCGGAAGATTCGCACCGAAGACGCCGAGCTCGGCGAGCTCGGGGATGATCTCCTTCGGGAAATGCCCTTCGATGTAGGCGTCACCGATGATGGGCAGCACGCGCTCGTCGACGAACTGCCGTATGCTGTCACGTACGGCGCGCTCTTCTTCGGAGAGTGCGCCGTCGATGTCGTAGAAGTCCTGGGTCATGGGGGAGAAAGTTATCAGGACACTACGCGCTGCCGCTAGCCGTTACAGCGGAACGGCGGTTTCAGACCTGACCTCGCCGTAGATCAACGCGGAACCTTCGCTTCGAGTGCCTCCACCACGCTCCAGGAGACCGGCGCCTGGTGCTGCGCCGTCACGGTGCGCGGGATTATCCCGGCGCGGCGCGTGGCCCTCACGACTTCGGCGGCGTAGAGCGATGGCTCGTCCACTGTCTGCACGTAGTCTCCCGCCCAGAGCACGCCGTCCTCGGGGATCCACGCCATCAAGGCACCCTCGCTCGCGACGCCGTCTATGGGATAGAGCCGCAGCGCGCCACCCGCGAGGGCGAGCGAGTCGCGCACCGCAACGAAGCGGAACGGGACCGACCCGCGCTGCGCGCGCGTCCGCTCGAGGAGATCGGGCTCACGCGTCCAGCGGCGATCGACTACGCGCTCGAGCATGGGGCGCGAACTGGCGTGCGAGACAATCGTCGCTCCTCTCGCTACCCAGAAGCGGACGCCGGCGATGTGCGGCCAGGCGAGGTCGGTGACCACCACCGCCACGCCCTTGTGTTTGGGGAAGAGCCGCGCGATCCACGCCGAATCCTCGCGTGCGCGCTCCTCTCCCTGCGTGGCATCCAGCACGTAGACCGTGTCGCCGAGCAGCACCACGCCCTCGCGATACCCGCGATTGGCGAGCAGCATGACGTGCGCGCCAGCGCGCACGGTGTCTGGCGGTGTCGGCTGGAGGAAAGCGGGGAGCGCTACCGCCATCGGATCCGCGGCGGGCACATCGAGCGACGGCGCGCTGTCGGCGGGCACCAGATCGAAGCTCCGCTCGATGCGCTCGGTCGCGAGCGCGCCATCCACCAGCCGGAACACCGCGCCCGGGCGCAGCGCTCCGTCGCCGTAGACCCACGTCTGGTACTGATACTCCACGTGCAGCTGCCCCCACAGATAATCCGGCTCCCCGCGGTCTAGCTTCACCGGGAGCCCGCTCTCGGGATCGACGTACAGCCGCTCGGGTCCGTAGACGCCACGCCGCTCGATGACCGTGCGGGGAGCGTCGCGATAGACGCAGCGTGCCACCACCTTCGCGTCTTTCGCCGCGCGCCAGTCGTGTAGCACCGCCCACACGTCGAACGGACGCGACCCCACGGACGAGCCGTACAGCGCGGGGAGCGGCTGCACGAGCGTGTCCTGAACCATGAACGCCGCGTGCTCGGTGGAGAGCATCGTCATCGCCGGTCGTTCCGGCACCATGAGCCCCGCCATCTGCAGCGATGCGCGCTCCACGCCAGTGGCGGGGGCGAGCCAGAGCTCGCGCCTCACCTCGTAGCTGAAGAATGGCGGGTAGGGCCGGTCGGATTGGAAGTTCTGCTGCGCGGCGTCGGTGACCGTCCAGCGCGCGACCGAGCGCGACGCCCTGTCGACCCCCGCCGCGCGCCAGGCGTGGTCGAGCACCGCTGCCGCGTCGCCGGAAAGCGCAATGCAGCTCTCGGCCCTCGCGACGGGCCATGGCCCTCGCGCCGCGGCCGCTCCCTGA
>DATCXR010000414.1:0-2022 GCA_036565685.1 Gemmatimonadaceae bacterium
GCAGGGTGATAATGAACGTCGAGTCGCAGCGCCGCCGGAAGGATGGATCGCTGGTGGACGTGAGCATCTCCGTGGCCGCCCTGCGCGACGACGACCGCTCCGTGCGCGGCTTCGCGGTAGTGCTTGCCGATATTACGGAGCGTCTCCGGCTCGAGACCCGGCTCCGCCAGACCGAGAAGATGGAGGCGGTGGGGCAGCTGGCCGGCGGCGTGGCGCACGACTTCAACAATCTCCTCACCGTCATCACCAGCTACAGCGGGCTCCTGCTCGGCGACCTGCCGGAGGAGAGTCCACTACGCGCCGATGTTCAGCAGATCGACGGTGCGGCGAAGCGGGCCGCATCGCTCACGCGGCAGCTCCTCGCCTTCCGCCGCCAGCAGGTGCTGCAGCCGCAGCTTCTCACGCTGAACGGCGTGGTGAACGGGATCGAGAAGCTGCTCCGCCGTCTCGTGCGTGAGGACATAGAGATAGTCACCGCGCTGGACGCCGGCGTGGGCCTCGTGGAGGCCGATCCCGGGCAGGTGGAGCAGGTGGTGATGAACCTCGTCGTGAACGCGCGCGACGCGATGCCCGGCGGCGGGACTCTCACCATCGGCACGGCGAACGTGGAGCTGGACGACAGCGTCGTCGAACGGCACAGCGAAGTCGCCGTGGCGCTCGGGCGATATGTGATGCTCTCCGTTTCGGACACCGGTACCGGGATGACGCGGGAGGTTCAGGAGCGCATCTTCGAGCCATTCTTCACCACCAAGCCGGCGGACGTCGGCACCGGGCTCGGCCTCGCCACCGTGTACGGGATCGTCAAGCAGAGCGGCGGCTACATCTGGGCGTACAGCGAGCCGGGGCACGGCACCGTCTTCAAGATCTACCTGCCCCGGGTGGACGTCGCGGAGGAAGTGGGTGCCGCGGGGAGGCGCAGGGCTTCGGTGCTTCTCGCCCATGGCGAGACCATCCTGCTGGCGGAGGACGACAACGCGCTCCGCTACGTCGCCTGCCGCGCCCTGCGGACCTTCGGCTATCGGGTGCTCGAGGCGCGGAACGGGCGCGAGGCGCTCGACCTGTGCGAGCGCCACGAGGGACCGATCCACGCCGTGGTGACCGATCTGGTGATGCCCGAGATGAGCGGGAGCGAGCTGGCCGACCGGATCGCCGCTCGTCACGCCGGAATCAAGGTTCTGCTGATGTCGGGCTACGCCGGCGACGAGGTCGCGCGGCGGAAGATCGTGCGCGCGGGGATCGCCTTCATCGAGAAACCCTTCGCCGCCGCCGCGCTCGCCGCGCGGGTGAGGGACGTGCTCGACGGAACGGTGGGGTCAGGTCTGGAATGGTGAATTGATACAGCCTGCGTAGCGGTAGTATCCAACATTGTCATTCCCGCGGAAGCGGGAATCCATGTTGACCGACCAGAACATGGATCCCCGTTTGCGCGGGGATGACATGGCGCACCATTCCAGACCTGACCCCCTCACTCCTTCTTCAGCAGCAGCATTCCGACGCCGAGGATGAGGGTGAGAACAGAGAGGGCGCCGAGCGGCACCTTCAGGATCTGCGGTGCGATCGCGATCGCGACGGCTGACGCCACGCTGATCGCGGCGTAGACGGCCCACCGTCCCCCGCGCGGGACCTCGTCGCCGTGGTTGTGGGTCGGGGGCGGGATATCGATGTCATGTTCTGCCATGGTCAGTCTCCGGACTCACGCGCAGCGCGCACGCGGTTCCCGTGCGCGACGCGGTCCGGTGCGCGTCGCGCTATCGCGATGCGCACGCCACGGCGCACGACGCGCGGCTGCGGGTGTTCAGCTGTGATGGAGGGGCGGAGCGCGCTCCAGTGCGCGTTCCGTGGAGAGAGCTATGGCAGTGCGGGCGGCGCCGTCGCGTCGTACGGCGCGCGATTCCCGGAAGGTGGTCGCGCGGCCGTGCGCCACGCCTCGACACGCCGCGCCAGAGTGATCGCGGCGACGAGGAAGCGGGACGCCGAGTGCGGCGGGCCACCCAGGCCGAGGCGTCTGGCCTCGGGGCGCGA
>DATCXR010000415.1:0-2790 GCA_036565685.1 Gemmatimonadaceae bacterium
CTTCTCTCCGCGCGCGGGCCGGTAGCGGATGTTGGCCCGCCGCGCCTGGAAGTCAGTGAAGGTGGAGCACGAGGAAACTTCGAGCCACTTCTCCACTCCGGGCGCCCACACCTCGAGGTCGTAGGTCTTGGCGCTGGAGAAGCCGGTGTCGCCCGCAGCGAGGAGAAGCACCCGGTACGGGAGGCCGAGCCGCTGCAGCACCGCTTCGGCCTGGCTCGTGAGCAGCTCGTGCTCAGCCGCGGAGCTCTCGGGCGTGGTGAAGCGGACCAGCTCCACCTTGTCGAACTCGTGGACGCGGATCAGCCCGCGGGTGTCTTTCCCGTGTGCACCCGCCTCGCGGCGGAAGCAGGGGGAGAAGGCGGTGAGGGCCATGGGCAGCTGCGCCCCGTCGAGCACGTCGTCGCGGTAGAGGTTGGTGACCGGGACTTCCGCTGTGGGAATCAGGAAGAAATCGTCGGTGGCTACGTACGCCTCATCCTCGAACTTGGGAAGTTGCCCGGTGCCGGTCATCGACTGCCGGTTGACCAGGAACGGAACCCACACCTCCTCGTAGCCGTGCTCGCGCGTGTGCAGGTCGAGCATGAACGACATGAGCGCTCGCACCAGCCGCGCGCCCAGTCCGCGGAAGACCACGAATCCGGAGCCAGTGACCTTGGCGCCGCGCGGAAGGTCGAGGATTCCGAGCCGCTCGCCGATCTCCCAGTGCGGTGCCACTCCGTCCGAAGCGCGCGGTTCACCCCACGTGCGCACCACGGTGTTCGCTTCCTCGCCGCCATCGGGCACTTCGGGAAGGACGATGTTGGGGAGGTCGTACTGCAAGCGCTCGAGCTCGCCGAAGGCATCGGCGTAGCGCTTCTCGAGCTCCGCGATCTCGCCGCCCAGCGAGCGCGTACGCGCGATCAGCTCGTCGGCGTTCTCCTTCGCGCGCTTGAGCGCGGCCACTTCCTGGCTCGCCGCGTTGCGCTCGGCCTTCTTCTCCTCGATGGTGACGAGCAGCGCGCGCCGTTCGCGATCCAGCGTCTCCGCACGGTCTATGAGCGGGCCGAGCGTATCGAGCTTGCCGCGCCGCCGCATCCCGTCGCGGAGGATGTCGGCCCCATCGCGCAGCAGCTTGAGGTCGTGCACGTCAGTCTCCCGGGATGCCGTCTGCGAAGGAGACGAAGCCGCAGTTCGGATCGGCGCGCATGCGGAAATAGATCGTGCTCCCGCCGGGGTTCGTCTCGGGGTCGAAGGGCGGGCTCGCCTTGATGCTGTCTATCTCGATCTTGGAGTAGATGTAGAGCCTGGCGCTGATGATCTGCCCCCTGCACGCGTAAGAGGCCGCCTGCACGAGCAACACATCGCCGGCCTGGATGCGCACAGCGGTAGAGTCGTCGTAGCCGCTGGTAGGCGCGCGGGTGATCTCGTCGAATGCCCGGGTTTCCTTCCTGATCCCCGCCGTCGAGAAGCCACCCACCGCACGCGGCGGGAGGATGTACGCGGTGGTGTCGCCCGTCTCGGGATCCGCCCGGATGTCGAACACCACATCGAAGTTCTGCGAGGGGTCGGTGCGAACCGCGACGCCGTCGAAGGTGTTGAGCGCCGTGGGGGCCGTGGGCGGAACCGCCGAGAGCGCGTAGACCACCAGCGTGTCCTCGAAAACCTCGGAGCTCGCCTTGACCTCGAAGGGGTCCTTGCAGGCCGTGGTCGCAACGATCGCGGCAGTGGCGAGCCCGAAGCGGAGGAGTCTGGACGTCATATGCCTGCGCACAGTGTGGTGAAGCATCCTGATGAGATGATTCCCGACGGCTGAGGGGGCGCCGGCTCTCGGCAAGAGCATGTGCTCCAACCACATCGGGGATGCTGTATCATGGGAGGAAGCGAACAATATCGCGCGGTGCGCCCCAGTTCAAGCAACCGCTTGCGGTCGCTTGACTTCCCCGAACTGCAGGTCTAGCTTCGCTGCACCCGAAGCAGGAGTCTGGATGTTTTATACACTTCGCGATCGCGCCCGCGCGTTCTGAATGAGCGACACGCCCACTGTGCCGGTGCACGTGCTCGTGGCGGACGACGAACCCCACATCGGGCGCATCATCAAGATGAAGCTGGAGCAGGGCCCCTTCGAGGTCACTCTCGCGGGCGACGGCCGCGAGGCCATCGAGGCGCTGGAGCGCGACCCCGAGCTGTCGGTCGTACTGCTCGACCTCATGATGCCGTATCTGAGCGGGCTCGACGTGCTCTCGCACATGCGCGCCGATACGCGCTGGAAGGACATACCCTGCATGATCCTCACGGCCGCCGGGCAGGAGCACCATCACCAGGAAGCGATGGAGCTCGGCGCCAACGAGTTCTTCACCAAGCCCTTCAGTCCCAAGAAGCTCTACGCGCGTACCGCCCAGCTGGCCGGGCTCTCCACCGACGAGAACGGAGCGCCGGGAAGTTGAGCCGCTGGGCAGTGATACTGGCCGGCGGAGTGGGCTCGCGCTTCTGGCCGCTCAGCACGCCGGAACGTCCCAAGCAGCTCATGCCGCTGGCGGGGAGTGAGCCGCTCCTCTCGGACGCGGTGAAGCGTCTCGTCCCGCTGGTACCCGTGGAGCAGACGCTCGTGCTCACCAACGGCGTGCTCGCCGATGCGGTGCGCTCGCTCATCCCGGGGCTCCCGAAGGAAAACGTGATCGCCGAGCCGCGCGCCGCGGGCACGGCACCCGCGCTCGCGTGGGCGGCCGTCGAGATCGGCCGGCGCGCGGGGCGCGACGCTACCATGATCAGCGTGCACGCCGACTGGGCCGTGGCTGACCCCGACGGCTTCCG
>DATCXR010000423.1:0-1264 GCA_036565685.1 Gemmatimonadaceae bacterium
CGCGGAGGCGGTCGCGTCGGCTCGGTGGAGGAGCAGCTCCAGGCGATCGAGAGCTCGGGGGGATCGGGCACCGTCCAGGTAGCGCGTGGTAAGACGCTCGAGCTCTCCAGCCTCGACAAGATCTACTTCCCGGCCATCGGCGCCACGAAGGGAGAGCTGATGCGCTACTACGCGAGAGTGGCGCCGCTGATCCTCCCCCTCCTGGCGGATCGGCCGCTCGTGCTCAAGCGATCGCCGGAAGGGGTGGAGGGCGAGACATTCTTTCAGCAGAAGCCGCCCGCTGGGATTCCCGCGACCGTGCGTGTAGAGCCCATCCCGGCTCCGGTCGTGGATGGAGAGCGCGGAAAGCCCGAGCGACGGGTAGTGGGAGGTGATCTCGCCACTCTCCTATACGCGGTCCAACTCGGCTGCATCTCCATGGATCCCTGGTTCTCGCGTGTCGGCAACATGGAGCACGCCGATTACGCGATACTGGACCTCGATCCGGGCCCCGAGGCCGGCTTTGCGGGGGTGGTGCGCGCCGCGCTGCTCGTGCACGAGCAGCTCGAGCAGCTCGGCCTTCGCTCGGCGCTCAAGACCTCCGGCTCGCGCGGGCTGCACATCGCGCTCCCGCTCCCAAGGGGAACGAGCTACGAATCAGCGCTAGGCCTCGCGGAGTCGATCGCGACGCGCGTTGCGGCGGCGCATCCGGAGGAGACGACCATCGAGCGCTCGCTCGCGGAACGTCCTCCGACGGCGGTGTATCTGGACTATCTGCAGAACGCCCGCGGGAAGAGCGTGGCGTGTGCTTATTGCGCGAGGGCGAGGAAAGGGGCTACTGTATCAACCCCCCTCCATTGGTCGGAGCTCGGGAACGCCCTCGATCCGGGATCGTTTACCATCCGGAGCGTGCCGGAGAGGCTCGAGGAGCTCGGAGACATCTGGGGCGACGCGATGCAGCGCGCAAACACCCGTAAGGCTCTGGCGTCCACCCTTTCCAAGGAGTGATCCAGGGAGGGCTCTCCAGCCGCGTTCCACCTCCGCGGAGAAGTTCGGAGTCTCGCCTCGCTGGCCCGTGGCGTAACTACACTCGCTCCCCCCGCATCCCCTCTGTCCCTTCGAGCAGATGGACAGCATCGAATTGCTCTACAGCCGCGAGCTTCCAGGAGGAGGCAGGGTGACCATCGAGGCGCTCTCGCCCGGGGCACCCGATGCGGCCGAGTGTCGCGCGCGCATCATCGTGGAGCGGCGGCGCGATCCGCAGCGGCGGGATGGTCACACGCCG
>DATCXR010000426.1:0-3140 GCA_036565685.1 Gemmatimonadaceae bacterium
GGCGGGCCAGCGAGTAGCCGTTGGTGTGGAGACCCGCGCTCGCCAGCCCCACCAGAACGTCGCCCGCTCGCACGCGCTCCGAGCCGAGGATCCGGTCTTCTTCCACCGACCCCACGATGAAACCGGCGAGATCGTAGTCGGGGGGCGTGTAGAGTCCCGGCATCTCCGCCGTCTCACCGCCCAGCAGCGCGCAGCCATTCTCCCTGCAACCCGCGGCCACGCCGCGCACCACCGCTTCCACCACCTCCGGCACCAGCTCGCCGAACGCCACGTAGTCGAGGAAGAAGAGCGGGAGCGCGCCCTGCACCAGGATGTCGTTGGTGCAGTGATTCACGAGATCGTGACCCACCGTGTCGTTCCGGCCCGCCTCGATGGCCACCTTCACCTTCGTGCCCACGCCATCCGCACTGGCCACGAGCACCGGCTTCTCCACACCGGCGGGCATGCGGAACATCCCGCCGAAGCCACCGAAGTGCCCGCGCGCTCCCTCGGTGAAGGTGGACTCCACCAGCGCCTTGATGCGATCGCGCGCGTCGTTGGCCGAGTCGATGTCGACGCCCGCACTGCGATAGTCGAGCGGCCCGGTCACCGGAGCAGATCCTCCTCGAAGGCGACGAGGCGGTGGAACTCGCGCACTCTCTTCACGATGTCCTCGGCGCCGATCTCCAGGAAGCGCGTTATCGAGAAGCGCTCCACCGCGAAGGAGCCCATGGCGGAGCCGTACACCACGGCGCGCTTGAGATTGGGCTCACTCAGATCACCAGTGCGTGCTAGGTAGCCGATGAACCCACCGGCGAACGCGTCGCCCGCGCCCGTGGGATCGAAGACTTCCTCGAGCGGATAGGCCGGCGCGTAGAACACGCTCGAGCGGGTGAACATGAAGGCGCCGTGCTCACCCTTCTTGATGATCACGTGCTTCGGTCCGTGCTCCATGATCCAGTGTGCCGCCTTCACGAGATTCACCTGCTCGGTGAGCTGCCGCGCCTCCGCGTCGTTGAGCGTGAGCATGTCCACCTGCGAGAGGAGCGCCAGTATGTCGCTTCGCCTGCTCTCGATCCAGAAGTTCATCGTGTCGCACGCCACCAGCCGCGGCTTCGATACCTGCTGCAGAACATCGAGCTGGAGCCGCGGGTCGATGTTGCCGAGAAAGACGAACGGAGCGTTACGGAACTGCACCGGAATCTTCGGCCGGAAGTGCGAGAACACTCCCAGCCGCGTCTCGATCGTCTCGGCGCTGTTCAGGTCGTGCCGATAGCGCCCCCTCCAGTGGAAGCTCTCTCCGTCGGCGCGCTCAAGTCCTGAAAGATCCACGCCGCGCTGCGCCAGCGGGTCGAGCCGCTCGACCGGATAATCCTGTCCGACGACCCCCACGAGCTGCACGGGCGCGAGCAAGCTCGCCGACGCCGAGAAGAACGTGGCCGAGCCGCCGAGCACCTCCTCGGCCTTACCGAAAGGTGTCTCCACTGAATCGAGCGCTACCGAGCCGACGACGAGTACCGAGGACATTGTGAGGGTTAGTTGGTAGGGAGGTAGGACGCAGGCGACAGGAGACAGGAGACAGGAGACAGGTACCGGCTCCCGCGGGTAAGGCTCTCACCCTCCAGGCAGTTACCTGCTTCCTGTCTCCTGTTTCCTGTTCCCTTTCCCCTCTTTATCACATTCTCTCCGGCGCCGAGATGCCCAGTATCTCCAGGGCATTGGCGAGGACGATGCGGGTGGCGCGGGCGAGGACGAGGCGGGCGTTCATCAGGCGAGGCGGCTCGTTCAGCACGTGGTGTTTGTGGTACCAGAGGTGTGCGAGACGCGCGGTATCGAGAAGATAACTGGCTACCCGGTGCGGCTCGAGCGCCTCAGCGGCGCCCGCAACGAGATCGGGGAAGTCGAGCAGCGCCTTGATCAGCGCCTGCTCGGCCGGCTCCGTGAGCGCGGAGAGATCCACGCCGTCGCCCGTTATACTCTCGGGGTCGATGCCGCCCACTCGGAAAATGCCCGACATGCGGGCGTGGGCCATCTGGATGTAGTAGACGGGATTCTCCTCCGACTGCGAACGCGCGAGGTCGACATCGAAGATGAGCTGCGAGTCGCCCTTCCGCATCAGGAAGAAGTAGCGGACCGCGTCGCGCCCAACCTCGTCGATCAGGTCGCGCACCGTGACGTAGCTGCCGGCGCGCTTGGAGATCTTCACTTCCTCGCCGCTTCGCATCACGGTGACCATCTGATGCAGCACATACTCGGGGTAGCCCTCGGGTATGCCCATGTCGAGCGCCTGAAGGCCGGCGCGCACCCGCGTCACGGTGCTGTGGTGGTCGGAGCCCTGCACGTTGATGGCGCGATGGAAGCCGCGCTCCCACTTGTTCACGTGATACGCGACGTCGGGGACAAAGTACGTGTACGTTCCGTCGCTCTTGCGCATCACGCGATCCTTGTCGTCGCCGAAATCCGTGGTTTGCAGCCAGAGCGCGCCGTCCTTCTCGTACGTGTGCCGCGCGCCCACGAGCGCCCCGGCGGTCTTTTCCACCCTGCCGTCGGTGTAGAGCGAGGACTCGAGGAAGTACGTATCGAAGCGAACGCCGAACGCCTGCAGGTCGAGATCCTGCTCCTTTCGCAGCTCGCGGACCGCGAAGCGTGTGATCGAGTCGAGGTCGGCGCCATCGCTGTCGGCGGAGTTCTCGGCGATGTAACGCTCTGCGATCTCCGCGATGTAGGCGCCGTGGTAGCCGCCCTCGGGAATCGCTGCTTCCTGCCCGGCGCGCTCGCGCACGCGCGCCTGCACGCTCCTCCCGAGGTTGGCGATCTGGACACCCGCGTCGTTGTAGTAGAACTCGCGCGACACATCCCACCCGGTCCAGTGGAGCAGTTCCGAAATGGCGTCGCCCAACGCGGCCTGACGACCATGCCCCACGTGCAGCGGCCCGGTCGGATTGGCGGACACAAACTCCACGTTGACCTTCTGGCCGTTGCCGGATGCGTTGGCACCGTAGCGCGCGCCGGCCTCGATTACGGAGCCGAGGCCGCCTGCGACGGCCGTGGTGGAGAGGTGGAAGTTGATGAAGCCGGGACCCGCGATCTCCACCCGCTCCACTCCCGCCTTTGCCAGGTCGAGTCCCGACACCAGCGAGCGCGCGATGTCGGCCGGCCGC
>DATCXR010000430.1:0-2045 GCA_036565685.1 Gemmatimonadaceae bacterium
CGTATGTGGATGATGCGGCACCGCCGACCACGAGTGCGATGTCCTTCGGCAGCGCCGTCTGGAGGCGGCGGAGCTCGTCCTCGAGTGCCGGGCCCCTCCTGGGGTAGACGATGCTGAGCGCCACCGCCCGCGCGCGCGTCCGAGTTGCCGCTTCGGCGATGTCCTCTGCTGGCAGGTCCGCGCCCAGGTACGTAACGCGCCATCCCTCGGCCGCCGCGGTTGCTGCGACTAGCAGGGCGCCGAATTCGTGGACCTGCCCCGCCGGGGTGCCGACTACCAGGTTCGCCGTCGCGAGGGGCGAGCTCGCGCGCCCGATCACGCTCTCGAGCACCGGCCGCAGGGTTGCCGACACGAGATGTCCATGCACGGGGCGCAGGGTTCCCTCGCGCCAGCGCGTGCCCGCGCGCTCGAGCAACGGAACGACGAGCGCTTCGAGAAAAACCGCCACGGGGAGCACGACCGTCGCGCGTCGGAGCGTGGCGTCGAGCGCTGTCGCGTCGAGCCGTTCGACCATGTGAAGACACTCACCCAGATAGTCATCCGCCGCCGGTTGCCAGTCGAGACCGGGTCCCTGTCCCGCCTCGCTCGCTCGCCCTGAGTCGCCTTCCGCCACAGCATCCTGGCGCACGAGGGCCGCGAGCGCTTCGGTGGGAAGCCCGGCCACCTGTCCGATGCTGCGGCCGCCCAGCGTCGCGCGGTACAGCAGGCGGAGCCGCTCGATATCGGCGTCCGAATAGCGGCGACGGCCTGTCTCGGATCGCGACGGCTTCACCACATCGTACCGCCTCTCCCACGCGCGGAGCAGGTCGGCGCTCAGCCCGGTGCGGCGGGTCACGACGCGCATGGGGTGCCAGTGCTGTACGGGGTTGGAATCCCTGTCCATGGGTCCGATGATAGCTACTTGTCAGGGTATCGTCAATGTTTTGTCCAGAACAAAACATTGACAAAATTCTGGAGCGGGGCTAGATTACGGTAAGATGATGAGCTGGAAGCCGTCGGGGCCCGACTGTCCGGTGATGTTCGAGACAGGGTCCCTAGTGAAAGAGAGCGCAATATGATGTACGCTACCACGACTACCATGACCGCCCCGCTATTCGGCCTGAGGCGGGAGATCGACAAGCTGTTCGAGGATACCTTCGGACGCGGTCCAGCTGCGCGCAATGAATGGACGCCGGCGGTCGACATCCGCGAGACTGATGCGGAGTTGACGCTCGCCGTCGAGCTCCCGGGGATCCAGCCGGAGAACGTCGAGGTGAGCGCCGTCGACGGGGTGTTGACGATTCAGGGTGAGAGAGCCGATGACCGAAAGGAGGGCGAGGACGGGCGGTACTACCTCGTCGAGCGCAACCACGGGTCGTTCATGCGCCGCTTCCAGCTGCCGCAGGGTGTCGACAGCGAGAAGATCCTGGCCGATGTCGAGAATGGCATCCTGCAGATACACATCCCCAAGGCCGCGCTGGCGAAGCCGAAGAAGATCCAGGTCACTGCCGGGTCGGATGTGAGCGATTCTACCCAGCACGCAATTGGTCGCGGCGAGAGCCGCCAGGATTCTCGGAGGGTGGCGGCTGTGGTGGGCTAATCATGGTGAAGGGCGTTGGTCATTCGGCCACCGCCCAACACGCGTGACCGCACGACGGCGCGGGGATCACTCCCGCGCCGTCGCTTTACAGCGGGCGCGACGAATGTCGGAGCACTGTTGACTTGAGGGCTGCCGTCAGCTCCTGCGCGGCGCGCGCGATGTAGGAAGCGGTGCGGCCGAGCGTCTTCGATGCATCCGCGGCGCGTTCGTCCCAGGGTCGAGGCAAACGCACCTCGCGCCCGAAGAGGGGAGCTTCGTCGTGGGTCGCTCCATAGTACTCCGCCCAGCGCACGAGCATCGCCGTTGCCTCGCTCCGACTGAGATGACACTCTCGCCGGAGGCGCGGGATGGCCAACGCCATGCTCGTCACTCCGCGATTGCGGATCGAGTCCAGGAAGGCGAAGCACCAAGCATCACTAGTAGCGACAGGCATGGAGTCTCCTCCGTATGGCGGTGTATGGCGCGC
>DATCXR010000432.1:0-6140 GCA_036565685.1 Gemmatimonadaceae bacterium
GGCCGTCGCCGATGAGCTCGAGCTCGGGGAGCGGCCGGAAGCCCGAGTCCACCAGCCGCGCCAGCGCGCGGAGGAGAGTCGGCACGCCCTTCTCCTGCGAGAGCCGTCCGATGCACACGAGCCGCGGCGGATCGGAGAGCCCGCGATCGGGCACGGCGTCCACCCTCTCCAGCTCGCCCCTGGTCACGGCGGTGGAGAAGAGCCAGGACACGTCGCGCGCGGGCGGCTCCGCTCCCTCACCGGCGGCGAGCATCACGTTCCTGCCGCCGGCGAAGCGCCGCATGCACGCGATCGTGAACCGGTTCATCATCGTCGTCCTGGCGTTCTCGTGCCACGCTCCGCCGTAGCGCACGATCGTGCGCTTGCGCGCGAGGAGCGCTATGAACAGTGCCACGAGCGGGATGTCGCCCGGGAGCGGCACGTGCACCACATCGGCGCCGCGCATCGCGCGCGCGATCTTCCACGAATAGTATGGGAGCCGCGCAGCTATGGACAGCTTGCGTCGCAGGTCGGTACCCGCCGGGAGACGGAGCGGGACCACGCGCGCCGATTCGGGGAGCGGCAGCGCTCCCGGCTGCGGCTCGCCGCGCGTCACGGCGAGCACCATCTCGTCGAAGAGCGAGGCGATGTAGCTCATCTGGAGCGGGAAGCCGCCCGAAGACATCCACCGCCCGGAGTCGTCCTGCCAGCAGACCTTGAACGACACCGCGCACACGCGAAGCGGACGCGCCTCGCGCCGCCGTGTCCCCCGCCCGACCGTCCGGGGATCCGCCGCGCGCTCGGCGCTCGCGCCCGCGCGTTCGGTGGCAGCGATCCCGCTCACGCCACCAGCTCCGGGCAGGATAGCTCGCGCGGGAGCACGCACTCCACACGTCCCTCGCTCCGCCAGCGGCTCACCGCCTCGAGCGTGGTGCGCAGCCGGTCGAGCGACTGCGAGCTCGAGCGGTCGCCGGCGGAATGCGGATGACCGTACATCACCCAGTAGCCGCCCTCGCCGCGATCGAGGTGTCGCTCGATCAGCGCGCGCGTCTCCTCGCCGAAGCCGCACGGCGTGTTGACCCGCAGACACCAGACTCCCCCGATCCGCTCCAACTCTCCCGGCCTGTGGATCTCACGCCGGCTCAGCGCTTCCATCATGCGCAGCGCGAGCGGGCGGTAGGCGAGACGGCAGAAGGCGTAGCCCACATCACGAAGAGTGTCGCAGAGCCGGCCCACGTCGATGCGATCGCGGCGCACGGCGCGCCGCTCGGAGATGCTGAACGACATCGCACGCGCGTAATCGAAAGGCTGGTTGAAGGGCGGAACGAAGGTGGTCACCTCGGCTCCGATGCACTGCTCCAGCGCGCTCTTGCTGCGCGTCAGCGTTTCGCGCAGCTCGTCGCCGCCGAGGGCGGGGAGCCACTCGTGGCGGAAGGCGTGGCTCCCCACTTCGTGTCCGGCCTCGTGGATGCGGCGGATCTGCGCCGGGTCGTGATACGGCCGCTCGCCCGGGAGAGCCGCGGCACCCACCACCGCGAAGCACGCCGGCACGGCGTACTCGGCGTGCGCGTCGAGAATGAGATCAGTGTTGGGAAACTCGAGCGCTCCCCAGTCCGGCTTACGATTCGGATTCCGCGAGCGGTCGGCACCCCACTGGGTGTCGTAATCCCAGAAGAAGATGACCTTCGCGCACCCCGGAGTCGTCATCGCGCCACCTCGGTGCTCTCCGCAGCGGGGCGCGCGACCGCATAGAGCATGGGACCGGCGCCGATCAGGCGTCCATAGACCCCGCCCATCTCCTGCATCGCGCGCCACACGGCGCCCTTCACGTCGCCGCCCAGCACGCGGCGCACCCACTCGCTGGGCGCGTAGAGCGGGAGGTGGAAGTCGCCCTGCTTCTCCACCACGTAGCCGCTCGCGTCGAGCATCCTTCGCATCGCGGCGTGGGTGAAGAGGAAGATGTGCGTGTGGGGCGCGAGCTCGGGCGTCCAGCGACGACCCAGGAGACGGAAGTGACCCGACTCCATGTTCGGCGTGATTAGCACCAGGCGTCCGCCGGGCGCGAGGAGCGCGCGCAGCCGGCGCACCGAATCGAGCGGATCCACGAGATGCTCGATCACGTTGTCGAGCACGATGAGATCGAGCGATCCGGGGGCGATCTCGACATCCTCGAGCGGGCGGTCGTGGAAGGTCATCTCGGGGTGGCGCAACCGCGCGCGCGCGACCCGCGCCCGCGATGCATCCACGCCGGTCACCATAGTCCATCCCGCCTGGCGCAGCTCCGCGCAGAGAGTCCCTTCGCCGCAGCCTATGTCGGCGGCGCTCCCGCGCGCTTCGCGGAGCGCGGGCACCTGCTCTACTACGCGCCAGAAGCGCGAGGTGCGGCGCGCGCCCGCTCCGTCCGCACCCCCCACCTGGTGAGGGGAGAGCGCCACGCGGTCCGGCTCGTGCCCGGGTGTGCCGTTCGCGGCCGCGCGCGCCGCGGCGTCGCCCTGCAGCCCTTCGTAGTAGGCGCTGTAGAAGTCGCCCGCCTCGCTCTCGACGTGGATGGGCGGCGGGTCTATGCGGTAGCAGCCGCAGCTCGGGCACGACACCAGCCCGAAGCGCGCGGTCCGGAAGTGCGTACGCACGCGGCTCTCGCCGCAGAAGCAGGCGCGGGTCGGGGACGGCGCTACGGACGTCATCACGTCGCTCACCTTTCGGTGCCCGTCACGAGGTCGTGGAGGAAGCGGATGCGTCCGCGCACGAAGCTCCAGCGCACCCCGTAGTTCCGCGGCTTCGCAAGCGAGACGCAGCGCACCAGCGTGTCCATCACCGAAGCGTAGGCCCAGTAGGCGACGTCGAGCCGCGTGCGTTGCGGGAGCCAGGTGCGGTGGATGTAGAGCTGGTTGCGCATCCCGATGTAGCCCATCTGGAACATGTCGGGTCGGCCGCCGGCGTCGTTCATGTGAAGGAGGCGCGCGCGCCCCGCCACCACGATCCGCCCGTGGCGCGCCATCCCGCGACTGAACTCGAGATCCTCGCCGTTGGCGTAGCCGTGGAAGGACTCGTTGAAGCCCAGCTCGCGCGCCAGTGCCGTGCGCCACGCCATGGAGCAGCCGGGGAGCCAGTCGCCATCCACCAGATCGTCGGTGGGAGCGAGGAAGCGCCACGGGATCGAGATCCCCGAGCGCGTGTAGCTCCCCGGCCTGAGCGACGGCACTATCCCGAGCGACGCCCGGATGCGCCAGAGCGCCGATGGCCGCGCCTGATCGTTCTCGATGTAGGCACCCACCCCCACCACATCGTCACCCGCTTCGCGGAACGCCCGCCGCAACTCGGCCAGGCAGCCGGGTCGCAGGATGACGTCGTCGTCGAAGAACGCTACCAGGTCGCGCGTCACGAGACCGAGCGCGGTGTTGCGCTGGCGGGTGAGCCCCGCGGCGGGACCATCCGCGCGTACGTAGCGCATCGAGCGCGCGAATCGCTCGAGCTCCGGATGCTCGCGCAGCATCCGCTCGGTGGCATCGTCGGGGCTCGCATCCACGATGATCAGCTCATCCACGGGCTCGCTCTCGGACGACAACGAGTCCACGAAGCGACGCACGCTCTCGGGGCGGCGATAGGTGCAGATCACCACCGCTAGTCCGGGGGCGAGCGGCGGATCTTCCCCGTCCCGCGGCGGCGACGCGGCGTGCTCGCCGCGCTCGAGCCGGATCGCGGAGTGCGCGCGACGCGTGGCGGCGTCCAGCACCTGGCGCGGTCGCGAGTGGGGAGGCATCAGCTCTCCCGGCCCGCGTAGCGCACGCCGGACGATGGGGCGAGGCCACCGTCGCTCGACACCGGCCGCCTCCCGCCCGCGTGCCGCGCGGTGAAGCTCTGGATGCAACGCTCGTAGAACTCCGCGTTCCGCTCCACCGCCATCTCCACCGAGAAGTTCTCCGCCACGCGGCGCCGTCCCGCGGCGCCCAGGGCACTCGCGAGCGAATCGTCTTCCAGTACGCGGATGATCGCGTCCGCGATCTGCCGCGGATCGTCGGGATCCACCAGCAAGCCATCGCGCTCGTGAACTATGAGCTCGGGCCCGCTCCCCCGCGTGGAGTAGATGGTGGGACAGCTCGCGGCCATCGCTTCGAGCGGCGCCAGCGCGAAGGCTTCCGCGTACGAGGGAAAAATCGCGGCGCGGGCGGAGGCGAGCGTATGTATCAGCTCATCACGGCTCACGTGTCCGTGGAAGTGCACGCGCCCCTCGCCGCACTCTCCGCGCAGCAGCGCGAGGAGGTGCTCGCGCATGGAGCCACCCCCGCTCGTCGTGCCATCCTTTCCGAAGATCCGCAGCTCCGCGCGTGGAACCGCGTGCGCCACCATCGGCCAGGCGCGCGCGAGCGAGATGACCCCCTTCTTCTCCGTGAGCGTCCCGCTGAAGACGATGGTATCGCGCGAGCGCTCGCGATCGTGCGAGGGAGGAGGTACCTCCACCGGATTGTAGAGGATCGCGTCGGGCGGACCGGGGCGCGAGAGCACACGCCGCGTCCGATCCGCGGTGTAGCGACTGGCCGAGCACCAGAAGTCGGCGCGGCGCAGCGACCACTGCTCGAGCTGACGCACGTGCCAGCGCACCGGCGTCCCGATCTCCGCACCGAAGTAGGTGGCCGATCCGTTGAGTCGCGCCACCACGGGCACCGGAAGCCGCGGCCACCCGGCCGCCCATCCCTCCCAGTCGGGCACCTCCACGAGGTCGGCAGCTCCCGTACGACTCCACTCCGCCACCAGAGCGAAGAGCGCGCGGCGCGCGCGAATCCAGCCGCTGCGGCCGCGCGGCTCCCGCAGCCGCCACACCTCCACGCCACGGTCGTTCTCGCGATCCGGCGCGGGATACGACGGCGCGTACACGCCCACCACGCGCGCCTGGTGGCCGGCGCGCACCATGGCGCGCGCGAGAAGCTGCGTCATCGTACCGATACCGCCGTGCGGGCCCGGTGGGTAGTCGGAGCAGACGAAGCAGATCCGCATCACACCCTCGCGGCCTCGGGCGAGCGCGGAGCGGCCGCCGGAGTCGCGCCATTCCGGGGGATGGCGATCCGCTGGAGCACATCGAGGATGCGCGCGCTGCTCCTGCCCAGTGGGAGACTCACCTCGAGCTCCACGAGCTTCCGCCGCGCCTCGCGGTCGAGCGCCGGGTTCTCGAGGTAGGCGCTCACGTGCGTCGCGATCTCCTCCGCGGAACGCGCCACGCGCGCCGCCCCCAGCTCCACCACCGGCCGGTAGTGCTCGTACTGGTAGTACACTTCCCAGAGCGGTTTCCCGAGCGGCGGCGGCGATGTCACGTCGAAGGCGAGATTCACCACCGGCCGATCGTGGATCGCGAAGTCGAGCGTCATCGTGGACGCCGTGTTCACGTTCACGTCCGCGTGACGGGTGAGGTTGGCGAGGAGAGCCACATCGCCGGGAAGCGGCATCACGCGCGCCCAGTTGCCGGCGCGCATGTGCGTCCACTCGGGCGGCGCGTAGATCAGCTCGGGGTAGCGCGCGCGCGCCGGCTCGTAGCGCGCGCCTCCGTCCACCGGCGCCGGACGGAGGACGACCTGCGGGTTGCCGGGTATGCGTCCCGCTCTCACGTGCTCCATGAGGATGGCCACGTGGCCGGCATCATCGGGGCAGGTACCCGCATCGCCGCCCGAGAAGCAGATGAGCTTCCGCGCCGGGTCGGCACCGAGACGCGCGAAAAGCTCTTCGCGCGACCAGTGGAGCCGCTCGTCGGTATGCGGATCGAACTGCGGTGTGCCCACGACGTGCACGCGCTCCGCCGACACATCAGGGTAGTAGCGCAGCAGCTCGTCGCGCATCTGGTCGCTCCACACCAGATAATGATCGAAGGGCGCCGCTATTCGTCCCTTGCTGGTGAGGTTGTCCCAGCTGAAGATGAAAGTCGCCGTCGGGATTCCGAGAGAACGCGCCGCGAGCGTGGGAGCCAGGATCTCGGGCGGCCGCTGGTGCGAGCAGAAGAGCACGGAAGGCCGAAGCGTCTCGAAGCGCCTGCGAAAGTCATCCACGCTCGCGGCGCGCGATGCCACCATCCGGTGCATCCCGCTCAGCGCCGCGATGCCGCGCCGGGACGACGCCACGCGCCCGATCGCGCGCGCGGTGCGGACCATCGCCCACCTGCCGAGCGTCGGCGTGTT
>DATCXR010000439.1:0-10027 GCA_036565685.1 Gemmatimonadaceae bacterium
CCGCGCCAGCGCCGCCAGCGGATCGTCGGCCGCGGTGACCGCGCGGCCCAGGATCAGGTACGAGGCGCCGGCCGCCACGGCGCTGGCCGGGGTCACGACCCTCCGCTGGTCGTGCACGTCGCCGCCCGCCAGGCGAATCCCCGGCACCAGCAGCTTCAGCGCGTCGCCGTGACGCTCGCGAATCGCCGCGGCCTCGTGACCGCTGCAAACCACGCCGTGCGCGCCCGCGGATCGCGCGATGTCGGCCAGGCGGAGCGCTTCCCCGGTGAGGTCAGCCACCGGACGGCCCCACACCTCGCCGAGCACCTGGGCATCGAGGGAGGTGAGGATGGTGACCGCCAGAACTCCGCACTCCGGTCCCGCACCCTCGACGGCTGCCTCGATCATCTCGCGCCCGCCCGACGCGTGCACGGTGAGGAGCGTGGCGCCGAGGGCCGCCGCGCTCCGGGCACCGCCGCGGACGGTGGCGGGGATGTCGTGGAACTTGAGGTCCAGGAAGATATCGCGCCTCACTCCCCCGCCCTCGCCCGAGGCGAGGTCGCGAACCACCCGCGGGCCCGCGGCCGTGAACAGCTCGCTCCCCACCTTCACGAAGTCGCAGTTGGGCCCCAGCAATTCCGCCAGCGCAAGCGCGCGCTCCGCCGAGGGGACGTCGAGCGCGACGATGACGCGCGGCGCGTTCGGATGCGTGTTCGAAGGCTTTTTCGAAGGCGTGTTCGGAGAGGTCATGCCGGCCACTCGAGGCTCCCGACTATCTCCGCGATCGACCGCACGCCCTGGCCTTCGCACCAGATCTCCAGTCCGCGCGCGATGCGCTCCGGCGCTCGCGGGTCTCGCAGCGCCGCGGTACCGACGCCCACGAGCGTTGCGCCCGCCATCAAGTACTGCAGCGCGTCGCGCGCCGAGGAGATTCCGCCGAGCCCCACGATCGGTGCCCTCACTGCGCGCGATACCTTCCACGTGGCCAACACGCCGATCGGAAGCAGCCCGGGCCCGCTCACCCCGCCAGTTCCGAAGCCGAGGGCGGGCCGGCGTCGCTCCACATCCACCACGAGGCCGGGGAGAGTGTTCACGAGGGTGATCGCGTCCGCCCCGGCATCCACGGCGACCGCCGCGCTGCGAGCGATGTCCTGCAGCGTCGGGCTCAGCTTCACGAAGAGCGGCCGGCGCGTGGCGGCGCGTGCCCCGCGCACCACATCGGCGAGCGAGCATGGGTCAGCACCGAATTCCATCCCACCTGCCTTCACGTTGGGGCAGCTGACGTTGAGCTCGAAGGCGTCGACGCCCGCGACATCGTCGAGGCCGGCCACCACGGCGGCGTAATCCTCGACCACATCGCCCACCACGTTCACGAGCACCCGCGACCTCTTCACGTTCGCCGCGAGCCAGGGGAGCTCGGTGCGCCGCACCTCGTCCAGCCCCGGATTGGCCAGCCCCACCGCGTTGATCATCCCGCCGGGGAACTCCGACACGCGCGGAGCCGGTGCCCCGTGGCGCGGCAGCCGGCTCACCGCCTTGGTGACTATCCCCCCCAACTCGTCGAGGGCGATGGCGGCCGCGATCTCTCTACCGAAGGCGGCGGTGCCCGAGGCGAGGAGGACGGGATTCTGGAAGTGCAGCCCGGCGGCGGTCACCGCGAGCCGGTCGCTCATACGCCGCGACTCGCGGGAGCCGGCCGACACTCTGCCGTGGTGCGCGACACCGGCTCCGGAACGATGGGCTCAGACCCTCGTGGGGGTACCGCGCAAGCGAGTGGCATCACGGCTGGGAGCCGCCGCCCGCGAGACGCCGCTCGTAGTGCTCCAGGTACTCCACGGCGCCATCGGCGATCGCGTCGGCAATCTCGCGCTGGTGAGTAGGGCTCTTCATGAAAGTGGCGTCCCCCGGGTTGGTCCCGAAGCCGATCTCCACCAGGACCGCCGGCATGTACGCGGTGGTGAGCACGATGAAGCCGGCCTGCTTCACCCCGCGGCTCGGCCCGGGCTCCACCTTGCCCAGCCGCGCCTGGATGACGGAAGCCAGGTCGCTCGACTCGCGCAGGTGCTCGTTCTGAGCCATGTCGTTGATGATGAAGCTGAGGGGGTCACCGCTCGAGGCCTCGGCGTCGGTCTCGAAGCGCACCGCCTCGTTCTCCATCCGCTCCACTCGCTTGGCGTCCTCGGTCTTCGCTTCGGCGAGGAAGTAGGTCTCGAAGCCGCGAGCCGCTCCAGGATTCTTCCAGCGTGGGTTCGCGGCATTCACGTGGACCGAGATGAAGAGATCGCCCTGCTTGTCGTTGGCGATCCGCCCGCGATCATGAAGGTCGATCAGGGTATCAGCATTGCGGGTCATGATCACATCCAGCCCGCGCTCGCGCAGCGCGGTTGCCAGCCGGCGCGACACCTGGAGGGTGATGTCTTTCTCCTTGATCTTCCATCTGCGTCCGATGGGGCCGGACATCCCGGGATCCACGCCTCCGTGGCCCGCGTCCACGACCACGCGGCGCTTACGCACGGCGTGCGTGTGGCGATCGGCGGCATCAGGGGAAGCGTCGCTCGCATCGAACGACGCGGCGGCGGCCGGACGGTTCGCTGCCGCCGAGTGAAGTGGAGCGGCGGGCGGTGCGGGCGTGGCGGCCGCGATCTGCAGCGCCAGGAGGATCGCGCAGCTCACGGGATCACCTCCGCCTTGCCGCGCGAGCCATCTCGCGCTCGTCCTCGCGCTTCTTCTGATCGAAGCGCTTGTCGTGCAGCTTCTTCCCCTTCCCCAGCGCAAGCGACACCTTCGCCCTCCCTCTGCTGAAGTGCATGTCGAGCGGGATGAGCGTGAGCCCTTGCCGCTCGACGGCTCCGATCAACTTTCGTATCTCGCGCGCGTGAAGCAGCAGCTTGCGAGTTCGCGTGGGGTCGTGATTGAACTGATTCCCCTGCTCGTACGGCGAGATGTGCGCGTTGATCAGAAAGACCTCCCCACCATTCACCACCGCGTGGGCGTCGGTGATGTTCGCCTTGCCAGCGCGCAGCGATTTTATCTCGGTGCCGGTGAGCACGATGCCGGCCTCCCAGCTATCCAGGATATGATAGTCGTGACGCGCTCGCTTGTTCCGGGCTATGAGCTTCTTGTCTTCGTCTTCTGCGCGGGGCATCGCGTGGCGGTCACGCCGGGCGTGAGAGGTGAGTGCGGGTGTGCATTCGGACGCGCCGCCGGCGCGCACTCATACCATATGACCGATGCACGCCGGCACGTGCAACATAGACAGCGCCGATGGAGCAGGCAACGCAACGCGCGTTGACGGCGGGACCCGGCACGAGTTAATATTCTCGACTGTGCCGGACGCTTGGCCGGCCACGCTCGGGTGGTGAAACTGGTATACACGCAGCGCTCAGGACGCTGTGGCCGCAAGGCCGTGCGGGTTCGAGTCCCGCTCCGAGCACTACGCTGCGACGGGGTCAGGTCTGGAATCGTGAATTGGTACGGCCGGCCGCTCCGGCCGTATCAATTCACGATTCCAGACCTGACCCCGTCGCCACCTTCCGGGAGGCTGGCGGCCCCGAAGCTCTTCCTCAGCGCCTCGTTCGCGGCGCCCAGATACCCCGCCAGTACCTCAGAGCCGCGCAGCACCACCTCGGTGGGCACGGCATCTCGCCTCCCCGCGAACTCGAGAAGCGTGCGCCCCAGGTGCCACCCGGTACCCGCCCCCTCCCTGTTGGCCAGCGCCTCGCCGTAGGCGCGCAGACGCTCGTTCAGCTGCCGCTCCACCACGCGCAGCTTGCCGGCGGCCACCGCGGGATCACGGGCGAGGTATTGGGATAGCGCGCGGGCCACCACCGATGCGGTACGGTCGTCCAGAGCGTCGCGCCGGGCCGTGTGCAGCCCCAACGCTCGCCGCGCGTAGCGCAGCTCCCAGCGGGCGTGGTCCACGTCGCCCCCGGTCCCGTTGGCAGCGAGCCAGCGCACATCCGCATCCTCCGGCTCGGCGACGATGGATGCGACGAACTGATCGGCCTTCGCGCCGAGTGAGCGGTCCTCGACCCAACGACGCCAGAAGCTCATGGATTCGCGTCAGGCCGAGGGGGCATGATAGAGGAGGCGGGTGGAGCGCCCGCGCCGCTCAACCCTGCAGTACGGGAAGGCCCACGCGCTCGCGCACCTCGGGCTCCTCGTAGAGCAGGTCGGAGAGGTGAACGCTCTCCAGCACATCGTCGATCTTGCTCTGCAGGAGGAGCCATACCGGGCGAATGCTGCACGTCTCGGACTGCGAGCAACGTCTGTCATCCACCGGATGGGACACGCAGTGCAGATCGAAAGTCGTAAGCTCGGTGGCGTTGATCACCTCGCGCACGGAGATCTCGGCCGGCGGACGCGCGAGCTGGTAGCCGCCCCGCGCGCCGCGCACGCTCCGCACTATCTCGGCGCGGCGGAGCCGCAGAAGAATCTGCTCCACGTAGTCCGTGGGCAGCCGCTCGCGGTCCGCCATGTCGCGACCGGTGATCGGCCCCTCCCCCTCCCGTTTCGCGAGGTGGAGAGCGCAGATCAATCCGTACTCTGCCCAGGTAGTTATGCGCATGATTGGAGGATAGACCCGATCGGCTGGGAGGACAAGAGAGCGGCCCCCGAGCTCACTTCTTCGCCTCCGCTCCCGGTATGCCGATCTCCGTCATCCGCCGGAGGTCGAGCACCTCGTCCACCTCGTCGTCGGGAATGACGTGCTCCCGGTGCACGAGGTCGCGGATGAGCACGTTCTCCTTCACCGACCGCTTGCTGAGCTCCGCCGCCCGGGCGTAGCCGATCGCTGGCGCCAGCGCGGTGGAGAGCGCCGCGGAGCGCTCCACCCAGTACTCGCACTGCTCGCGGTTCGCCTCGATCCCCTTCACGCAGCGGTCGGCGAGCGAAGTGGCCGCGTTGGTGAGGATCACCATCGACTGGAAGAGATTCTGCGCGATCACGGGCATCATGACGTTGAGCTCGAGCTGCCCGTGCTCGGCGGAGATGGTGATGCAGGTGTCGTTGCCGATCACCTGGAAACACACCTGGTTGACCATCTCCGCGATGGACGGATTGACCTTCCCCGGCATGATCGACGACCCCGGCTGCACGGCGGGGAGGAGGATCTCGTCGAGCCCGGTGCGCGGGCCCGAGGCGAGGAGTCGCAGGTCGCTGGCGATCTTGCTCAGGTCCACCGCGAGCGTGCGGAGCTGCCCGCTGAATGCCGCCACATCGCCCATGCTCTGCATGAGCTGGATGCGGTCTTCGCCCGCGCGGAGCTCCAGTCCCGTCATCTCGCTCAGGTGCTTCATCATGAGCGCCGGGTATTCGGGCTCGACGTTCACGCCCGTACCAACCGCGCTCCCGCCGATCCCGAGATCGCGAAGGTCGTCGGCCGCGCGCTCGATCCGGCGGATGTTGCGATCGATAGTGTGGCCGTACGCACGGAACTCCTGGCCGAGCCGGATCGGCATCGCGTCCTGGAGGTGCGTGCGCCCGGCCTTCATCACGTCGTCGAACTCCTTCCCCTTCTCCAGAAAAGCGTCGCGCAGCGAGGAGAACGACTTCACCAGCCCGTCGAGCAGCGCCAGGGCGCCCAGCCGAATCGCCGTGGGGATCACGTCGTTGGTGGACTGCGCCATGTTCACGTGATCGTTCGGGTGGATGGGCTTGTACTCACCGCGCGGCTTGCCGAGCAGCTCGTTCGCGCGGTTGGCCAGCACCTCGTTCACGTTCATGTTGTGCGAGGTGCCGGCACCAGCCTGGTAGACATCGACCACGAACTGATCACGATGCTCACCGCTCAGGATCTCATCCGCCGCCTTCACGATGGCCTGTGCGAGCTGCGGGTCGAGCCTGCCGGTTTCCTCGTGGGTAAGCGCCGCGGCCTTCTTGATCCAGGCTACCGCGGTCACGAACATCGGCTGCGGACGCAGTCCGCTGATCGGGAAGTTCTGCGTGGCCCGCACGGTCTGGACGCCGTAAAGAGCTCTCGCCGGGACGGCGAGCGGCCCGAGGGGATCCTTCTCCGTGCGTGTCTGCTCCGACATCAGCTTTCCTCCAGCTCCGATGATTGGTGTATGTCAGTTAGTCGCGGGCGCGCGAAGCGCCGCGGTGGTGGTATCCGGCGCTGTGAGCGGGATTGATGGCACCGCCACCTGCACGATCACGTCCAGCAGAACATCCTGGTTCTGCTGAATCGTGGTGTTCCGCCGGATGCCTCTTACCGACTGCGCGCCGTCCGGAGACGTCTCCCACTCTCCACCGACGATGAACCTCGGGATCGTGTGGCTGCCGTCGTCGCGCAGGACGCAGATCATTTCCCTGTTCGGCGCCGCACTCTCCGTATTGGAGTAGAGGAAATCCAACAGTATCGCGCCGAGAGGCGCGCCGGCCGGCGACCAGTTGAGATCGAGATCCTCGTCCGGATGACGTTCTATCGGGGCGAAGGTGGGGGTGACGAACGTATTGACCTTCACGGTGTGCGCGGGGAAGCCTCCGCTGTCGCCAGGGATGACGACGTTCACCTGGGAACCTGGGGTGAAGAGCACCGGTCCATCGGCAAGCCGGTAGTCCACCGACCCCGCCTCGTTGAGCACGGGCACGAGCTTGCCGACTCCCTTGTCGGTCGTGATGGTGATCGTGTCGCCGGCGTTCAGATTGTCCACCTTGATCGGGCCGGGCTCTTCCGGCGGGCCCGAATAACTGCCCACGGAGCAGGTGTCGTTCGCAGCGGCGGTATTCAGGATAGGTACCTGAATCGAAGGGCTGCTCTGAAGGAACTGCCCGACGACGTTGACTTTCGCAGTGTCGCCCTCCCCAACCTGGGTGATGGACACGAAGCCAAGACGCTGCGTGGTGGACAGGTCGCTCGAGAGATTACAACCTGCCATGACGATCGCGCTTCCTACGATCAGACCATGGAATCTTCGCATGTGGGTTCTCCTCGGGTGCGGTCAGCGGTGGTTCGGCGCGCCGTGCGTTTGCGCGAGCCGGTTCAGAGGTGTGGAGAGCGCGATCGCACTCGTCGCCCTGACAATCTGCTCTACGTTTCGCTTCCGTGCCAGCATCCACGGACTGGGGCGCATGATGACCTCCGCAATCCACCGCGCGGATCGGCACGCACTGCGCGGTCTCACCTCATACGGGCGGACGTGGCGTGCCGTATCGCCGCTACCAGGGCGATGAGTGCGACCACGATCGCGATCCCCAGCGCACCTACCGAGAAGAGATGCAGCCGCGCGAACTCCGCGCGTACCGGGTCGCTGGCCGGCGTGCTCTCGAGCGCTATCCCGAGCGATCCTCTGAGCACGTCTATCCTCGGAGTGAGCACGAACTGCCCCACCGCGCACAGACCGGCCGCCACAAGCGAGGCGAGGAGCCACACGAAGCGCCCCGCATACCATTCCCGCCGTGGTGCCGGGAGCGCGAGGAGCACCGCCAAGCCAGCCATCGCCACGCCTCCCACGAAGATGGTGGGCAGCGTTGCGCCCACGAGATCGCCCGAGAGCGTGCGCGATGGAAGTACAGCGAACGCCGCTCGCGCCACGACGGCGCTGAAGTAGATCGCCGCGCCCAACCAGGCAGCGAGCAGCACCGCGGCGATCCCCGCCTGGGTCGCACCGGGAGTCGATCGTCTCGGGCTCATCGGGCCCCGGCGATGCGCACGCTGCCGTTGAGAAATGGGTTGTGCCGACGCTCGTGGCCTATGGTCGTGGCCGGGCCGTGGCCGGGGTACACCCGCACGTCGTCGCCCAGAGCCACGATCCGCTCCAGCGAGCGCGCCAGCTCCGGCCCGCTCGCCATCGGCAGGTCCGTGCGGCCCACCGAGCCCGCGAAGAGGCAGTCCCCCACGAAAGCCACCCCGTTGCCATGGATCACGACGTGCCCGGGCTCGTGACCCGGCGTGTGAATCACCTCGAAGTGCGTGTCGCCCACGCTCAGCGTATCGCCCTCGTGGAGCGCGGCGTCGGTAGGCGGCGGCTGCTCGATCTCCAGCCCGAAGTAGCGCGCGTGCTCCGCGGCTCCCCGGTACACGGGAAGACCGTCCGGGTGCACCAGGATCGGCACCGGGTGCCGGCGCACTATTCCCGCGATCGCGCCCACATGGTCCATGTGCGAATGCGTAAGCCAGATCGCCTCGAGCTCCGCGCCGCTCGCGTCGAGCGCGCGCAGCAGCCGATCCGCCTCGTCGCCCGGGTCCACGAAGACCGCGCGCCGCGCCTCTTCGTCAACCACCAGGTACGTGTTCTCCTGGAGCGGGCCCACCGCGATGGTCTGAATTTTCATCATGGACGCCGCTCGCGCGCCGGGCGACGCTGCGTCACGAGAGCGCCGAGTCGCTCGACACCGGTGCCTCCGC
This sequence comes from Gemmatimonadaceae bacterium, assembly GCA_036565685.1. GTDB lineage: Bacteria > Gemmatimonadota > Gemmatimonadetes > Gemmatimonadales > Gemmatimonadaceae > JADGGM01. The sequence continues at coordinate 8,327 of DATCXR010000439.1, forward strand.
CGTCTCGATGACGGGCGGCTCGCCCACGCCGTGGTGCGCCAGCCAGCGCTCCGCCTCGAGCGCGGCCATGCACCCCGTGCCGGCCGCGGTGATCGCCTGCCGATAGTAGTCATCCATCACGTCGCCGGCGGCGAATACGCCCGGTACGCTGGTGACCGTGCGCCAGGGCGAGGGAAGCTTTATGTAGCCGTGCGGCGTCAGCGCCAGCTGCCCGCCGAGGAACGCGGTGTTGGGCGTGTGGCCGATGGCCACGAAGAGGCCGCCCAGCTCGACGTCGCTCCGCTCACCCGTCTCGGTATCCTCCACGCGAACGCCCGTGATGGAATCGTAGCCCAGAACTTCCACCACCTTGCTGTTCCAGAGCACGCGGATCTTCGGATGCGCGAGCACCCGCTCGGCCATCACCTTGGACGCGCGGAAGGCATCGCGCCGATGGATTATCACCACCTCTCGCGCGAACTTGGTCGTGTAGAGCGCTTCTTCCATGGCCGTGTCGCCACCGCCGACGACGCCGAGCACCTGGTTGCGGTACACCGGGAGCGCGGCATCGCAAACCGCGCAGGCGGAGACGCCACCACCGCTCTGCGCCAGCCGCTCCTCGTTGGGAATGCCCAGCCACTTGGCGTTGGCACCCGTGGCGACGATCACCGCCATGGCTTCCACCTCGTCGCTGACCGTGGGCTTCAGCCCGAAGGGCGGACCCGAGAAATCCACCCTTTCCACCGCCTCGCTCACCACCCGCGTACCGAAGCGCAGCGCCTGCTCGCGCATCCTGTCCATCAGCTCGGGCCCGGTGATTCCCTCAGGGAAGCCGGGGTAGTTCTCCACCTCTGTGGTGGTCATCAGCTGACCGCCGGGAATCGCGGTGCCGATCGGTTCTCCCTCGAACACGAGCGGATCGAGATTGGCGCGCGCAGCGTAGACGGCGGCGGTCCACGCGGCGGGACCGGAGCCGATGATCACCAGGGTTTCCCTTTTGCGCTCTGTCATTGAAGTCGTAAATTCGGGTTCACTTCGCTAGCACAGGCCACCGACCACGACCACTGTCCCGTAACGCTGCATCCATGAAAGATAAGCGGCCGGTGACGGGGATGAGCCGCCATCACCGGATGTGGCGTCCCCCGTCCACCACCAGCGTCTGGCCGGTCACGTAGTCGGCCTCGAGGAGGTACAACATCGCCTGCGCCACGTCGTCGGGGGAGCCGAGCCTGCGCAGTGGCGTGGTTCGCTCGAGATGCGCGGCATCCTCGGGACCCCAGCTCTCGGGGAGGAGCACGGCGCCAGGGGCGATCGCGTTCACGCGGATCTCCGGCGCGAGCACGCGCGCGAGAGAGGTGGTCATGTGGATCACGCCCGCCTTCGAGACCCCGTGCGGGATATAGCCGGGCCAGCTCTCCAGCCCCGCGAGGTCGGCGATGTTGATGATGGCGCCCCGCGTTCCATCGCCAGCCGCCTTGCCCTGGCGCATCACCTTCGCCGCGGCGCGCGCGCAGAAGAAGGGCGCGCGCAGGTTCAGGTGGAAGGTCGCATCCCACTTCTCCGGCGTGACCTCCTCCAGCGGCATGCGCACCATCACGGCGGCGGAGTTGACCAGCACATCGAGCGACCCGAAGTGCGCCGCTACATCGTTCACCAGTCGCTCGGGCGCCGCGCTATCGCGGAGATCCGCGCGCACCGTCCACGCCTTCGCGCCTCCGCTCG